>CAYGMW010000056.1:0-14830 GCA_964350975.1 uncultured Acidimicrobiales bacterium | reverse complement strand
CGCGCCGGACGAGGGTGGCGGCCCACTCTCCATCGGCGGACACACCGAGGTCGATGGTGTGCTGCTGGTGACCGGGCAATACGTCGTCGACCCACGCCGCGTCGATCCAAACATCATCAGCGCTTGCGGGGGTGCTCATTTAGGGCCGATCGCCGAAGTCTGGACGTTCGGTGCGGGTCCGCTTGAGCTCCCAGAACCCAGGAACGCTGCTGATCTTCACCAGCCCGTCCCAGAGGTCAAGCGACAACTCGGTGCTCGGAACGCGGGTGATGACTGGTCCAAAGTAGGCAACCCGCTCGCCGACGGCGTTGTCGAACGCAATGATCGGCGTACCGACATCGTTGCCGGTGAGGGTCAGCCCAGCCTGCATTTCGGACTCAATCACTGGATCCCAGGTCTCGCCGTCGTCGGCTGCTGGCGCATAGCTGGCGTCGAGCCCCACCGCACCCAAGAACTCTTCGACGGTGACATCACGATTCTTGTCGTGATGAATCCGGCGGCCGTACTCCCAGTACAACGCCTGGGCTGCGGAGCCACCTTCGGCGGCCTTCACTGCTTCGAATACTCGAAGGAGCCGATGGGTCTGGAAGTACGGGGTATCGGTACCGGCCTCGTTCTTCAGGAACAAGCTGATGGAGCGCCAATTGACCTCAAGGTCACGCGCTGGTGCCACTTCGTCGACGACCCACCTGGCCGTCACCCAGCACCACGGTCATATGGGGTCAATCCAAAAATCAATCTGCATCGGACGACCTTAGCGAGCCGGTGGCCCGTTGACGCGTATGGCTCAGTGAGCTCGCAACTGGCACCATCGCGTCATGGCAATGGTCGGCACCGACGATCAGTCGAGCGGGCGCAAGCTCTGGATCCTCGCGGGCTGCGCCGCAACGATGGTCTCCATCATCATCGCGGTTGCGGTTTCAATCGTCGTGTTCGACGGCGTCAGAGCCGGCGACGCGAGCAACTCACCGGCAATCGAGCAGGGGGCGGCGCTTGCGATCAACACGAGGGCCACGCCACACCTCGGCGACTTTGTTGCCTTTACCCGCCCGAGCCTCGACGGGGTGGTGATCGGGCGGGTCGTGGCTGGCCCTGGCCACCAGGTTGCATGGACCGAGGGAGGCCGCCAGATCGACGGGTTTCCGGCGCCAGAGCCCTACCTCGGCGACCGGGGTTTTGGTGCCGAGCGCGCCCCGGTCGAGGTACCACAAGCGGCGGTTTTCGTGCTCACTGACGACCGCAACCATGAGGCTTCAAGGATCATGGGGCTCGTGCCCTATGACAGCATCGTGGGCGTCGTGAGCTGGCGAATCTGGCCCCCCTCAGGAGTAGCGTGATCCCCATCAACCACCTGCCTGTTGTTGCTCGCAACCCCCGTTCGTGGGTTGCGGCCGATCTCGACGACGGCGACTGGATCCGCCAGTGGGACCGCGCTCTGCTAGACGACCCAGACGCGCTCGCCGCGCTGGCCTCTGAGATCGGTCACGAACTGCTTCACGGCCGAGGCTTTGTGTTGTTACGTGGCCTGGACCCGGCTCCCGACGAAGTCGAGTTGGGCCAGATCCTCATTGGCCTCGGCCAACGCGTCGGCACCCTCCGATCCCAAAACGCGGCCGGCGACCTGCTGGGCCAGGTCCGCGACGTGGGCCGGTCGTCGCTCGACCCGACCGCTCGGATCTACCAAACAAACGAGCGTCAGACCTTCCACACCGACTCTTCCGATGCGGTTGTATTGGGTTGTATTCGTCCAGCGGCCAGTGGAGGCCGCTCGATGCTCGTCAGCGCCGAGTCCATCTACGAACAGATGCGAACCGCGACCCCTGAGTTGGCTCGCTGGCTCTTTGAGCCAGTCGCGACGGACCGGCGTGGCGAGGTCCCCGTTGGGGCCGATCCCTGGTTCGAGATCCCGGTGCTGTCGTGGTTCGACGGACACCTCACGGTGTTGTACCAGCGCCAGTACATCGATTCGGCGGCCCGCTTCGACGATGCGCCCCGGCTTCACCCTGAGCATCGGGCTGCGCTCGACGAGTTCGACCGGCTTGCAAACGATCCGGAACTCCACGTCGTGATGGACCTCGAACCAGGCGACATCCAGTTCGTCCACAATCACGGCCTGCTCCACGACCGCACCGGCTGGACCGACGACCCGGCTGCGCCTCGGCATCTGCTGCGCCTGTGGTTGTCGTTGCCAGGCGATCGGGCCTTACCTGAGGTATTCGCCCAACGCTACGGATCGCTCGAGATCGGTAACCGCGGCGGAATCGTCGTTACCCGGCCACAGTGATCGTTCGTTTGGGGCTGGGGCGGTAGCTTCACTGCCTTATGGCCACGAACGAACCGGTCCAACGCCGGGTCATGCTCGGCATCGACACCGGCGGCACCTACACCGACGCGGTGCTGCTCAGCTCTGATGAGGTCATCGCGTCGGCCAAATCGCTCACGACGCACGCCGACCTCGCCCTTGGGGTGGGTCGGGCGATCGACGCCGTGATGGCCGACGCCTCAGTCAAGCCCGCTGATGTCGAGTTGGTGTCGCTGTCTACGACCCTGGCCACCAATGCCCTCGTCGAGGGCCGGGGCGGACGGGTCGCACTGATCGCGATGACGCTCGACCCAGAGGGGTGCCGTCTGGCCGGACTGGATGCTGCCCTTGGTGGCGATCCAGTGGTGCACCTCAATGGTGGCCACTCGTCGTCGGGGGATGCGCTCGGGGTCCCCGATCTGGCCGATCTCGATCGGCAGCTGGGGAACATCGGGGCCGTCGAGGGCTCTGTCGTCGAGGGCTCTGTCGTCGAGGGCTATGCCGTCGAGGGCTCTGTCGTCGAGGGCTATGCCGTCGCGGCCCAGTTTTCGGTCCGTCACCCCGAACATGAGTTGATGGTTCGGGATCACCTCCTGGCCACGACGGGCCGCCCCGTGACGTGTTCCCACGAGCTGTCATCAGCTCTCGGCGGTCCGGCTCGGGCTGTGACGTGTGTGTTGAACGCCCGACTGATCGGCGTGATCGATCGCCTGTTGACGGCAACCGAAGCGCACCTGTCGACGCTCGGGGTCACCGCACCGCTGATGGTGGTCCGCGGCGACGGCTCGCTGATGTCGGTGGATGTGGCCCGTCAACGGCCCGTCGAAACAATCCTGTCGGGGCCGGCGGCCAGCGTCATCGGTGCTCTGCACCTGACCCGCCGGGCCCACGACGCAATCGTGTCCGATATTGGCGGCACCACCACCGACATTGCCGTGGTGACCAATGGGTCGCCAGTGTTGAGCGACGCAGCTGTGGTCGGTGGGCATCGCACCATGGTCCACGCCGTACAGGTCCACACAGTGGGTCTCGGCGGGGACAGCGAGGTCGTCGTCGATCCGGTCATCGGCCGCACCCAACTGGTGCTTGGGCCCCGCCGGGTGATCCCCATCTCGATGCTTGCGGCCGAACATCGCGACGCCGTCCACGCTGGACTGGCCGCCGACGAACGGGCCGACCCGACACCGCGCACTGCGGGTCGATTTGTCGTCGTGTCTGATCCCAATGCTGCTGAGTCCTTGGCCACATCGGCTGAGCGCGACCTCATTGAGCAGATAGGAAGTGGACCCGTCGCATGGCGATCGGTGGCCGGAGACCGGCGCCGGGAGCTTGCCGTCGAACGACTGGTGCGACGAGGAGTGCTCGGTGTGGCAGGAGTGACCCCCACCGACGCAGCCCACGTGCTGGGGCTGAGCAGCGCGTTCGACAGTGATGCCGCTCGGCGCTCACTCGAGCTCATGGCAGCCCAACGCGACCGATTCGGTGCCAGGATCGACAACACCGGTATGGCCCTCGCTGAGCGCATCGTCATGGCCGTCCATGAGATGACGGCCTCGACCGTGCTGGGTGTCGCGCTTGCCGCCGATGGTCTGCCGGCCGCCGCCGCCAATTCTCCCCTGGCCAAGGCCAGTAGGGCAGCCAGCGGCCGGGTGGTGAGGTCACGGATCTCCATCGAGGTGCCGATCATCGGCCTCGGCGCCAGCGCATCCACCTACTACCCAGCGGTGGGAACCCTCCTCGGCGCCCAGATCGAGTGTCCGCCCTTTGCTGAAGTGGCCAACGCAGTCGGCGCGGTGGTGAGTCCCGTTCGAGTCGAGGTCGTGGTCAGTATCGACGAACCATCGCCGGACCAGTTCCGCATCAGCGGAGCCGGCCAACCAGTAGTGGCGTCGAGTCTCGACGCGGCCTACGTAGAGGCCGATGCGCTGGCTCGCTCGGTGTCCATCGCGTCGGCCATTGAGCGCGGTGCGGTGGATCCGACCGTCACCGTCGAACGGCTCGACAACATCGTCGACCTCGATGGCACCGCGTATTTTGTGTCATCGACCCTCACCGCTACCGCTGTTGGCAGAGCCCGAACCACCTGACCCACGTTTTTGTCGCTCCAGCGACGGTTTTCGGCGCCGGAAGAACAAACCAGGGCCTAGCTGGAGCACGACAGCATCGAGCAGCCGGCCCGTTCGCGGGCCCACTCGGGGCGCTTGGCCGCGTATTCGTCGCGTCCGGGCTGGTCGTCATAGGGCCGGCGCAGCACGTCGAGCAGGTTGTCGATCTCGGACATGTCGCCGTTCGTGGCCTTGTCGATCGCCACCTGGGCCAGATAGTTCCGAAGCACATATTTGGGGTTGGCCCGACGCATTGAGGCCTGACGGTCGGCATCGGTACCGGTCATGGCCACCCGGTTGGCCCACTGGCGAAGCCATGCGGCGATGGCGGCCTGATCAGCAAGGTCGGCCACTGAATCTCGGAACGGTTGATACAGCGCATCGCTCACCAGGGCCGCTACTGAAGCGTCGTTGGATGCCTCGACGATGTCGCCAACCGCAAGATCGCTCAGACGCCTGAAGAAGATCGTCATGTCGGTCTCGCGTCGCTGCAGCAGGCTAAACACCCCGTCCACGAGCTCGGCGTCGGATCTCGCGACCGCGTCGTCGGGCGCCTCGCCCAGACCGAGCTTGGCGTTGACGACCGACGTCCAGAGCTGGCCGTAGACGTCGGTGAAACCGTCGAGTGCGCTCTGGAGTGCCTCGACGTCGTCGATAAGCGGCACGAGGGCGTTAGCGAGGCGCATCAGGTTCCAGTGCGCAATCTGGGGTTGGGCGCCGTATCGGTAGCGCTTGCGGGCTGCGTCGGTGGTGTTCGGAGTCCATCCGGGGTCGAAATCTTCGAGCCAGCCATAGGGGCCATAGTCGATCGTGAGGCCGAGGATCGACATATTGTCGGTGTTCATCACGCCGTGGACGAAGCCGACTCGCATCCATTCGGCGATCATCGCGGCGGTGAGGTCTCGAATCTCCACGAACCAGTCGACGTAGCGCTGGGGGAGTGGGCGAGCGAGCAGATGGCTGAAGTGGTGGGTGATGGTGTGGTCGGCGAGTTGGCGAAGCAGGTCGACGTCACCGCGCCATGACGCCAGCTCGAAGTTGCCGAACCGGATGAACGTCGGAGCAACCCGGCACACCACGGCGCCCGGTTCGAAGCCCGGTCGTCCGTCGTAGAACATGTCCCGCATGACCTGTTCGCCGGTGGTCACGAGGCTCAGCGCACGAGTGGTTGGGACTCCGAGGTGGTGCATGGCTTCGCTGCACAAGAACTCGCGGATCGACGATCGCAAGACAGCCAGGCCGTCAGCACCACGTGAGTATGGGGTGGGGCCTGCTCCCTTGAGTTGGAGCATCTGGCGGCCGGCCGACGAGGTGAGGACCTCGCCCAAGGCAATAGCGCGACCGTCACCCAGTTGACCAGCGAACGAACCGAATTGATGACCCGCGTAGGCCATCGCGAAGGGCTCGGAGCCGTCAAGCACACAATTGCCGGACATGGCCTGGGTGAAGCGCTCTTCGGCGACGGCTGAGGGCGACAGGTCGAGCAGTTCGGCGACTTCGGGGCTATACGCGGCGAGCGCCGGGTTGGCGACAACGGCGGGCTCGACCCGCGAATAGGCAGCTCCCTCGACGTTGCGACGGAAGTTGGCCGACTCGGGATCGGCGGGAAGTTCGGTCACGAAGGAGTTGTCGAAGAGCCACTGGTCGACGCTGTTTCGCATGGAGTGAGGGTAGCGACCTCGCGACGCGGGGTTGTGTCTGACACCCCTCAGGCGATACAAACAGCGCCGTGATCGATGTCTTCACCTCCACGTATCAACAGCTCACCGGCCCTGGCGGCCCCTTTGAGACCAAGGTCGAG
Organism: uncultured Acidimicrobiales bacterium; assembly: GCA_964350975.1. Lineage (GTDB taxonomy): Bacteria > Actinomycetota > Acidimicrobiia > Acidimicrobiales > Poriferisodalaceae > JAADHX01. Next base: position 8,622 of record CAYGMW010000056.1, on the reverse strand, counting down.
CAGGTCAGGGGTATCCCCGTCAAGGTGTACGCGGCAGCGCCACCCAATATGCGCCTGTTGTGGGAGGCATCTGCGGCCCACGGCGATAAGGAGTACCTCGTCTACGAAGACGAGCGCTACACCTACTCCGAGGTGCATGCAATCGTGCGCTCGCTGGCTCATGCGCTGGTCGACACCTATGGCGTTCAGCGCGGCGACCGGGTGGCGGTATCGATGCGCAACTACCCCGAGTGGATCATGTCGTATTGGGCCATCACCTCACTTGGTGCGGCCATTGTGGGCATGAACGCCTGGTGGACCGGGCCCGAGATGGAGTTCGGTCTCGAAGATTCTTCGCCCAAGGTCTTGATCTGCGACGCCGAACGAATCGTCACGGTGGGTCCCCAGCTGGAATCCATCCGTGCCAAGCGTGCGCTGCCGATCATTGCCGTCCGCTCAACGGGTGACCTGCCAGGCGACGCGGTGCATTGGAGCGACGTGGTCGATCCAGCAAGCGCGCCAGCATCGCTGCCGGCTGCAGAGATTGATCCCGACGACGACATCTGCATCTTCTACACCTCGGGCACCACCGGGTTCCCGAAGGGGGCCCAGCTGACCCACCGCGGTTCGATGTCGAACCTCATGAACATGGCGTTCATGACCACGGCGAACGGCATGGCCAAGGCCGCAGCGGGGCTGGCGACGCCACCGAACCCCGCCACCGCCGACTTGCAGCCCACGGTGTTGCTACCGGTGCCCCTGTTCCATGTGACTGGCTGTAACTGTGTGATGCACCCCATCACCGCAACCGGTGGGCGCATCGTGTCGATGTACAAGTGGGATGCTGGCCGAGCCCTCGAACTCATCGAACGCGAGAAGGTCACCGTCTTCACCGGCGTGCCGACCATGAGCCGAGAAATGCTCATGCACCCGAACTGGGCCACGACCGACACCTCCACGATTGGTTCGATGGGCGGGGGCGGAGCGGCCCTGCAGCCCGACCTCGTCAAGAAAATCGACGAGGGCCTCACCGCGGGCAAACCGTCGACCGGTTATGGCCTCACCGAGACCCACGGCATCATCACGTCGGTCAGCGACGACTTGTACCTGGCCAAGCCCGAATCATGCGGTCCAGTGGTGCCGACGATGGACGCCAAGTGTGTCGACGACGACGGCAACGACGTCGGTCGCAACGCGCTGGGAGAGCTGGTGGTTCGGGGCTCAAACGTCATCAAGGGGTACCTGAATCGTCCCGATGCCACCGCCGAGGCCATCGTCGATGGCTGGTTCCACACCGGCGACATTGCGATCATCGACGACGACGGCTTCGTGCACATCCGGGACCGCAAGAAGGACATGGTCATTCGTGGCGGCGAGAACATCCACTGTGGAGAGGTTGAGGCCGCGATCTACGAACATCCCGACGTCGCCGAGGCGGCAGTGTTCGGTGTTCCCGACGATCGCTTGGGCGAGATCGTGGGCGTCGCGATCGTGCTGAAGCCCGGCACCACCATGACCGAGGACGATCTGAGGGCCCACCTCACCGGCAAGCTGGCATCGTTCAAGATCCCGGCTCAGGTCTGGTTCCTCGACGACTCGCTGCCACGAAATGCCAACGGCAAGTTCGTCAAGCGCGAGCTCAAGACCCAACTGCTGGGGGCCTGATATGGGCCGAATCGACCCACCGGCGCCACCCCCGCCGGACGACGCCGACTGGACCTGGGTGCTGAGCGAGCCCTGTCCACAGTGCGGATTTGTGGCCGCCGAGTTCGACGCCACTGGCGTCGGCGACGCCATACGGACCAACGCACTGGCATGGGTTGGCATCCTGGGCGCGTCAGGGCCCGAGCTGGGGGCGCGACCCCATCCCGAGCAGTGGTCCGCGCTCGAATACGCGGCCCATGTTCGCGACGTGTTCGACCTGTATCTGGTTCGGCTCGATCTGATGCTGACCCACGACGGGCCCCAGTACGCGAACTGGGACCAGAACGTCACCGCCATCGAGAAGCGCTACGACCTGTCAGACCCGGGCCAGGTTTCGGCCGAGCTGTTCGCAGCGGCCAACGCGCTTGCGGACCGGTTCGACACCGTTGTGGGCGACCACTGGCAGCGAACCGGCTTTCGTTCCGACGGCGCGGCCTTCACGGTCGACAGCTTCGCCCGCTACTTGATCCACGATCCCATCCATCACCTGTGGGCCGTCGAACAAGGTTTCGCCCATCTGCGCTAATCCTTCCGGCGCCGAAAACCGTCGCTCGAGCGACGGTTTCGTGCGCCGGGTCAGGGGAGTGCGGCGACCAGTAGGGTGGGGCGATGGCTACCAATCGACGGATCACGCTCGCCCAACGACCCCAAGGCATGGTCGACACCGACTGTTTCGCCACCGACGAGGTCGACATTCCCACCCCTGGTCCGGGCCAAGTTCTCGTCGAGACCACCTGGCTGTCGATCGATCCGACGATCCGCGGCTGGATGGCCCAGGACACCTACCTGCCCGCGATCAAGATCGGCGACGAGATTCGCAGCGGCGGACTCGGAACCGTGATCGAGTCGAATCTCCCATCAGTGCCCGTTGGCTCGACCGTGTTCGGCATGGTCGGCTGGCAGCAGTACGCGGTGATGGGCGCCGATGCCATGGTCGTGCCCGAAGGTGTTGCTCCCGATGCTGCGTTGAGCGTCTTTGGCATCACCGGCCTCACCGCCTATTGGGGCCTGCTCGACATTGGCAAACCCCAACCGGGCGAAACCGTTCTGGTCAGCGGTGCTGCTGGCGCCACCGGCTCGGTGGTCGGCCAGATCGCTCGGATCAAGGGTTGCAGGGTGGTCGGCATTGCTGGATCGGACGAAAAATGCGCCTGGCTGGTAGACGAACTCGGTTTCGACGCCGCCATCAACTACCGCACCGACGACATCGGCGCTGCGATCAAACAGCACTGCCCTCAGGGCGTTGACGTGTTCTTCGACAATGTTGGAGGCGACATCCTCGAAGCGGCGCTCGGCCGTTTGGCGCTCGGGGGTCGCATCGTGATGTGTGGCGCCATAGCCACCTACAACGACGACGAACCCCGTCCCGGCCCGAAGAACCTCAGCAACCTGATCTCGATGCGGGGTCGTATGCAAGGCTTCATCATCTTGGACTACATGGCACGTGCCGCCGAAGCCATTGGCGATCTCGCCACCTGGGTGATGGCCGGAGAACTGAAGTACGCGGTCGACATCGTCGACGGTCTCGACAACGCTCCCGTTGCCCTCGATCGGCTATTCACCGGTGCCAACTCCGGAAAGGTGATGGTCAAGCTCTGAGGGTCCACCTAGGCTTGCCTACCGTGATTCTTGACGAACTCGAGCAGGTCATCCGGGGACGACGAAACGTCGACTCATCGGTGTCCTACACCGCCACATTGCTTGCTGATCCGGAGCTGAACCAGCGAAAGATCATGGAAGAAGCCTTCGAGGTCTGCCTCGAGCTCGGCCGCGCGGAGACCCACCGAGACCACACCGCCAACGAGGCCGCCGACCTGATTTATCACCTCATGGTCGGCCTCGCCGCCGTCGACGTGTCGATGGCCGATGTGTACGCCGTGCTCGAAGGACGCCGATCATGACCAGCAGCAAATCATCGCCCGTCCGGATCGCCATCCCGTCAAAGGGCCGCCTGCGCGACTCGTGCCTCGATCTGCTCACCCACGCGGGGTACAGCGTCGGCAATTTCAAGGGCGACGGCATGGCCAGCGCCAGCGCCAGCGGTATCGAGTTCATCGAGATGCGGCCCCGCGACGCGGCTCAATGGTTGGCCACCGGCCAGCTGGCAGGCGCGTTTATCTCGACCGACACAGCACTCGAAAGCCAGGTCGACGGCCTGCCATCGATCCAGTTGGGCTTCTCTCGTTCTGAGCTCATGATCGCAGTACGCGAGGACGACCCCCGTCAGTCCTGCGCCGAGCTCGCTGGGGGAGTTGTGGCCACCCACCTTCCGGAGTGGACTCGCCGCCATTTCGAGTCCATCGGAGTCGACGTCACCGTGGTTCCCATGGGCGGAGCGCTCGAGGGCCCAGTCGCCGTGGGCATCGCCGACGCGATCGTCGACTTGCGCGAAACGGGCGGGAGTTTGGCCCGAAACCGACTGCGCGTGCTCGAATCGATCGTCGAATGCCAGGCGGTGTTCTCGACGGTCGTCGACCCGCCATCGGAAGTGAGCGACCTGTGTCTGCGGCTCGAAGCTGCATTGACGGCGCGCCGCACCCAATACGTCATGTTGCACATCGATCGAGACCACATCGACGCTCTCAGCGGCCTGTTCCCGGGTCTCGCGGCACCGACGATTCTGCCCCTCGCTGGCCGAACCGACCTCGTTGCAGCGCACATCGTCGTGAACCGTCGGGACCTGTGGGCCAAGCTCGCTGACCTGCGAGCCCTCGGCGCCACCGGCATCGTGGCGCTCCCGACCGACGCTATCGTCGAATAGGCGGGCCCGCTCCGACCCACGTTTGCGTCGCTCGGGCGACGGTTTTCGGCGCCGGAAGGATGAGGTCAGCGAGTCCCGATGAGCCGATCGATGCCCGCGAGCGCAATATCCATCAAGACGGGGTGATCGGCCGAGCTGGCAGCTACTGCCGTGCACCACGACAACGCCGCGCCACGGCCGCGACGCCACGTCGCCTCGTCAAGGACTGCTCCGCCGTCGGCGAGTGCCGCGACGAAAACGTTTCGCTGGTCCTCGTCGAAGAACAACCAGGCGGCGATGTAGTCCGCCGCTGGGTCGCCGCCGGTGATGTCGCCGAAGTCGATCACTGCCACCAACCCGTCATCATCCACAACGACGTTGAGTGGATGAAGGTCGCCATGGAGCAGCATCGCGGGGCCGTCCCAATCGGGCGCCGCGAGCGCGTCGTCCCACACCTTGGTCGCGGCGGCAACATCGAAACCGGGCCGCTCAGCCGCCAGACGGACACGCACGCGTTCGTCAAGGTCGCTCAGCGGCCGACCCCGAAACGGATTCAGTGGCAATCCGTCGACCGGACGCTGGAGCGCGGCGACAAATTGGCCCAGTTGTTGAGCCGCGGCGACAAGATCACGTGGCGGATTCGGGGCGAATGGTCGACCCTCAAACCACGGAACAACACTCCAGCTCCACGGATAACCACGTGCCGGCGTGCCACTGCGCACCGGCACAGGCACTGGCTTGGGCAACGACCCTGCGAACACACTCAGCCAACGCTGCTCGGCTTCGAGGAGCTCTGCTGCGGCTTGGCGGCGCGGCACCCGCACACCGAGGTCCGGGCCGAGCCTGAACATCACGTTGTCCCAACCCGTCGCAACTTCGGCGATGTCGAGGTCGGCCAGATCGGGGCACTGATCGGCCAGCAGGGCCCTCACCAGCGCCACCGTCACGTCGACCTCGGCGGCAGGCATCGAGCCGGTCACGAGGAGCGTATGAAGACAGGCTCGTCGGCAGATGAACGGTCGGGGTCGTAGCGATAGCCGTCGACGTCGAAGTCGCGCAGCGCCTTGGCGCTCTTCACCCGATTGAGCACGATCCACGCCGTCATTGACCCGCGGGCCTTCTTGGCAAAGAAGCTGATGATCTTGAACGTCCCGTTCTTTTCGTCCAGGAACTTCGGGGTGATGATTCGGGCGTCGATCTGGGCTGGCTTCACCGATGAGAAGTACTCATTGGACGCCAAGTTGACCAGGACACCAGAACCCTCTTCGGTCAGGTCGGCGTTGAGCTGGTCGGTGATGCGCGTACCCCAGAAGTCGTACAGGTTCTTGCCCCTGCTGGTAGCCACCTCAGTGCCCATTTCGAGTCGGTAGGGCTGCATCAGATCGAGGGGTCGGAGCACGCCGTAGAGGCCCGACAAGATGCGTAGGCGTTTCTGGGCCTCGGTGAAGTCCCGGGCGCTGAATCGTTCGACCGCCATGCCCGTGTAGACGTCGCCTTTGAACGCCAGCACGGCCTGGCGGGCGTTGTTCAGGGTGAACTCCGGTTCCCAGTCCTGGTACCGCTGCACATTGAGCTCAGCCAGCTTGGGTGATAGGTGCATCATGGAGGCCACGTCGTCGGGCGACTTGGTGACCATGACATCGACCAACTCCGAGGCCTGGTCGATCATGCGAGGCAAGGTGTGGGTGCGAGTCAGCAACTTCGACTCATAGTCCAGAGTCTTCGCAGGCGAGACGACGATCAGCATGCGAGTCAGCCTATGGTCTTGGCGAGGGGGAATCCGACTTATGAAGTTCGACATCAGCACGATCACTGGTCGAGCGCGCGCCATGCGACGTGCTCCCGAGGCAGCAACGACCCAGGGCAAGGTGCGGGGCCGATACCAAGACGATCGGCACATCGCGGTGTTCCAATCCATCCCGTATGCCGAACCGCCCGTGGGGGAGTTGCGCTGGGCACCACCGGTACCGGCCAAGCCATGGAAGGGGGCCAAGGACTGTTCCAAGGCCGGAGCAATGGCCCATCAGCGTGCGGCCAACATGCAGGAGTTCATCTCGCGAATAGCGCTGGGCCTCGGGCTGTCGAAGGCTCGACAAAGGGCCGCGGCGGCCCTGCTCAAGCTCCCGCGTCGAACAAGCGAGGACTGTCTGACGCTCAATGTGCGCACCCCAGTGGGCGCCACCGGTCTTGCGGTCATGGTCTGGGTCCACGGTGGCGACCACACCGACGGCTCCAGCACTGATGTCATCTACAACGCGAACACATTGCCCGAGCGCGGTTGTGTCCTCGTCAGCATCAACTACCGACTCGGCCTGTTCGGCTTCTTCGCCCATCCCGAACTGGCCGCCGAATCGGCCACGTCCACGTCTGGCAACTATGGGCTGCTCGACCAGATCGCGGCCCTCACGTGGGTGCGCGACAACATCGCCAACTTCGGCGGCGACCCCAACAATGTGACGATCTTCGGTGAGTCCGCCGGGGGACAGGCCGTCCTGAACCTCATGACCGCCCCTGCGGCTCGAGGACTGTTCCATCGGGCCATCTCACAGAGCCCCTCGGACTCGGGTCGATGGCTGCATCACGACCGACCGATGCTCGACTTCATTCCCGCAGTCGATGCCGGTCGGCGATTTGGCGATCTCGCCGTGGCCGCACTTGCCGCTGACAGCGACACCTCGTCGCATCTGGCTGCGCTGCGGGCAATGGATGCCGAGGCGCTCCACGAGCTCTACCAAAACAACCCAGCTCTTGGTCGCTACTTCTACCCGTGCGTCGATGGGGTCGTGCTGCCGGAGACTCCGATGACTGCATTCTCCTTCGGGCGCCAAGCACCAGTGCCGTTGATGATCGGCTACAACGCCGACGAGGGCAGCCTGTTCTGGGACGTGATGCATCCGGCGGGCGGCGAGTTCGAGCTGCCGCTCATCGACCCTGAGTCGCTCAGTGCCGCCGATGTACGAGCCACCCTCGTTCGGTCCTATGGCAGTAACGAGGCCGTCGACGGCCTCCTGGAGCTGTATCCAGGGTTGTTGGACGGCGCCCAAACAGCAGCCGAACCCCACAGCCGCGACCATATGTTCGGCGTCCACGTCGACCACGCATCACGCTGTCACGCCGCAGGCGGACTCCCCGTCTACCGCTACTACTTCCAGGCCGTACCGGCGTCGCCGAAGCAAACGATCGGGGCGTTCCACGCCGCTGAGATCACCTATGTGTTCGGTTCGAACCTGCCGGGAGTGCCAGCTGCAGACGATGCCCACCTGCTCAGCCGAGAGATGGGCGACCGCTGGTACGCGTTCGCCGCCACTGGGTCACCCGCGTTCCCAGGTCGCGCCGAATGGCCGGTGTACGACCCGACCCACAACCCCGTCCACATGGTGTTCGATCGACCGAGGTCAGGACCCCAGCCCTGCCCGGACCAACCCGGCCTCGATCTGATGAGGGCCCGCATCGACTATCTCAACGGTCTCGCGCTCACGGCTGAGGTGGCCGGCGGCGCCGATCCCGGAAGCGAACACGGCTAGCGGCGCACAACCACGACTGCGACACCGTTCGAGTCGTTCGACGCCACGATGGTGTGGTGAGCGAACGCTGAGCGCAGGGCGCCGGCAGGTTGGTGAAATGAGCCGGTGCTGCCGCCCGATTCGCTCAGCGCGGCCACGGCGAGCACACCGCCAGGCCGCAGGCGCTCCATCAGCGCCTCGTCGAGGGCTGGGTCTCGAAACAGGTGGCAGGTGATGAGGTCGACGAGGGGCCCCGGAGGCACACCGTCGTCGAGGTCGACCTGGTCGAACTGGCACTGCCCGGCCAGCCCCATCGTGTGGGCCCGTCGCGTCGCGAGCTCGATCGCGACACCGGACACATCGACTCCGACGACCTTCCAGCCCACGCTGGCTAACCACAGAGCCCCAGAACCGTCGCCACACGCGATGTCGAGTGCGTCACCGGGGGCACCGAACAACTCGTGCACTCCAGCGAACGCCGACGGGGGAGCAGGACTCCCCCAAAATCGGCCCGACTGGGCCTCACGGTCGCGGTAACGGTTGTCCCACCGTTGTGCGTCGTCGGCGCTCATCGCGCCAGCATGCCACGCCGCTTCCCACCACCGATGGAACACTACTTTCCATAATGAGGATTATCGGCACTCAGCGGCGGCGGCAATACCGGCCGATTCAGCCTCAAGCGCCGCCCGAAGCTTC
>CAYGMW010000055.1:0-14978 GCA_964350975.1 uncultured Acidimicrobiales bacterium | reverse complement strand
TCGCGAGGCGGCATCGAACCGTCGGTTTCGATATCGAGAACCAAACGATGGAAGTTGGTGCGCTGCTGGACACGCGTGGGCTCGACTTCGAGAGCCACCCGACGCACGGGCGAGAAGATGGCGTCAATCGGAACGATGCCGATCGTTGAACTCGCCAACGCAGTGGTCGAGTTCAAGTAGCCACGGCCCTGCTCGACTGTCATGTCGGCAGCGAGGCGTCCCTTGTCGTTCAGGGTTGCGATGTGAAGCTCGGGGTTGAGGCACTCAACGTCGGAAGGCAACTGGATGTCGCCAGCAACGACGACTCCCGGCCCACGGGCGTCGAGACGGATCGACACCGGCTCGATGGACTGTGAGGACAGCACCACATCTTTGAGGTTCAAGATGATGTCGGTCACGTCTTCGACCACACCAGTGATGGTGTCGAACTCGTGAAGGGCATCGTCGAAGTTCACCTGGGTAATAGCCGCTCCGGGGATCGCCGAAAGCAGCGTCCTACGAAGCGAGTTTCCAAGCGTGTATCCGAATCCCGGCTCAAGTGGGCCGATGGCAAACTTCTGACGGTTGCCGGCCTCGTCGCCGAGGGGTTCAACCGTGGGCCGCTGCATGGTGAGCATGTGGCGCTGACTCCTAGAGTGCTTGGAGAACTACTTGCTGTACAGCTCGACGATGAGCTGTTCGCGGACAGGCATATCAATTTGATCGCGTGTCGGATTTTCACGAACGGTGACCTGCTGGCCACCCTCGCCCGCTTCGAGCCATGCAGGCACGGCACGATCGAGGACGTCGAGATTCCAACGAACAGTCACGATCTCGCGTGACTTGTCGCGCAATTCGATGACCTCGCCCGGACGCACCCGGTAGCTGGGGATATTCACGCGGCGGCCATTGACGTTGATGTGACCGTGCGAGACGAACTGCCGAGCCTGGGGCCGGGTGGCAGCCCAACCGGCGCGGTAGACGAGGTTGTCCAATCGACGCTCGAGCAACTGCAACAGAATGTGACCAGTCACACCCTGCTGACGGCTCGCCTCGTCATAGACGTTGCGGAACTGACGTTCGCTGATCCCGTAGGAGAAGCGGGCCTTTTGCTTTTCCTGGAGCTGAACGAGGTATTCGGAGTTGCTGCTCCGGCGCCGGGTCCGTCCATGATCGCCTGGGGGATACGGACGGCGATCAAGTGCCTTGGTTTCACCTGAGGTACCCCAGATGTTGGTGCCGAGTCGGCGCGAAACGCGCGCCTTCGGTCCGGTGTAACGCGCCATGGTCAGACCCTCCGACGCTTCGGTGGCCGGCACCCGTTGTGCGGAACCGGCGTCACGTCTTTGATTCCAGTGATCTCGATACCAGTGTTCTGGATCGAGCGGATGGCCGTCTCGCGGCCAGATCCTGGACCCTTCACTTCGACATCAACCTTGCGCACGCCGTGCTCCATGGCTCGGCGAGCAGCTTGTTCAGCTGCTTGCTGGGCCGCGAAGGGGGTCGACTTGCGTGACCCCTTGAAGCCGACATTGCCGGCCGACGCCCACGACAGGGTATTGCCCTGCAGGTCGGTAAAAGTGATGATCGTGTTGTTGAACGAGCTGGTGATGTGCGCGACGCCATGCGTCACGTTCTTCCGCTCACGACGACGAGGGCGACGGCCCCCGGCTGCTGGCTTTGCCATAGATCTATCCGGTCCTTAGAGCCTCGGAGTTACTTCCGCGGAGCCTTCTTCTTGCCTGCCACGGTGCGCTTGGGGCCCTTACGGGTGCGAGCGTTCGTGTGAGTGCGCTGGCCACGTACCGGGAGTCCACGTCGGTGACGCAGCCCCTGGTAGCAACCGATCTCCATCTTGCGCTTGATGTCCTGCGACACGTCGCGACGGAGATCGCCCTCGATCTTGTAGTTGGCGTCGAGAAACGCCCTGATCTGGTTGATCTCATCGTCAGTGAGATCGCGTACACGGGTTGATCGATCGACCCCGGTCTGGTCACAAATGACCTGAGCCCTCGAACGTCCCACGCCGTAGAGATATGTGAGCGAGATCTCGACGCGCTTTTCGCGTGGGATATCGATACCGGCAATACGTGCCATGGATGTGCTCCCTAGCCCTGTCGCTGCTTGTGGCGCGGGTTACTGCAAATGATCTGAACGCGACCACGTCGACGAATGACGCGGCACTTGTCACAGATGCGCTTGACGCTGGGTTTTACCTTCATTGGAATTTCCTCGTGTGCCGGCTGCCCGGACGATGACGCAGTTGCTGTCTCAGAGCGTTGGTCTCAGACAGTTCGGATCAAGTGGGTCGATCGGTTGACTCGATCAATTGTCTTGATCGATTGGTGGGGGATCTCAACCCTCTACCGGCTACTTGTACCGGTAGGTGATTCGCCCTCTGCTCAGGTCATACGGTGTGAGTTCAACCTGAACTCGGTCTCCTGGAAGGATTCGGATGTAGTGCATCCGCATCTTTCCGCTGATGTGGGCCAGAACGTTGTGGCCGTTGTCCAGTTCCACGCGGAAACTCGCGCCGGGGAGGGGTTCTACAACCTTCCCCTCAAGGACGATTACGTCATCTTTAGCTTTTGGCAGTGTCTTCGATCTCCTGGTCAGTGGCCACAGTGGTTCCGCTACACGCGGCTACTGCGCCAAGCATGGCGTTGCAGTCGTTCATCGTTGGGTGGGCTGGAGCGGCGAACAACTGCAGTCAAAGCAATGCTCCGACTTGGGCGCTTCCAGCCAGCCGACCATCATAGCGCCCAAACTCGCGGTCGCCAAGGGTCAGATTTAGTCGCGGTGATGAACGATCACCTCCGCGGCGCGGGCTTCCACCACATCTTCAGGCGCGTGGCCGTCGATGATGGCCACGCGGCCCTCGTAATGTGACAACAACGGCGAGGTTTGAGCTTCATACAGCTCCAACCGCCGGCGAATCGCTTCTTCGGTGTCGTCGGCGCGCCCTCGAGCCAACATGCGCTCGATCACGACCTCATCGGGTACCTCGATACTCACGGCAAGATCGATGCCACCGGGCGACAGGGCTTCATCGAGCCAGGCGGCTTGGGCTGCGGTACGTGGAAACCCATCGAGCAGGAAACCGTTCGCAGCGTCATCGCTGGTGAGACGTTCGGCGACAATATTGTTCATGAGGTCGTCGGGGACCAAATCGCCAGCGTCCATGATGGCCTTGGCTTGGAGACCGAGCTCGGTTCCTTCGGCAACAGCAGCACGCAGCATGTCGCCGGTCGAAATGTGAGGGATTCCAAAGCGCTGAGAGAGCCTCAGGCACTGGGTACCCTTGCCTGCCCCTTGACGTCCCAGAACAATCAGTCGCAACGTCACTTCAAGAACCCCTCGTAGTTTCGCATCATCAACTGGCTGTCGACCTGCTTCATCGTCTCGAGCGCAACACCCGCTGCGATCAGGATCGATACGCCACCGAAGGACACCGAGGCGCCACCGAGACCAGCTGAACCCAAGTCAGGAGCCGTGACGGCAATGAGCACCGACGGCACCAGTGCCACTGCGGCAATGAAGATCGCGCCCGGGAGTGTGATCCGAGACAGCACCTTGCCGAGGTAACGCTCGGTCTGGGGGCCTGGCCGGATCCCAGGAACGAAGCCGCCCTGCTTTCGGATGTTGTCCGCCTGCTTGACCGGGTCAAAGGTGATAGCGGTGTAGAAGTAGGCAAACCCGATGATCAACAGACCAAAGACCAGGATGTACACGATATTGCTGGGCTGAGTGAGGTAATCGTTCACGAAGGTTTGGAACCAGCCGAACGGGATCACGTTTGCCAACAGCACCGGCAGATACAGCACCGAGCTGGCGAAGATGATCGGGATGACACCCGACTGGTTCACCTTCAGCGGGATGTAGGTACTCTGGCCGCCGTACATTCGCCGACCCATCTGCCGCTTAGCGAACTGGACCGGAATCCGGCGCTGCCCCTGCTCGATGAAGATGATCGCAACCATCAACGCAATCGCAACGATGATGGCGATAGCCAGATAGAAGTTGCCCTCGGTAGCTCGCAAACGTGCGCCATCGAACGGGATACCGGACACCACCGAGGCAAAGATCAGCAGCGACATGCCGTTGCCGACGCCACGCTGGCTGATCAGCTCGCCCATCCACATCAAAAGCGCCGTTCCGGCGGTGAGCGACAAGATGACCAAGATCACTCGACCAAACGAGAAGTTCGGAATCACGATGATGCCGGCGGTGTTGCCGAGTGCCCCACCGTTGCCGTTGCCGAACACGAACGTGATGCCCGTGGCCTGCAAGAACGCAATCACCAACGTGAGATAGCGGGTGTACTGCGTGATCTTTCGCTGGCCCACAGCACCCTGCTGCTGGAGTTCTTCCAGTTTCGGGATCGCTACAGCGAGAATCTGCATGATGATCGAAGCCGTGATGTACGGCATGATCCCCAACGCGAAGATTGCAAAGTTGGTCAGGGCTCCACCTGAAAACAGGTTCAGGATGCCCAGCACGCCGCCAGTATCTTCAGCGGAATCCCTGAGCTGAAGCACAGCATCGAAATCGATGCCTGGGACCGGGATCTGCGAACCGACCCGGTAGAGGGCAAGAACAGCAATCGTGAACAGGATCTTGATACGAAGATCCGGAACTTTGAAGATGTTGCGCAGGCTCGACAGCACCGACGACTCCAATTCAGATGGCTTAGGTCGACCCGGAAATCCGGGGACGACAATCAGCGGTTGGTGTGCTGGTTGCCCTTAGCAGGCGGACGCGGACCGCTGAACGGCTTCGGAAGGACCTCAACGGTACCGCCTGCGGCGGTGATGGCTGCTTCGGCCGATGCCGAGAAGCCATGGGCCTTGACATGGATAGCTGAAGTCAGCTCGCCACGACCCAGCACCTTGACCAGTGAGTTCTTCCCAATAAGACCACGCTCGAGAAGGATCTCGGGGGTGACTTCTGCGAGTTCGAGCTCAGCCACGGTGTCGAGGTTGATCGCCTGATACTCGACGCGGAACGGGTTCGTGAACCCCTTCAACTTCGGGAGCCGGCGCTGAAGTGGCTGCTGGCCACCTTCGTACCAGATCGGCACCTTGCTTCGTGCAGAGGTTCCCTTGGTACCACGGCCGGCGGTCTTGCCGCCCTTGCCGCCAATACCGCGACCAACGCGCTTGGCCGACTTCTTTGCGCCTTCAGCCGGACGCAGATCGTGTGGTTTCAGCATCTCAGGCTCCTTCCGCTGGCTCAACCTTGATGAGGTGAGCCACCTTGCGGATCATGCCCTGGATCTCAGGGCGGTCCGGCAATGTGTTTGACTTGCCAATGCGGCCCAAACCGAGGGCGCGCAGTGTGCCGCGGTGCACCGGCTTGTTGCCAATCGCAGAACGCGTTTGTGTGATCTTGAGTTCGCTCACGAGGACACTCCGTCGGCGACGCGCTGGGACTTCCGAGCACGTTGAGTTTCGTTGTAGGCGTTCAGCAGGCCCTTGGGAATGCACTCCTCGGGGGCCAGACCGCGCAGTGCAGCAATCTCGTCGGGGCGCTTGAGTTCCTGAAGACCCGCGATGGTTGCCTTGGCCACATTGATGTGGTTGGACGATCCCAGGGACTTGGCGAGGACGTCTTCGATACCGGCCTCTTCGAGGATGGCGCGTGCTGCGCCACCGGCGATAACCCCAGTACCTGGTGACGCTGGCTTGAGCATGACCCGTCCGGCGCCAAGAACACCGGTTACCGGGTGAATGATCGTGGAGCCCGCGAGCGGAACCTCGAACAGGTTCTTCTTGGCCTCTTCGGTGCCCTTTTGGATAGCAAGAGGAACCTCTTTGGCCTTACCGTAACCAAGGCCGACACGGCCCTGACCATCACCGATCACCACAAGAGCAGTGAACGAGAAGCGGCGGCCACCCTTGACGACCTTGGCCACACGGTTGATGTCAATGACGCGGGACTCGCGCAGGCCATCGGCGTCGCGACCATTGCGGTCACGGTTCTCGCGGGGCGGGTTCTCGCGACGGTTGTTCCCGCGCTGGTTGTTGTTGTTCGACATCAGAACTCCAGTCCGCCCTCGCGAGCGGCATCAGCCACTGCGGCGACGCGGCCGTGATACTTGTTGCCGCCTCGGTCGAAGACGACTCGTGAGACGCCGACAGCTGATGCGCGTTCTGCGATCAGCTTGCCGACTCGGGCTGCAGCTTCCTTGTTTCCGGTTCCACCAGCAGTCCGAATGTCGGACTCGGTCGAAGAAGCAGCGGCCAAGGTGCGACCAGCGTGGTCGTCGATAATCTGAGCCGAGATGTGCTTGTTCGAGCGAAAGACCGTCAGACGGGGACGCTGAGGCGAACCTTCGACCTTCTTGCGAACCCTGGTGTGTCGGCGAGACCTGGCGTGTGAGTTGTTGCTCATGATTTTCCTCGAGGCCCCAGGGCTACTTCTTGCCGGACTTGCCGGCCTTGCGCAGGACGAACTCGTTTGCGTAGCGGATGCCCTTGCCCTTGTACGGCTCAGGTTCGCGGAACTTGCGGATGTTGGCGGCGACCTGGCCGACAAGCTGCTTGTCGATGCCAGAGACCTTGATGCTCGTGGCGGTCGGGACCTCGAAAGTGATGCCTTCGGGAGCGTCAACCTCTACTGGATGCGAAAAGCCGAGAGCAAGCTCCAACTTGGTGGGGCTCTTGGCGACGGCACGGTAACCAACACCGACGATGGCCAGATCGCGGGTAAATCCCTTGGACACACCCTCGACCATGTTGTTGATCAGGGCACGAGTGAGCCCATGGAGTGCCCGGCTCGAGTTTTCCTCATCAGCCCGAGTGACCGTCAAGGTGTTGCCCTCAAGGGAGGCTGAGATGACATCGGGCATCGTGTGCTCGAGTTTTCCCTTGCTGCCCTTGACAGAGACGTGAGTCCCGTCGATGACGACGTCGACTCCTGCCGGAACCTCGATGACTGCTTTACCGATACGTGACATGACGTCTCCTACCAGACGTAGCAGAGGACTTCGCCGCCGACCTTGCGCTTGCGCGCTTCACGGTCGGTCATGAGCCCCTGGCTGGTGGACAGAACAGCGATACCAAGACCACCAAGCACGCGAGGCGTGCTCGAGGACTGGGTGTACACACGAAGACCCGGCTTGGAGACCCGGGTGATACCCGAGATCGTCTGATGCCTGTCGGGCGTGTACTTCAAATCAATGGTGAGGGTGGCCTGCGGCTTGCCCTCGGTGGTGTGGACTTTGAAGCTCTCGATGTAGCCCTCTTTTTCGAGGATTCCAGCGAGGGCAATCTTCACCTTGGACGATGGCATGGCCACGGCATCCTTGCGAGCGCTTGACGCGTTGCGAATGCGCGTGAGCATGTCGGCGATGGGGTCGGTCATAGTCATGAACGGTCGCTCCTCACCAGCTCGACTTCGTCACGCCGGGCAGTTCGCCGGCGTGAGCCATGTCTCGAAGGCAAATCCGGCACAGGCCGAACTTGCGGTACACCGAGCGTGGCCGTCCGCACTTGCGGCAGCGTGTGTAGGCACGCACCTTGAACTTCGGCGTGCGCTGTTGCTTCTGAATCAGTGCCTTTTTGGCCATTAGCTCTGCTCCTCCCGCTGGAACGGGAACCCCAGGGCGGTGAGCAGTGCACGCCCGTGATCGTTGGTAGTGGCTGTCGTCACGATGGTGATATCCATGCCGCGTGTTGTTTGGACCTTGTCGTAGTTGATCTCAGGAAAGATCAGCTGTTCACTGACGCCGAAGGTGTAGTTGCCGCGGCCATCGAACGACCGAGGCGACAAGCCCCGGAAGTCGCGAATACGCGGGATCGCGAGGGTCACGAGCCGGTCGTAGAACTCCCACATCTGGTTGCCACGAAGAGTCACCTTGGCGCCGATGGCGTTTCCTTCACGGAGCTTGAAGCCAGCAATGGACTTCTTGGCCCGAGTCGGAACGGCCTTCTGGCCAGCGATGATGGTGAGGTCTGCAAGTGCTCCGTCGAGGTTCGCTCGATTCGTCAACGCAGTGCCAACGCCCATGTTCAGCCCAATCTTGACGATCCTTGGGACCATCATGATGTTGGGAAGTTCGAGCTCGTCTTTGAGCGCATCGCGAACCTCTTCGCGATAGCGGACCTTCATACGAGGTTCGGTGGCGGTCGTCATGACAGCTCCTCGCCGGATGCCTTGTGGAACCGGACCTTCTTGTCGCCTTCGATGCGATACCCGACCCGGCCTGGCTTGCCAGTCTTGGGGCACAGCACCGCAACATTGCTCGCATTGATCGGCATGATCTTTTCGATGATGCCGCCCTGCTGGTTGGCCTGCGTTGGCTTCGTGTGACGCTTGGCCACATTGACGCCTTCAACGAGGACCTTGTTCTTGGAGGGGTCTACGCCGATGACGAGCCCCTCAGTACCGCGGTCCTTGCCGGTGAGAACCTGGACTCGGTCACCCTTTTTGATCTTCATCTCAGAGCACCTCCGGGGCAAGCGAGACAATGCGCATAAAGCGCTTGTCGCGAAGCTCGCGACCAACGGGTCCGAAGATGCGGGTACCGCGAGGCTCGTTGTTGGCATTGATGAGAACGGCAGCGTTCTCGTCGAAGCGAATGTAGGAGCCGTCTGGACGACGACGTTCCTTGCTCGTGCGGACAACAACGCAGCGGACCACGTCGCCCTTCTTCACGCCAGCACCAGGAATTGCGGACTTGACGGTCGCAACAAAGATGTCGCCGACGCCGGCGTAGCGCCGACGCGACCCACCAAGCACCTTGATGCACAGCACCTCTTTGGCGCCGCTGTTGTCAGCGACCTTGAGGCGGCTTTCCTGCTGAATCATCGGGCACGCTCCACGATCTCGACAAGGCGCCAACGCTTCAGCTTCGAAAGTGGGCGGGTCTCGGCAACACGAACGCGGTCGCCGACACGGGTGTCGTTGGTCTCGTCGTGCACGTAGAGCTTCTTCGTGCGCTGAACCGTCTTGTTATACCTGGGGTGACGGACGCGGTCGACGACGGCTACTACCGCGGTCTTGTCCATCTCGTTCGACACGACCAAGCCCTCGCGGACCTTACGTCGGTTCGGACGCTCTTCGGCGTTCGATTCTTCGGTCATGATTACTCCCCTGCCGCCAGTGATTCGGCAGCAGCGATCTCGCGTTCGCGCAAGATGGTGTTGATTCGGGCGACCTGGCGCTTGGCCTTGGTCATTTGCGCTGGGCTCTCAAGCTGGCCAGTCACGAACTGGAAGCGCAGGTTGAACAGCTCAGTCTTGGTTTCTGACAGCTGATCGATGAGCTGGTCATCGTCGAGCGTGCGTAGATCCTTCGACATCAGATCGAACCTTCCCGGCCGACAATGCGGGCCTTGATGGGGAGCTTCTGGATGGCACGAGCAAGTGCCTCACGGGCAAGGGCTTCGTCGACACCACCGAGTTCGAACATGATTCGACCTGGCTTGACAACAGCCACCCAGCGCTCAGGGTTGCCCTTACCGGAACCCATGCGGGTTTCGGCTGGCTTCTGGGTGACAGGCTTGTCCGGGAAGACCCGGATCCACACCTTGCCGCCGCGCTTGACGTGGCGGGTCATGGCGATACGAGCGGCCTCGATCTGGCGGGCAGTAATCCACGCCGGCTCGAGAGCCTGGATACCCAGGTCGCCGAAGGTGACCTTGTCGCCACCCTTGGCTGCGCCCGTCATGCGCCCGCGGTGCTGCTTGCGGTGCTTGACCTTCTTTGGCATCAACATCAGTCAGCATCTCCCGGTCGGAAGCGATCGGCCTGGCTCGACTCGCGAGTAGAGCGTTCGATTTCTTCTTCTTCTGCGAGAAGGCGCTCGAATTCGGGATCCGCTTCCTTGATCAGCGGCGCCGGTTCGACGACTTCTTCTTCAGGTGCTGCGGCGATCGCAGCTTCAGCGGCGCGGCGTCCGCTTGACGAAATGACGGCCGAAGGCATGGCCGCAGCGCCGTCGCCGACAGGCAGTGGCTCCCGGTTCATACGATCGTCTGCCGACACCTTGTAGGGAAGGATGTCGCCCTTGTATAGCCACACCTTCACACCAATGCGGCCCGCAGTCGTGCGAGCCTCGCGGAACCCGTAGTCGATATCGGCTCGAAGGGTGTGCAATGGCACTCGGCCTTCGCGGTACCACTCAGTGCGGGACATTTCGGCACCACCGAGTCGGCCCGAGCACTGGACACGAATGCCCAAGGCGCCAGCCTTCTGGGCGTTCTGGACTGCACGCTTCATCGCACGACGGAAGGCAACGCGGCCAGCGAGCTGGTCGGCAACACCCTGAGCGATCAACGCCGCGTCGAGTTCGGGCTGCTTGATCTCTTGGATGTTGAGCTGAACCTTGGCGTTGCCAGTGATCTTCGTCAAACCGGCCCGGAGGCGATCGGCCTCGGCGCCACGTCGACCAATCACGATGCCTGGACGTGCGGTGTGGACATCAACCCGGAGACGGTCTCGAGTGCGCTCGACCTCGACACGACTGATTGCTGCATGCGGCAGCTCCGTCGTGAGGTAGTTGCGGATCTTCCAATCCTCAATGACGTTGTCGGTGTAGCCCTTATCGCTGAACCAGCGTGACTTCCACTCGGTGGTGATACCCAGCCGGAACCCGTACGGGTGAACTTTCTGCCCCATGATCAGGCCTCCTCGCCGTTGTCGGCGACTGCGTCAGCGGCAGGCGCCTTGGTGCCGGCCTTGATGAAGCCTGCAGCAACAGCATGCTCGGCAGTCGCGAAGTAGACCTCGGCGACAGTGTTTTCATACCAACGGCCATCAGGTTCGTGGTACTTCATCGAGTCGGCATTGCCCTTGATTGGGTAGCCCTCGGGGATCGATCCGTCGGCGGGTGGAGCCATGGAACCATCACCGTATGGAGCTGGGTCGGTCGCGTTGGCCTCGCCGTCTGCATCCGCGTCGCCTGCATTCCACTCCTCGACTGCCGCTGCGTCGGTGACCGGCGCATCGTCATCGGGGGCAATGGTTTCAACGTCGGCGGATTCGACAGCTTCAACGACATCAGCTTCAACGACATCGTCGGCTTCGACTGCATCGGCATCGGTGGTCGCACGGCTCGCTGCGACTCGGGCACGGCGGTCAGCGCGGTTGGCAGCGGGGCTACCAGCAGCGGCCTCGGCCTGGCGTCGAAGGGCAAGCTCGGCATCGTCCAACTGAGCCACTACCACGGTGATGTGGCAGGTGCGCTTGTTGATTCGGGTAGCACGGCCGCGGGCACGGGGGCGCCAGCGCTTGAGCGTGGGTCCCTCGTCGGCGAAGCATTCGGCAACGTACAGCTCGTCGGCATCGAGGCCTTCGTTGTGCGTGGCGTTCGCGATGGCAGAGTCGAGAACCTTGGCAATGACGTCGGCTGCGCCCCGCTCGCTGAAACGAAGGATGTCGCGGGCGTCGCTCACGTCTTCGTTGCGAATCAGGTTCAGCACGACACGGGCCTTGGATGCTGACATGCGCGAGAACCGGTGGGTCGCTCGGGCGCCTGCAACTTCAGTCAAATCGATAGTGCTCATCGTCGGCCCTTACGTTCCTGGCCAGCGTGGAACTTGAAGGTCCGCGTTGGAGCAAACTCGCCCAGCTTGTGACCAACCATCGACTCGGTGACGTACACCGGGACGTGCTTGCGACCGTCGTGAACAGCCATGGTGTGGCCGATCATGTCAGGGATGATGGTGGAGCGACGTGACCAGGTCTTGATGACCTTCTTGTCGCCAGTTTCGTTGAGGGCGTCGACCTTCTTCAACAGATGGTCGTCGACAAAGGGGCCCTTCTTGAGGCTGCGTGGCATGCCCTACCTCCGGGAGCCGCGCGTACGACGGCGGCGAACGATCATGTCGTTGGACTTCTTCTTACGGTTACGAGTGCGGCTCTCCGGCTGGCCCCATGGGGACACAGGATGACGACCGCCTGAGGTCTTGCCTTCGCCACCACCATGTGGGTGGTCGACGGGGTTCATGGCCACACCACGAGTCTGGGGGCGAACGCCCTTCCAGCGGTTGCGGCCAGCCTTGCCGATCTTGATCAGGTCAGCCTCGGCATTGCCGACTTCGCCGACAGTTCCTCGACAATCGATCGACACACGCCGCATCTCCGTGCTCGGCAAGCGCAAGGTGGCGAAATTGCCATCCTTGGCGACGAGCTGCACCGAGGTGCCGGCGCTGCGGCCGAGCTGGCCACCGCCGCCGGGCTTCAGTTCGACGTTGTGAACAGTGGTGCCGACTGGGATGTAGCGCAGCGGCAGAGCATTTCCTGGCTTGATGTCAGCATGCTGGCCACTTTCGACCATGTCGCCAACGCCAAGACCCAGCGGGGCCAAGATGTAGCGCTTCTCGCCATCGAGGTAGTGCAGCAGAGCAATACGACAGTTGCGGTTGGGGTCGTATTCGATCGTTGCGACCTTGGCCGGAACAACATCTTTGTTCCTGCGGAAGTCAATGATCCGGTAGCGCTGCTTGTGACCGCCGCCGCGGTGACGAGAGGTCTTGCGGCCGTAGTTGTTGCGCCCGCCCGTCCGAGTCTTGGGCGCCAACAGGCTTTTCTCTGGGCGATCAGTTGTCAGCTCGGCGAAGTCAGAAACAGTCTGGAACCGGCGGCCGGGAGACGTTGGCTTACGTGTGCGAATACCCATGGTCTCAGGCTCCGAACAAATCGATGGAGTCGCCCTCGGCAAGGGTGACGATGGCCCGCTTCGTATCGGGACGCTTACCGAAGGTGGTCGCACGGCGATTCCGCATGCGCTTTCCCTTGCGGTTGAGGGTGTTCACGTTGAGCACCTTGACGTCGAAGATCGCCTGCACGGCGTCTTTGATCTCAGGCTTTGAGGCCGACGGGTGAACAATGAAGGTATAGACGTTGTTCTCAAGAAGTGCGTAGCTCTTCTCGGACACGACCGGAGCGATCAGTACGTCGCGATGATCTTTCATGCCTCACCTCCTGGGAGCGTGGCCGTGGAGAACACGAGCCAGTCGCTGCACAAGATGTCGTATGCGTTGAGTTCGGACTGCTGAAGCAGCTGAACGCCCGCGATGTTGCGGAAACTGCGTGCTGCCACGTCATCGTTGTCGCCAATGACCAGCACGACGCGGCCCGAAAGTTCAAGGGCCGACATGACAGCCAGAGCGTCCTTGGTCTTGGGCGCAGAGAACGACCATTCGTTCACAACAACAAGGCGCTCGGACTGAACGCGATCAGACAAAGCTGAGGCCAGGGCCTTACGGATGACCTTCTTGTTGACCTTCTGCACGTAGCTGCGGGGCTTCGGTCCGTGAACGATGCCGCCACCAGTCATCTGCGGCGCACGGCTCGTACCCTGACGGGCTCGGCCGGTGCCCTTCTGGCGGAAGGGCTTAGCGCCACCGCCGCTGACTTCGGAGCGGGTTTTGGTTGAGTGAGTTCCACGTCGACGCGCAGCCAGCTGCGCGGTAACGACTTGGTGCAAGACCGGGATGTTCGGCTCGACGCCAAACAATGCTTCGTCGACCTCGACGGTGCCGGCATCGGCGCCCGTCTGAGTCTTGACCTGCAAGGTGATGGACATGACTGTTATCCCTTCACCGCGTTGCGAATGACTACCACGGCGCCCTTGGGGCCCGGCACGGAACCGCGAACGAGGATGATCTCGTTCTCGGCATCGGCCTGGACCACGGTCAGGTTCTGCGTGGTGACCTTTTGGCCACCCATGCGACCCGACATGCGGGTTCCCTTGAACACACGACCCGGCGTGGCGCATGCGCCAATCGATCCGGGCTTACGGTGCACGCGGTGAGTACCGTGACTCGCCTTCTGGCCCGAGAAGTTGTGACGCTTCATCGTTCCGGCAAAGCCCTTGCCCTTGCTCACTGCAGTGACGTCGATCTTGTCACCGGCTTCGAGGAGGCTGGCATCAAGTGCCTGCCCTACCTCGTAGCCGCTGACATCGTCAACGCGCAGCTCGACCAGCTTCGAACCGGCTTCTACGCCAGCTTTCGCGAAGTGGCCCGCTTCGGGCTTGGTAAGGCTCTTGACGCGTGCTTGGCCGTATGTGACCTGGAGCGCTGTGTAGCCGTCGTTTTCGTCGGTCTTGATCTGCACAATTCGGCACGGTGAGACACGCAGCATCGTTACAGGAACGACTCGGTTGTCTTCGTCCCAGAGCTGTGTCATGCCGACTTTTTCGGCAACGATCGCCTTGTTCGCCATAGGAGGCGTCTTCCTCTTCGGTGTCTTCCCGCCGTCGAGAAGGGACGGCGGTGCTTCCACGCGAACGCTCCGCAGGCATGGCCGGCGGAGCGTTGGTTCGGTTGTGCTTCGTGGTTCCCTGTTGTGACCGTTGGATCACGGTCGGGCCTTCGAAGACGTCAGTTGTTCGCAGCACGAGTACTGCGCACGAAGATCAAACGTTACCGTCCCGAACGGCCCGGCACAACACCTGAACGCGAAGTTCGCGAAGTTCGCGCCGCCCAGGCTGCGTTGGTGGCCCCAGGGCCACCCAAACGCGGCACAGCCACGCCCTCAGGCGTGGCTGTGGAGTCAACATGTGGGAGTTCGGGGCCGAGCGGCACCGACCCCAATTAGCCCTGCTGGATCTTGATTTCGATGTCAACGCCCGCCGGCAACTCGAGGCGCTGGAGGGAGTCGACAGTCTTTGCTGAGGGCTCGATGATGTCGATGAGGCGCTTGTGAATGCGCATCTCGAAGTGCTCTCGAGAGTCCTTGTACTTGTGCGGGGACCGAATCACGGTATAGCGGTGCTTTTCGGTCGGCAGTGGAACAGGGCCGCGAACGGTTGCCTGAGTGCGTAGAACCGTCTCGACGATCTTTGCCGTCGATTGGTCGACCACGCTGTGGTCGTAGGCCTTGAGCCTGATGCGAATTTTCTGAGATGCAGCCATCGTTACTCCGTCGCCGCACAACGTTGGGCGGGCCACTCACTGTGACCCGCCCAAGTTATCGGCGCAAGTTCGGTTTCTTACTTGAGGATCTTCGTGACCCGGCCAGCACCAACCGTGCGACCACCCTCACGAA
>CAYGMW010000054.1:0-15177 GCA_964350975.1 uncultured Acidimicrobiales bacterium | reverse complement strand
CATCGTCCCCACATTCACATGAGGCTTCGTACGCTCAAACTTCTGCTTAGCCATGAGGCTCTATCTCCTGTTTCAGATCTTGTGATTGGTTCAGTGCTATCGAGTAGGTGTGACCGGGGTGGTCACTCGCCGCGGATCCGCTTGATGATCTCTTCGGCGATGTTCGGCGGCACCTGCTGGTAGCTGTCGAACTGCATGGTGTAGTTGGCACGACCCTGGGTCTTGGACCGCAGGTCGCCGACGTAACCAAACATTTCAGAGAGCGGGACCGTGGCCGAGATGACCTGGCTTCCTGCTCGGGCTTCCATCTGGCCAACCTGGCCACGACGGGAGTTCAAGTCGCCGATGACGTCGCCCATGTAGTCCTCAGGTGTGACGACTTCGACGCTCATGACCGGCTCGAGCAATACGGGCCCGGCCTTGCGAGCTGCTTCACGCATGACCATCGAGCCGGCAAGCTTGAAGGCCATTTCGGAGGAGTCCACATCGTGGTACGAACCATCGATGAGTTCGACGTTGAAGTCGACCATCGGGAAACCGCCGAGTGGGCCATTGGCCATCGACTGCTGGATGCCTTGGTCGATGGAGTTGATGTACTCCTTGGGAACCGAGCCACCCTTGGTGTTGTCCTTGAAGGAGTAGCCGCCGCCGGGGCCGCTGGGTTCCATGTTGATGACCACGTCGGCGAACTGACCAGTACCACCGGTCTGCTTCTTGTGGACGTACTGGACCTTCTGGACAGCCTTGGTGACGGTCTCGCGATAGGCAACCTGAGGCTTGCCGACCGTCGCGACGACCTTGAACTCCCGGAACATGCGGTCGACCAGAACCTCAAGGTGCAACTCGCCCATTCCGGAGATCACGATCTGGCCGGTTTCTTCGTCAGAGCGAACCCGGAAGGTCGGGTCCTCTTCGGCCAACGCAGCCAGAGCCTTACCCATCTTTTCTTGGTCGGCCTTGGAGGCTGGCTCAACGGCCACGCTGATCACGGGCTCAGGGAAGACCAGCTGTTCGAGAACAATCGGGTTCGCGATATCGGTCAAGGAGTCGCCGGTTCGGGTGTTCTTGAGGCCGATCGCCGCAGCGATGTCGCCAGTACGAACGTCGTCGCGATCTTCACGATTGTTGGCGTGCATCTGGAGGATGCGGCCAAGGCGTTCCTTGTTGCCGGTGGTCGTGTTGAGTACTTGGGCACCCTTTTCGACCGAACCGCTGTACACACGGAAGTAGACCAGCTTGCCGACATGGGGGTCGGTCATGACCTTGAAGGCGAGAGCCGCGAATGGTTCGTCATCGCTCGGCTGGCGTTCGATCTCTTCATCGCCACGAGTGGCATGTCCGCGAGTGGCACCAACATCTACTGGCGACGGCAGGTACGCGACCACGGCGTCGAGTAGAGGCTGGACACCCTTGTTCTTGAAGGCTGTGCCGGTGAGGATCGGAACGATCTGGTTGGCGATGGTGCCCTTGCGAATAGCGGCAACAAGCTCGGCTTCGGTGAGTTCCTCGCCCTCGAGGTACTTCATCATGAGCTCGTCATCGGTCTCAGAGACTCTCTCGACCAAAAGCTGGCGGTACTCATCTGCCTTGTCCTGCATGTCGGCAGGAATCTCGACGATGTCGTACGTGGCGCCAAGGTCCTTTTCGTCAACGGACTTCGACCAGACGAGGGCCTTCATCTTGACCAAGTCGACAACGCCGATGAAGTCGCCTTCGATACCGATCGGCAACTGCAAGACAGCGGTCTGCTTGGTGAGGCGGTCCTCGATGGTGTCGAGGCAGTAATAGAAGTCAGCACCGGTGCGGTCGAGCTTGTTGATGAAGCACATGCGGGGGACGCCGTACTTATCAGCCTGACGCCAGACCGTCTCGGTCTGGGGCTCTACGCCAGCCACACCGTCAAACACAGCAACTGCCCCGTCGAGCACGCGCAGGGAACGCTCAACTTCGACAGTGAAGTCGACGTGCCCCGGCGTATCGATGATGTTGATGACGTGGTTGTCCCACTGGCAGGTGGTCGCAGCGGACGTGATGGTGATACCACGCTCTTGCTCCTGGGCCATCCAGTCCATGGTGGCTGCGCCGTCGTGGACTTCGCCGATTTTGTAGCTCTTGCCCGTGTAGTACAAGATGCGCTCGGTCGTCGTGGTTTTGCCCGCGTCGATGTGGGCCATGATGCCGATGTTTCGGACCGTGTCGAGTGGATAACTGCGAGGCATGTGGGTCTCCCGGAGACGGGGGGGATTCAAGACGGAACCCGGCTCCCTGAGCCGGGCCCGTACATAAGAGTGTGGAGTAATTCGGCAGCCAGCGTGCGGACTACCGATGATCTACCAGCGGTAGTGGGCGAAAGCCTTGTTGGCTTCGGCCATGCGGTGGGTGTCGTCCTTGCGCTTCACCGAGGAGCCAACGCCATTGGAGGCGTCGAGCAGTTCGTTGGCGAGGCGTTCGGCCATGGAGCGCTCGCGTCGAGCACGAGAGAACGTGACGATCCAGCGAATCGCCAGCGTCGAGGCACGACGAGGACGGACCTCGATCGGAACCTGGTAGGTCGCGCCGCCAACGCGACGTGACTTGACCTCAAGCTGTGGCTTGACGTTGTCGATGGCGCGCTTGACGGTGCTGAGTGGCTCGGCGCCGGTCTTTTCTTCGATGATCTTCATCGCGTCGTACACGATGTTCTCAGCAAGCGTGCGCTTGCCACGCTGCAGGATCTTGTTGATCAGCTGGGTGACAACAAGGGAGTTGTACACGGGGTCGGGGATGAGTTCCCGACGTGGGGCTGCGCCGCGACGGGGCATCTCAGGACTCCTTCTTGGCGCCGTAGCGGCTACGGGCCTGTTTACGGCTGTTGACCGAGGACGCGTCGAGCGCACCACGGACGACCTTGTAGCGAACGCCCGGCAAGTCCTTCACACGACCACCACGCACGAGCACGATGGAGTGCTCCTGCAGGTTGTGGCCCTCGCCTGGGATATAGGCGGTGACTTCGACACCGGACGTCAAACGAACGCGTGCAACACGACGAAGCGCAGAGTTCGGCTTCTTTGGGGTCATGGTGAACACGCGCGTGCAAACACCGCGGCGCTGAGGAGAACCCTTCAACGCTGGGGTCTTGCCCTTCGCGGGCTTCGATTGACGGCCCTTTCGGACCAACTGCTGGATCGTGGGCACGATCGACCTCGTGACTGAATGGAGAGAACTTGAGGGGGGAATGCTTTCCGACCCTCGCGGGAGTACGGCGCAGTGCGCGCCGGGCCAGCGGTACATCGTAGGACGGCTACCTGCCGACGGCAACCTATGAGTCGCGATTCATTGGAGTGCGGCCAGATCGCCCACCGTCAGCCGGCACTCACGATCCGTCACGAATTTCATCAAGCGGTACGTCGAGCACAGCTCCAACCATCACTTCAGCGAGCGCCCTGACCTCCAGGAGGTCTCGTCCAGTCAGCAGAACAAAGAGGTTCTCGTGCTGCCACAACAAGTTGCCGGCATCGTCAGCGATCCAAGCCGTCAGGCGCTCGGGCCCGATGGCCTCCGGCAGTGTGTTCACAATCCCGCCACTTGTAGCGCCGTCGATGAAACTCTCGGCAAAGGTCAAATCGAGCAGGGCCTCAGGTTCGACAGCTACCGAGAGACCCACCGCGACGAGGGCGCCATCGACCCTGACCGCTCTGGCATCGACGCCAGCCATGAAGGGCTGGAGTCGCTCGTCGGCGGTAAAGCGCGCCTCGAGCTGATCGATGTCGCCGGCAGCCAATTCGAGAACCTCGAGCGTCGGATCGACGGTCGCGAGTCGGTCGAATGCAATCGACGGACTCAGAAACCCGACGAGCGGAGGAATCGTGGTCGAGCCCGTTGACGCCACGGCCCCTGCCAACGCGGTGGTGGTCGTCGTCGAGGCGGCCGACGTCAGCGTCGAAGGAGACGGCAACAGGACGGCTGGAAGTGGTTCATCGCTGCTGCAACCGCCAAGAACAAGCACAGCACACACCAGGCCTGCTGCCGCTCTCACAACGCCCCAGTGTGTTCCCCGGCGCCCCATCTCGCCGACACTAGCGGGACGAACGACCAACCACCGCACGGGAGTCGTCAGGACCCATAACGACAGAACCCCGGCTGCGATCGCAGCCGGGGTTCGATCGATGGATTCAAACAAGGTCAGGAGTTGGACGCCTCGTCGCCGCGCGAACCCAAGTTCGCAAGCCACTCAGCTGGATCCTGTTCCTCTTCGGAGGTCCAAAACTCCATGGGTTCGTACTCCGGGGCGGTCGTGCGGAACGCACGGTAACGCTGCATACCGGTACCAGCTGGAATCAGCTTGCCGATAATGATGTTCTCCTTCAGGCCGCGCAGATCGTCGGACTTGCCGTCGATCGCCGCCTCGGTGAGCACCCGAGTGGTCTCCTGGAATGATGCTGCTGACAACCACGACTCGGTGGCCAGCGACGCCTTGGTAATGCCCATGATGACCGGACGGCCCTCAGCAGGCTTCTTGCCTTCGGCGAGCAGCATGCGGTTGGCCTCGGCAAACAGCCGCTGATCGGCCTGTTCGCCTGGCAGGAAGGTCGAATCGCCAGGCTCAGCAACCAGCACGCGGCGGGTCATCTGACGAACAATGAGTTCGATGTGCTTGTCGTGAATCGACACGCCCTGATCGCGATACACCTTCTGGACCTCGTCAACGAGGTACTGCTGGGTCTCGCGGACACCGCGAATTTCAAGCAGTTCCTTTGGATCGCGTGGGCCATCGACCAGGGGATCGCCAGCGCGCACTTCCTGGCCGTCTTCGACCGACAGACGGGCTGCTGCTGGAACGGTGTAGCTGTCCTCTTCACCATCGTCGCCAACAACCTCGATCACACGACCGCGGCCATCGTCTTCGCCGATGCGAACCACACCCGAGCGACGGGACAACACGGCCTTGCCCTTGGGGCTGCGAGCTTCGAAAAGCTCGACAACTCGGGGCAAACCGCCAGCGATGTCCGACCCAGCCACACCACCGGTGTGGAAGGTACGCATCGTGAGCTGGGTTCCCGGCTCGCCAATCGACTGGGCCGCGATGACACCAACCGCTTCGCCGACTTCGATGATCTCGCCGCTCGCCAACGATGTTCCGTAGGCCTTGGCAGAAATGCCGAAGTCAGAGTCGTCGGTCAGCGGCGACAACACACGAACCCGCTTGACCGTCTCGTCGTCTCGCAACGCCACCATCGTTGCCTCGTCGACCAAGGTGCCAGCAGCGAGTTCGGTGCCATCGGCCAAGGTCACATCGTCAGCCAACGTGCGGCTGAACAGACGGGGTTCAAGGTACGTGCGCTTGTCGGCTGTATCGGGCTCGATGTCTTCAAGCCAAATACCGCGGGTGGGGCCGCCACGCTCAAATGGATCTTCGTCGTTGACAATGAGTTCCTGTGCAACATCGACGAGCCGACGAGTCAAGTAGCCAGAGTCCGCGGTTCGAAGCGCTGTGTCGACCAAGCCCTTACGAGCACCCGGAGTCGAGATGAAGTACTCGAGCATCGAGAGGCCTTCTCGGTACGAGCTCTTGATCGGACGAGGAATGATGTCGCCGCGGGGGTTCGCCACCAGACCGCGCATACCGGCGATCTGGCGCACCTGCATCATGTTGCCGCGAGCACCTGAGCCGACCATCATGTCGATCGGGTTGTGGGTGGTGCGCTTGAGTTCGATCTCCATCGCGTCGCGCACCTCTTCGGTGGCTGACGTCCAGATCTCGACCTCTTTTTGACGACGCTCACCGTCGGTGATGATGCCGCGACGGTACTGAGTCTCGACCCGGCTGGCTTCGCCTTCGTACTTGTCGAGAATCTCGCCCTTGGAAGGCGGAACGACAACGTCGTTGATCGACACGGTCAGGCCCGACTGGGTTGCATACCGATACGACATCGACTTGATCTTGTCGAGGCTCTCGGCAACAACGGAACGGGCGTAGTGCTCGGACAGCTCAGCAACGATGTCACCCATGTCGCGCTTGCGAATGGGGCTGTTGATAAAGCGGAAACCAGCCGGCATGGTCGTGTTGAACAACACACGACCGGCCGTCGTGGGCGTCCACACACCATCTTCGGACTGCAACTCGGCGTTGCCTCGATAGATGATCGGCGTGTGGAGCTTGACCTGATCGCGCTCGACAGCCTGCTCGACTTGATAGAGATGCCGGAAGGTAGGCAGCGCCTCACCGTCAACGATTTCGCCCCGGGTCTCGGTCAGGTAGTACGACCCAATGATCATGTCCTGAGAAGGAACGGTCATCGGGCGACCATCGGCCGGCGACAAGATGTTGTTGGACGACAACATCAGAACCCGAGCTTCGGCTTGAGCCTCTGCTGACAGTGGAAGGTGCACCGCCATCTGGTCGCCGTCGAAGTCAGCGTTGAACGCTGCACACACGAGCGGGTGAACCTGGATGGCCTTGCCTTCAACCAAGACGGGCTCGAAGGCCTGGATACCGAGGCGGTGAAGCGTCGGAGCCCGGTTGAGCATGACGGGGTGTTCGCGAATGACCTCTTCGAGGACGTCCCACACCTGGGCCCGACGACGCTCGACCATACGCTTGGCCGACTTGATGTTCTGAGCCAGTTCTTGGTCGACCAGCTTCTTCATTACAAAGGGCTTGAACAGCTCAAGAGCCATCAGCTTCGGAAGGCCACACTGGTGAAGCTTCAGGGTAGGGCCGACAACGATGACTGAACGACCTGAGTAGTCGACGCGCTTGCCGAGGAGGTTCTGGCGGAACCGGCCCTGCTTGCCCTTCAGCATGTCCGACAGCGACTTGAGCGGGCGGTTGCCTGGGCCCGTCACCGGCCGACCACGACGGCCGTTGTCGAACAACGCGTCGACAGCTTCCTGAAGCATGCGCTTTTCGTTGTTGACAATGATCTCCGGAGCACCGAGATCAAGCAGTCGCTTGAGGCGGTTGTTTCGGTTGATCACACGGCGGTACAGGTCGTTGAGGTCAGACGTGGCGAAGCGGCCACCATCGAGTTGCACCATCGGGCGCAGCTCCGGTGGGATCACTGGGACTGAGTCCAGAATCATCGCTGCGGGGTCGTTGATCCGACGACCGTGGGCGTCGCGCCGGTTGAACGACGCAACGATCTTGAGGCGCTTAATGGCCTTTTGCTTGCGCTGCACCGACAGTGGCTTTTCGCCCGGAGCCGGGTCGATCTGCGCCCGAAGCTTGATCTCTTCTTCGTCAAGGTCGATTCGGGCGAGCAGCCGGGTGATGGCCTCGGCGCCCATGCCGCCTTCGAAGTACTCGCCATAGCGATCCACAAGCTCGCGCCACAACAACTCGTCTTCGAGGATCTTGCGGCTATGCAGGTCCTTGAACTCATCAAAGACGCGCTGCACAAGCTCGATCTCTTCTTGGTACTCCTCACGCAACGCCGCAATATCGCGGTCGCCGTCGCGCTGGCGCGCCTTGAGATCCTTGTCCTTGCCGCCGTCTTTTTCGAGTTCGGCCATCTCGACTTCGAGCTGCTTGAAAGCCTTGTCGATCTCGATGTCGCGTTCGGACTCGATCGCGTCGAGTTCCTCGCGCATCTCAGCTTCGAGACGGGGAAGGTCGTCGTGACGACGCTCCTCATCGACCCAGCCGACCAGGTTGGCTGCGAAATAGATGACGCGCTCAAGTTGCTTGGCCTTGAGTTCTTCGCGTGGTTCAGTCCCCATCAGCAAGTAGGCGAGCCACGAACGAGTACCGCGGAGGTACCAGATGTGCACGGCCGGAGCCGCGAGCTCGATGTGGCCCATGCGCTCGCGACGGACCTTGGCCCGCGTGACTTCTACGCCACAGCGCTCGCAGATGATGCCCTTAAATCGGACTCGCTTGTACTTGCCGCATGCACATTCCCAGTCCTTGGTAGGACCGAAAATCTTCTCGCAGAACAGGCCGTCCTTTTCGGGCTTGAGCGTGCGGTAGTTGATGGTTTCTGGCTTCTTCACCTCGCCGTTTGACCAGGTGCGGATGGAATCGGCTGTTGCCAGGCCAATTCGGATATCGGAGAAGTCGTTGACGTCGATCATGGTGTGTCTCCCTCAGAGAACGGTGTGGTCAGAACAGAACTGGACGTGAGTCCTCAGATCCTCTGACGCCGCATCTCGTCTTCTTCGTCGGTTCCCCGCTCGGGCCGGCTGATGTCAATTCCCAGGGATTCTTCGGCGCGGAACACATCCTCGTCGAGACCCTGCATGTCGATCTGGTCACCGGAGTGGCTGATGACCTCGACGTTCAGGCACAGTGCCTGCATTTCCTTGATGAGCACCTTGAAGCTCTCAGGAATGCCAGGCTCTGGAATATTGTCGCCCTTCACGATGGCTTCGTAGACCCGGACACGACCCAAGACGTCATCGGACTTGATCGTGAGCAGTTCCTGCAAGCAGTACGCAGCGCCATAGGCCTCGAGTGCCCACACTTCCATCTCACCAAAGCGCTGGCCACCGAACTGGGCCTTACCACCAAGTGGCTGCTGGGTGATCATGGAGTACGGACCCGTCGAGCGGGCATGGATCTTGTCATCGACCAAGTGGGCGAGTTTCAAGATGTACGAGAAGCCAACCATGGTGGGCTGGTCGTAGGGGTCACCAGTGCGCCCGTTGAACAACTGGGTCTTGCCCTCGTCGGTCATCAGACGCTTGCCGTCGACACCGTCGGGACGAATGTTGGCGAGAATCTTCTTGATCGTCGGGTGTTCGCCCGACAACTCGACCTCGTCCCACTTGGCACCATCGAACACCGGAGTGGCGATGTGGATAGCCGGGATGTTCTTTGGACGGGTCTTGGCGGACCCTGGCCGGATCGGTTCGTCACCAATGGAGGTTCCGTCGATGTCCCAACCCCAGCGAGCTGCATAACCGAGGTGACTTTCGAGCACCTGGCCAACATTCATACGGCTGGGAACACCCAAGGGGCTCAAGATGATGTCGACCGGCGTGCCGTCGGCGAGGTAAGGCATGTCTTCGAGCGGAAGGATCCGTGAGATGACGCCCTTGTTGCCGTGACGACCAGCGAGCTTGTCTCCGACCGAGATCTTGCGCTTCTGAGCCACATAGACCCGAACCAGCTGGTTGACGCCTGGCGGGAGCTCGTGCTGATCGCTACGGGAGTACACCTTGATGTCAGTGACCACGCCGTTCTCGCCGTGGGGCACCTTCAAGCTGGTGTCGCGGACCTCACGAGCCTTTTCGCCGAAGATCGCCCGAAGGAGGCGCTCTTCGGGGGTGAGCTCGGTCTCGCCCTTTGGCGTCACCTTGCCGACCATCACGTCGCCCGGCTTCACCTCGGCACCGATACGGATGATGCCGCGTTCGTCGAGGTCGCCAAGGACCTCTTCGGAGAGGTTCGGGATGTCCCGAGTGATCTCTTCTGGGCCGAGCTTGGTGTCACGAGCATCGATTTCGTACTCATGAATGTGAATCGACGTGAGCACGTCATCTCGAACAAGACGTTCGCTCAAGATGATGGCGTCTTCGAAGTTGTAGCCCTCCCAGACCATATAGGTGGTCATGAGGTTCTTGCCGAGAGCAAGTTCGCCATGATCGGTGGAGGGGCCATCGGCCATGACCTGACCAGCAAGAACCTTTTGGCCCTGAACGACTCGGACCTTCTGATTGATGCAGGTGTCCTGGTTCGAGCGACGGAACTTCGACAAACGATGGCGCTGGGTGCCGAGCTTGTTGTACTGAACCTCGATGTAGTCGCCCGAGACATCGGAAACAGTTCCGTCGTCGGGGGCGATGATCATGTCGGCCGCGTCGTGAGCGGCGCGCTCCTCGATGCCGGTACCAATGAACGGAGCCTCAGCCCTGATCAACGGCACTGCCTGGCGCTGCATGTTGGCACCCATGAGGGCCCGGTTCGCGTCGTCGTGCTCAAGGAACGGGATGAGCGCGGTGGCGACCGAAACGATCTGCTTCGGCGACACGTCCATGAGTTGGACTTCGTTGGCCGGCACGTAGCCGACTTCGGTGGTTGCCGCGAAGTACGTATCGCGTTCCATCTGAAGCTTGAGGTCAGAGAGGCTCGCGCCCTGTGGGCTCTTGCGAACCAAGACGCGCTCTTTGGCGAACACATTGTCAGCCGTCAACGGTGCGTTGGCCTGGGCGACGACGTATTCCTCTTCCTCGTCGGCCGTCAGGTACACAACGTCGTCGGAGACCTTGCCATCGCTGACCTTGCGGTAGGGCGACTCAATGAAACCGAAGTCGTTGACTCGGGCGAAAGATGCAAGAGCACCAATCAGGCCGATGTTTGGGCCTTCAGGAGTCTCGATTGGGCACATGCGGCCGTAGTGGCTGAAGTGCACGTCTCGAACTTCGAAGCCAGCTCGCTCACGCGACAAGCCGCCTGGGCCGAGGGCCGACAACCGGCGACGGTGGGTCAGACCCGACAACGGGTTGACCTGGTCCATGAACTGCGACAGCTGCGAGGTTCCGAAGAACTCCTTGATCGCTGCGACCACGGGCCGGATGTTGATGAGGGTCTGGGGGGTGATTGCCTCGACGTCTTGGGTCGTCATGCGCTCACGAACCACACGCTCCATGCGGCTCAAACCGATGCGGACCTGGTTCTGGATGAGCTCGCCAACGCTGCGAATGCGACGGTTGGCAAAGTGGTCCTGATCGTCGAGTCGGTAGCCCGGCTCAGCGTCAGCCAGGTGCAGCATGTACGTCACCGCTGCAAGAACCTCAGCACGCGACAACACGTTCTGGTCGAGTTCTGGTCGGTCCAGCTCGATGCCGAACAGTTCTTCGATGCGCTCAAGTTCTGGACCGAGCTTGCGGTTGAGCTTGTAGCGACCCACGCGGCTGAGGGAATAGCGACGCTCTTCGAAGAAGGCGTTGTTGAAGTAGTTCGACGCAGCTTCAGGGGTAGGCGGCTCGCCTGGACGAGCGCGCTTGTAGATCTCGATCAGCGACTCTTCCTGGGTAGGAGCGATGTGCTGATCTTTTTCCCACTGACCTTCGAGGAAGGAGAAATGGTTGACGAAGCGCTCGAGGAACCCTGGGTGATTCTCCTCGTCGTAGCCAAGGGCGCGCAGCAAGGTGAACAAGCTCAGGCGGCGCTTGCGAGCGACACGGCAGCCCGCGGTGACGTCCTTGCCGGGCTTGTGTTCGACGTCGAATTCGATCCACTCGCCGCGGTAGGGGTGAATGGTGCCGGTGACCAGCTGATGCTTGGCCATATTGCGGAGGCGGTAGCGCTCGCCCGGCTGGAAGATGACGCCAGGCGACCGAACAAGCTGCGACACCACAACACGCTCGGTGCCGTTGATGACGAAGGTTCCCTTGTCGGTCATCATCGGGAAGTCCCCCATGAAGACCGTCTGCTCCTTGATCTCGCCCGTTGACGAGTTCATGAAGCGGGCGCGCACGAAGATCGGCGCCGCGTAGGTCATGTCCTTTTCTTTGCACTCCTCGACGGAGAACTTGGGCGGTGGCCGAAGATCCTCATCGTTCGGGTCGAACTCGAGTTCGAGCCGCAGCGATCCACTGAAGTCAGTGATTGGGCTGATATCGGCAAAAGCCTCAGCGAGACCAAGGTCGAGGAAGCGTTCGAAGGACACGCGCTGGACACCGATGAGATCGGGCAGCTCGAGTACATCGGACAGCGATCCGAACGAATAGCGGTCCCGAAGAACAGGGCGAGAAGACAAGGGGACTCCCGTAGTCATACGACACAACTGGATGAACCAGTCACAATGGGCACCTGGGCGCGTAGATGCGCGGGAAGATCTAACGACGACAACACGACGGCCACGGCAACATCGGATGCTATCGCTTGCGCGACCACATCACAAACATCTCTCGCGATACGACGGACAACTTCCGGATCGGCGAGAGAGAGTCGTTGGATTGAGGTGCCCACAGCGGCGAGCACAGCAGAACGTTAGGAACTCTACCCGCGTCGGTCAAGCAACCCACGCAAGGAGGGCGGCACCAAACGGTGCCGCCCTCCAGCGCGTGATTCAACTTCGCAGGTCATGGACCTGCGACGAACTACTTCAGTTCGATGCTGGCGCCAGCACCTTCAAGGATTTCCTTGGCCTTTTCGGCGTCTTCTTTCGACACGCCTTCGAGGACGGGCGTTGGTGCCGCCTCAACGAGGTCCTTGGCTTCCTTGAGACCAAGGTTCGTAAGCGCACGAACTTCCTTGATCACCTGGATCTTCTTGTCGCCGGCGCCGGTGAGGATGACGTCAAATTCGTCCTTTTCCTCAACAGCAGCTTCGCCGCCGCCAGTTGGCATCGCCATCACAGCGGCAGGTGCCGCAGCGGTGACGTCAAACTTCTCTTCGAACGCCTTGAGCAGTTCGCTCAGTTCGAGGACGCTCATGGCGCCGATGGCGTCGAGAATCTCTTCCTTGGTCATGTGTAACTCCGTATTGGTGGGACCGTGCCGTCGGCGCGATCCATGAATCTGTGAGATGGATCGACGACGTCAGTCGTCTGTTGCTTCTGGCTCAGCTGCCGCATCGGATGCCGGGGCACCTGACGCGCCACCCTCTTGGATGAGGGCCTGCAGGCCATAGGCGAACTTCGTGATTGGGGCTTGCAGCAATGCTGCGAACTTGGACATTGGGGCCTGGAAGGCACCAGCAATCTGAGCAAGCAGTTGATCGCGCGATGGCAGATCGGCAAGGGCTCGTACGCCGGCTTCGTCGATCATCTGATCGCCCAAGAGCGCACCCTTGATGATCATCTTGTCGTTGGTTCCGGCAAAGTCCTTGAGGGCTTTGGCTACTGCAGCAGCATCGTCGTCGACGAAGGCCAAAGCGGTAGGACCAACCAGCAGATCGGCCAAGCCGTCAATGTTTCGCTCAGCTACGGCAAGACGAACCAAGGTGTTCTTGTACACCTTGTAATCGCCACCGGCCTCGCGCAACTTTCGGCGAAGGTCTTCCATTGCTGCAACATTGATGCCGCGGTACTCGGTGAGTACTACCGCAGTCGACTTGTCGAAGCGCTCTCGCACTTCGTCGACCACCGCGACCTTTTCAGCACGTGGTTCTCGTTCCATGTCACCTCCTCTCGAGGAACTGTCGGGGCTCGCACAGCGAACCCCGCGTCGTTCTCGAGAGAGCGATGTGGGAGTTCACCTCGTCAGGTCAGCATCTGCGGACAGATCTGCTGTTATGACCCTGTGCCAACGGCGGCGGGTCACCGGATGTCTTCGGCGAGCGATTCTGTTGTCAGTGCCCCTAGAAAACCAGGAGCAACATTTCAGCCACTGTAGGGGTTGTGACCCGCAATGGCGAGAGCGTTAATTGGGAAGGGCAACCCGAACCGACGGGCTCATGGTGGTGCTCATCGAGACCTTGCGGAAGTAGCGGCCCTTGGCCGATGCGGGCTTAGCGCGGGCCAGTTCGTCGACCACGGCGTCGTAGTTCGAACGCAGGTCAGCGGCGCTGAAGCTCGTCTTGCCAATAGCCAGAGCGACGTTTCCGTAGCGGTCGGTGCGGTACTCGACGCGGCCACCCTTGAACTCGGTGACAGCGCGGCCAACGTCCATGGTGACGGTGCCGGTCTTGGGGTTAGGCATGAGACCGCGGGGACCGAGCACTCGGCCCAGCTTGCCAACCACTGGCATCATGTCGGGTGTGGCAATCGCCACGTCAAAGTCGAGCATGCCGCCTTGGACCAGATCGGCGAGATCGTCGGCGCCAACGAAGTCGGCACCAGCAGCGCGGGCCTCATCGACGGCATCACCTTGAGCGAACACCGCAACTCGCACGACACCACCGGTGCCTGCTGGCAGCGCAACGGTACCGCGGACCATCTGATCGGCCTTGCGGGGATCGACACCCAAACGGAACACAGCTTCAACGGACTCGTTGAAGGCTGCGGTGCCGATCTGGGCCATCAGGGCGATGGCGGTGTCGACGTCGTGGGTTGCGGTCCGATCGAACTTGCGGGCCGCGTCTTTGTATTTCTTGCCTCTGGCCATGATGGCCCCTTTCGCAGTGATGCTCCCTCAGTGATGCCAGAGCTGGAGGCGAGGTCGTCCTCCAGTTGGTTGGGCTCGACCTAGGTCGAGCCCGGAAATCGTGTGACTGGATCAGTCAGCGACAGCAATACCCATCGAGCGAGCCGTGCCAGCAACCTGGAGCATGGCAGCTTCGAGGTCGTTGGCGTTGAGGTCTGGGTACTTCGTCTGGGCAATGGCCTCAACCTGAGCCTTGGTGACAGTGGCCACCGTCTCGCGCCCTGGGTTATTGGCGGCCTTGTCGATCTTGGCAGCCTCGCGCAGCATCACCGACGTTGGAGGGGTCTTCAAGAGGAAGGTGAACGTACGATCCTCGAACACCGAGATTTCAACGGGGATGATGGTCCCGCGCTGGGATTCGGTGGCAGCGTTATAAGCCTTGCAGAAGTCCATGATTGCCACGCCGTGTGGGCCGAGGGCAGTACCAACTGGTGGGGCCGGAGTGGCAGCACCTGCTGGAATCTGGATCTTGACTACTGCGGCGAGCTTCTTCTTCGCCATGGGAAAACTCCGTGTGATCGGGGACCCGAGCGCGGCGGCGTGTCGGGCACAAGTAACAATTCTGCCGTGAGATCGGCCCATCGCGCCACAAAAGTTCGCGATCGTCGATCTCTGGCTAGCTGAACGACGAACTCAGAGCTTGCCGACCTGGGCAAAGTCGAGCTCGACGGGGGTTTCGCGACCGAAGATATCGACCAGCACCTTGAGCTTGAGCTGCTCGGTGTTGATCTCCTCGATCTGCCCCTGGAAGTCGGCGAAAGGGCCGTCCTTGACTCGGACGGACTCGCCAACTTCGTACAACATCTTGGTTTTGGTCTTGGGCGTCGCTGAGGTGCCGTCGCCGTCGCCACCGATGGTGGTAACACCGAGGAACGTTTCGACTTCCTTGCGCTTTAACGGCGTTGGTTTGCCACCGGGACCAGCGAAACCGGTAACCCCTGGGGTGTTGCGGATGGCGTGCTGCGTGTCGCCACCGCGGTCCGCGCGAATGAGCAGATACCCGGGGAAGATCTTCTTTTGCACAACAACCTTGCGGCCCTGCTTGAACTCGATGACGTCCTCCATCGGAACGGCCACTTCGTAGATGTTGTGCTCGAGGTTCAACGAGACAATGCGAGCCTCAAGGTTTTGCTTGACCTTGTTTTCGTACCCCGACTGGGTGTGAAC
>CAYGMW010000053.1:0-15229 GCA_964350975.1 uncultured Acidimicrobiales bacterium | reverse complement strand
GGCCCGGGTGGTCGATTCGGCCAATGATGTCGCGGTTCTCCCAGCGCATGAGCCCCGCTGTGACGGCTCGGTCGATCTGGTCGAATAGGGGAGCGAAGTAGTCGTCGAAGTTGATGACCACGATGGGTTTTGCAAGAACGCCGATCTGGCTCCACGTGGCGATCTCGATCAGCTCTTCGAGGGTGCCAAAACCTCCTGGCAGGGCTACAAAGGCGTCTGAGTGTTCGAACATCAACCGCTTGCGCTCGTGCATGGAGTCGACCTCGATGAGGGTGGTGAGTCCTCGGTGGGCGACTTCGCGGCTGAACAGGTTGGTCGGGATGATGCCGGTGACTGTTCCTCCGGCGGCGAGTGCGGCGTCGGCGACGGTTCCCATCAGGCCAACTGCGCCGCCTCCGTAGACGACCTCGCAGCCGGCTTGAGCCAGCACGGTTCCGACCTCGGCGGCCATGGCGGCGAGCTGGGGATCGGTTCCGAACGATGACGCGCAGTAGACACACACCCGTTGGGCCCGCTGGCCGGGAACGACCGGATCGTGATTGACCATCGCACGACGCTACCGTGTTGGGTCTTGACCCTGGCCGTCGATCTCGACCCGGCCGGCGGCAGATCCCCGATCTCAGGAGAGAACATGCCTATCCGTTTCGACACCGCCGGATTCGAGCTGGTGGTTGCCACTGGTTCCGACACGCCGACTTCGGCGGTCGAGCGTGGAGCGACCACCGATTCGGTGTCTGAACTCGGCGTCGCCGCGGGGTTGGTGGCAGCAGCCGGGTTCACGGGAGCAGTGGGCCAGGTGCTCATGGCAACCGAAGGCGACCAGGTCGTTGTTGGCCTTGGCCTCGGCGACGCCGAACCCACTGCGGCGTCGGTCCGAAGCCGGGCGGCCGCGATGTATCGAGCCGCAGCCAAGCTCGACAGCGTGTCGTCGGCCATGGTGGTCGAAGCAGCTGGCGCGATTGGTGCTGAGACCGCGCTCCAGGCGGCGATCGAGGGCGTGCTCCAGGCTTCGTATCGGTACGACGAACTCAAGGGCGATCCAGCCGACGCCGACGCCTTGACCCGCGTCGTGTTCCAGATTCCCGACGGGGTCGATGCGGCCGCGGTGCTCTCACGAGCCAGCGAGATCTCCGCAGGCGTCGCCTTGGCGCGCGACCTGGTGAACAAGCCCGGTGGCACCTTGCGGGCTGTTGATCTGGCAGCTGCGGCTACAGAGGCCGCCGCGGCGTCAGGCGCCGAGATTGAGATCTGGGACCTCGAGCGCATCAAGGCCGAACGGCTCGGGGGTCTGTTGGCTGTCAACGCCGGCTCCACCCACGAACCGCGCCTGATCAAGTGGCAGTGGCGTCCAGAGGGTGCAACCAAGACGGTCGTCCTGGTCGGCAAGGGCATCACCTTCGACACGGGCGGTCTGTCACTCAAGCCAGCCGACGGCATGATGGGCATGAAGACCGACATGGGCGGAGCAGCTGCCGTTGTCGGCACGGCGCGAGCCATTGCGGCCATCTCACCCCAGGTGAATGTGGTCGGTATTGCGTGCTGCACCGATAATCAGCCTGGCCCCGAAGCCATCATGCCTGGCGACGTCTTCACCGCCCGCAACGGCACCACCGTCGAGGTGCTGAACACCGATGCCGAGGGTCGCTTGGTGCTCGCCGACGGCCTCAGCCTTGCCGCCGAGATGGAGCCCGACGCCATCATCGACCTGGCAACACTGACCGGCGCGTGCCTCGTTGCGTTGGGCGCCAAGATCGCCGGCCTGATGGGCAACAACGACGCATTGATCGCCCAGATCGAACGAGCCGCAGCCGACGCTGGTGAGGAGGTCTGGCACCTTCCTCTGCCCAAGATGTATCGCAAGCAGCTTGATTCTGAGGTGGCCGACCTCAAGAACATCGGCGCTGGGCGTTTCGGCGGCACCTTGACCGCTGGCTTGTTCTTGCAGGAGTTCGCGGGTGACTTCCCGTGGGCCCATCTCGACATCGCCGGCCCGGTCTTTGTAGAAGACCAGACCGGCGAGTTCGCCAAGGGTGCTACGGGCTTCGGCGTTCGCACCCTCCTCGAGCTGATTGCGACCTTCGACAGCTAGGCAGTAAACGGCAGCGCTTGGCCCGTCGGTGGGCGGCCAATCGCTGCGTCTTGCAGCGCACTATGGCGCCGCCGCAACCGCTCGGGCAGCCTGTCTGTTTGGCGACTGGTGAGCGGAGGCAGCCGCCGACGCACTGCAATTGTGTGGGCATCGAGGGCCCGGGTCGTGCCGAAACGAGCCGTGCGGTCGATCATTCGGGTGAAGGGGGCGTGGCGGCCCCCATTCCAGCTCATTCCCAGGCTGGCAGCGGTGTCAGCGACATCGAGGGGCAGTACGACATCGTCGTCGTGGCGATCGAGGGCGGTGACCGCGAGCCGCAGGAACCACAGCGCCGATGGGCCGATAATCCCGAGCCAGAAGGTTTCGGCATACGCCGAGCGAGGGTCGTGTCCGAGTCGGTCGATCACCGGGTCTGACCAGATGGTCAGATCGAGGCGGCCGCTGGACAGGTCGAGGGTGGTGGTCATATCGAACTTCCTTGATGCGTGGAGTGCTCACGAGCCGGGGAAGCGAGATGCATCAAAGTATATTTCATGTTGTTTCAATGCGCAAGCTGGCCCATGTTGATCGACGTGTGGCGTGAGATGCGAACATGGTCGGATGGCTGACCATCCCGGCTCGATCTCACAAGATGCGCCCGATCCGATCCTGCTCAATGAGGCCCGCACGCTCATCGAAGCCGCTCAACGGGTCGTGGTCCTGACCGGAGCTGGAATCTCGACCGATTCGGGGATTCCCGACTTTCGGGGCCCGAACGGTGTGTGGACCAAGAATCCTCAGGCTGAAAAGCGGGCCACCCTCGACCACTATGTCGGCGATCGCGAAGTGCGAGTCGCCGCATGGCGTTCGCGGCTCGACTCGCGAGCGTGGACGGCCGAACCAAACGCGGCCCACCGGGCCCTCGTGAACCTCGAGCGCCGGGGCCAACTCGACACCCTCATCACCCAAAACATCGACGGGCTGCACCAGGCTGCAGGGACATCGCGAGATCGCATCATCGAGATCCACGGATCGATACGCGAGGTGGTCTGCTTGTCGTGTGACTACCGCGACGACATGCAGGTTGCCCTCGACCGGGTGCGAGCCGGCGAGGCGGATCCCGCGTGCCCGATCTGTCGCGGCATGCTGAAGTCGGCGACGATCAGCTTCGGTCAGTCATTGGTGGCCGAGGACTTGCGGCGAGCCGAACAAGCCGCCAATCGCTGCGACCTGTTGCTGGCCATTGGATCGACCCTGGCCGTCTATCCGATTGCGGCAGTGGTTCCCTTGGCGGCGCGCCGAGGCGCTCGCGTCATCATCGTGAACGGAGAACCGACCGAGATGGACGGCATCGCCGACATCGTGCTCCATGGCCCCATTGGCACGATCGTGCCCGCCTTGGCCGGATGACTCAGGAACGCTCGGATCGCACGCTGACACCAGCCAGGCGGCCCAGGGGGTCGACAACGGGGGTCGAGCCCGTGGCCGAGCGGCCGAAGCCCAGAGCCCGTCCGTCGGCGAGATAGACCCAGTAGTCGATGCCGTTGGTGCCCCGGGTGAGGCCCACGACTCGAGACCCGCTGTTGGTCGCCGACCCTGAAGCGGTCGCGTCGCCAAAGGAGTAGATCGTTCCCGCTTCAGATGCCAGCCAATAGCCGCGGCCGGTGGGCGACGCGGTCATGGCGGTGACCGGCGATGGCAGGGACATCGCGCCGGTCGACCCATGGAACTGGGCGTCGCCGAAGGAGAAGATGCCGCCGTCGGAGGCGGTCAACCAGTAGCCGTTGCCCGATGGGGTGGATGCCATACCAACGATGGGCCGGTTGAGCTGGAGAGCGCCGGTTGATCCGTGGAACCTGGCATCGCCGAAGGAGAAGATGCCGCCGTCGGAGGCAACGAGCCAGTAGCCATTCCCCGACGGCGTCGATGCCATGCCGACAATGGGCTGCTTGAGCTGGAGTGCGCCGGTTGATCCGTGGAACTTGGCGTCGCCATAGCTGAAGATGCCGCCGTCGGAGGCAACGAGCCAGTAGCCGTTGCCCGATGGGGTCGCCGTCAGGCCCACAATTGGTCGGGCGAGGGCCAGGTTGGACGGGTCTCCCAGGTGTGGTGCGCCGGCATAGGCAATGACGGTGCCGTCAGGGCTCACAGCCCACGCATCCACTGGTGACGCCCCGCCGATGGGGGTCGGTACGACTGAGGGCGCAAGGTCCGGGCCCTTCAAGAAGTTGACGGTGACCCAGACATCGCCATCGGCCTCGCGCAGGGCGCCGATACCGACCCGGTTGAAGTCGCCCAGCATGTTCTTGCGGTGTGGTGCCGAATTCCAGAAGCCTTCGTGGAGCCACTCTGCGTCGGGGCCCCAGCCGATGTTTTCTGCGACGCGGACCCATTCGGTGGTCACTCGATTCTCGACC
Organism: uncultured Acidimicrobiales bacterium; assembly: GCA_964350975.1. GTDB lineage: Bacteria > Actinomycetota > Acidimicrobiia > Acidimicrobiales > Poriferisodalaceae > JAADHX01. The sequence continues at coordinate 10,744 of CAYGMW010000053.1, read as the reverse complement.
TGGTTCACGATGTCAGGGCGGTGATCGAGGCGACCTGCTGAGCTCATGGCAGCAGTCCAGTCGGCGGCAACTCCGTCGAGCAGTGGATCGCGCTGCAGAGGGCTCAGGCCCTGATCGAGTCGAGCCTGGTTCAACAAGTTGAACAAGATCAGCTCACTCGCGGGATCGTCCTGGGTGGTGGACGCAGCGTCCACTGTTTCGTCGGGGCTGACCGCGTCGGCAGGCAGCTCGGCTGAACTGGCTTCGGAGACACCAAGTCCGATAGCCAACAAGATGGAGAGGATCAACATGATCGTGGCGCGTCGCATGACGTTGAGATGCATCGGCGCATCTGGGCGCGTTGCTTGAGCTGAATTGCGATTCAGTGTTCGCGGTAGTAACCGGACGTACTTCAGACCAGCTGTGGTGCCACGTGTGAGAGTCAGTAGCTTCAGGTGATTCGAGGGGTGACATGACAACATTTCGAGACCTGCTCGCCGCGGCGAAATCGCGAATCGACGAGATCAACACCGGCGAAGCCCAACACCGAATCGAAGCGCTCGACGCTGTCGTTCTCGATGTGCGCGAACCCGACGAGTGGGAGCAGGGTGCCGTTGGCGGGGCGATCCACATTCCACGCGGCCATCTCGAAGCCCAAGTCGAGCAGCGCATCAGCGACAAGGCGGCAGCGATGGTTGTGTACTGCGCAGGCGGCACCCGATCCGCGTTCGCAACCGACACCCTTCGACAACTGGGTTATGTGAATGCGGTGTCGATGGCTGGCGGGTTCGAGCAGTGGAAGGCCGACGGGCGAGCGTGGGTGTCGCCCCGCAGGCTGACCGCCGATCAAGCCAGGCGGTATCGCCGCCACACCCTGTTGCCCGAGATCGGCGAAGCAGGCCAATTGGCCCTGCTCGACGCCCGCGTGCTGTTGATCGGTGCCGGCGGCTTGGGATCGCCCGCTGCGCTGTATTTGGCCGCTGCGGGTGTCGGCACGATCGGCATCGTCGATATGGACGAAGTCGACGACTCCAACCTGCAACGCCAAGTGCTGCACAACATCAGCCGTGTCGGCCAGCGCAAGGTCGTCTCGGCGGCGGCCACGATTCATGAGCTCAACCGCGACGTTGAGGTGGTCACCTACGACGTGAGGCTCAGCGCCGACAATGTGCTCGACATCGTTGCCGGGTGGGACGTCGTGGTCGACGGGGCCGACAACTTCGATACCCGGTACCTGCTGAACGACGCCACGGTGAAGCTCGGGATCCCCGTCGTGCACGGATCGATCTTTCGTTTCGAGGGCCAGGTCACGGTGTTCGACCCCAAGACCGGCCCCACCTATCGCGACTATCTGCCGTCGCCTCCGCCACCCGAGCTTGCGCCGTCGTGCGCTGAGGCCGGTGTGCTGGGTGCGTTGCCCGGCATTGTGGGCACCATCCAGGCCGTCGAAGCAATCAAGGTCGTGCTGGGGTTGGGCGAATCGCTTCGGGGCCGCCTGCTGGTCTTTGACGCCCTCGACATGTCCTTCAGCGAGTTCCGCCTGGCCGTCGACCCGTCGAACCAGATCACCTGGGAAAACCGGTATGCGCTGTGAGGTAGCGCGGTAGCGATACGGTGGCGGGACTCAATCTGAAGACGAGGTGCGACGTGCGGTCCATCACCGTGCTGATGCCGGCTTTCAACGAAGCCGACAATCTGCCATTTGTGCTGAACGAAGCCGCCGAAGTGCTGGGCGGCCTCACCGACGTCTGGAACATCGTCGTTGTCGACGATGGGTCGACCGACGGCACCCGTGGTGTGATGGCCGACCTGCAGTCCACCATGCCCCAGATCAACTACGTGCGACTGCGCCGCAACTTCGGCAAGTCCGAAGCACTGCGAGTCGGGTTCTCTGTTGTTGACGCCGACATTGTCGTGCTCATGGACGCCGACGGCCAAGATGACCCCCACGAGCTGGCGAACCTGATCGCCACGATCGATTCCGGTTATGACCTGGTCACAGGCCGAAGGTCGATCCGCAACGACCGCTTCATCAAGCGCAATACATCAAAGGTCTACAACTCGGTCACGGCACGAGTGTCTGGCGTCGATGGTAAGGACTTCAACAGCGGTTTCAAGGTGATGAAGGGCGAGGTTGCCAAGGCCCTCGAGATGTACGGCGAACTGCATCGCTATATCCCCGTTCTTGCCGCCTGGGCTGGCTATCGCGTCACTGAAGTCGATGTCGAGCATCGCGTTCGCAACGCAGGGCGGTCAAAGTTTGGCCGATCACGATTCTGGCGCGGTTTCCTCGACCTGGTCACGGTGAAGTTCCTGACCACCTACGACACCCGACCGTTCCACCTCATCGGCGGCCTCGGGATCTTGCTCGGTTTCGTCGGTCTTGGTTTGATTGCCTGGATGGGCATCTTGAAGATTGCCGGCGAAGGAATCGGCACCAGGCCAGCGCTCACCATCGGCGTGCTGTGCACCGTGGTCGCAGTCCAGCTGATTTCGGTGGGGTTGTTGGCGGAGCTCTTTGTTCATCTCAGGCGACGGAACTTGACCGACAGCGTGGCCGAATCGAACGGTGGTTGACATGGCGACCAATACTGCGACCGACGACTGGGTTCCTTCGCCTCGCCACCTGCTGAGGGTTGCGTGCATCGAAGATGTGACCAAGGACTGGGCTCCGGGTTCCGTGCTTGAGGTCGGGGCCGGCACCGGCGATGTGACGAGCCGGTTCGTCGCCCGCGGGTTCAACATCACCGCGAACGATATGGGCGAAACATCGCGACGTCTGTTGCGGGAGCGCTTTGGCGACACCATCAAGGTGGTTGACAGCCTCGATGAGGTTCCAATGGGCACGGCTGACTTCCTGTTTGCCTTCGAGGTGTTGGAACACATCGACGACGATCTCGCGGCCTTGACCAGCTGGGCTCAGCACGTTCGGCCGGGAGGTCAGCTACTGATCTCGGTGCCAGCCCACCAACGCAAGTTCAGCGACGCCGACCGAGCTGTTGGTCATGTGCGCCGCTACGAACGGACCGAACTCACCGATCTGATCACCAACGCCGGTTTCGAATCCGTCGAGATTGCAAACTACGGGTTCCCGCTCGGCAACGTGCTTCGACACGCCCAGACGGGTGCTCGCGTCGTTGCCCGCCGTCGTTCAGACGAAGCCGGCGACGAGCACGATCGCCTCGAACGCACGATGGATTCGGGCGTACGAACTGCTGGCCCGTTGAACAAGATGCGTTCCATCTTGCGTCCGGGGGTTTTCGCTCCGTTTGCTGCGGTCCAACGTCGAGCTTTCGGACGCGATTGGAGCGACGGCTACGTCGCCACTGCTCGTCGATCATCGTGACCCTGGCGTCGTCAGCGGCGAACCTGGCGCGGCGCGCTGCGGCCCTTCGTCGGCCCCCACCCGCAGCGCGCGCGGTGCTTGCTGTTGTTGGCGTGGTGATCTTCATCGCGATCGCGTGGTGGGCTGTTGACGATTATCGCCAGCGAGGTCTCAACGCCAATGTCTGGCTGCTTGCCGCAGCGGCGCTCATCGGCACGCCATTGGCCGTCTGGCTCAATGGCCTCGAGCTCATGGTGCTGTCGCGAGCAACCGGCCAGAAGCCCTCAATGAGCCAGGCGAGCGCGGTGTCGTTGATGGCGTCGTGTGCCAACGTTCTCCCGCTGCCCGGGTCGATCTTGGTCCGAACCTGGTTCTTGGCTCGCGGTCCCCGCGGGTTGAAAGGCGCAGTGTCAGTCCAAGCCATCGCTGGCGTGACCTTTGTTGGCGTCACCGCCGCCGTTGTTGGGATCTTGCTTGTTGTCGCTGCCCCGTTGGCCTCGGCTGGTTTGATCGTGTTTGGGACCGCGACATGTGTGGTGACGGCCAAGGTCGCGGGATGGCGTCTCGTTGCACGCTTGATCCGAGTTGAGGCGGCAATGGCCGCTTCGGAGATCGGCCGGTACCTCGTCGTGCTGCATGCTCTTGGCCTTGGCGCTCGATTTGATCGGGCTGCACCCTTGGTGCTCGCGAACGTGTTGTCGACGGTCGTCGGGGTGTTTCCGGCGGGCCTGGGGGTTCGCGAGGTGCTGTCAGGCCTGCTGTCGTACCTGTCTGATCTTGAAGCAGCGCTTGCAATCACCACCTCGGCCGCCGACCGGATGGCCACCACGCTGGTGCTCGGCGTCATGTTTGCCGCAGCCAGTGTCACGGGCTGGCGCCAACGCCACCTTCACGACCTCGGACCGGTTGGAGCCGCCTCATGACCACGGTGCTGGTGTTGACGTCGACGTTCCCGGCGGCTCGCGGTGATGGCACGCCGCAGTTTGTGCTCGATCTCACGACACGGATTGGCGAAGTCGACCGTTTCGTGGTGGTCACGCCGCGGGTGCCAAACGCAGCGCCAACCGAGACCATCGATGGGGTCGAGGTTCGGCGATTCGCCTACTTCTGGAAACGATTCGAAGGAGTCGCTCACGGAGCAACGCTGCCCAATGTTCGGGCCCAGCCCTGGCGCGCCATCGAGTTGCCGTTCCTGCTTGGCCGTTTCCTGATCGAGGCGTGGCGGGCCGTGAGGTCGGAGCGCCCTGATCTGATCCACGCACATTGGGTGCTCCCCGGTGGCCTGCTCGCCGCGATGATTCCGGGCAATCGAGCTCCGATTGTGATGACTGCCCACGGCGTCGACATGCACGCTCTGCAACGGTTCCCGCTTGAGTCGTTGCGCCGCTTTGCGCTTCGTCGGGCCGATCATGTGGTTGCGGTGAGCGGCGATCTACTCGGGCGGGTCGGCGATCTGGCCCCGGAGACCCCGGTCGAGGTGGTGCCTATGGGAACCGATCTCGCCGAGGTGACCGCAGCGGTCGCCGTACGGACTCCGGTGACTGGACGGGTTGCCTTCGTCGGGCGCCTGGCTGACAAAAAAGGTGTCGATGTGTTGATTCGGGCGGTGGCTCGCGACGCACAACTGCACCTCGTCGTCGCCGGTGACGGCCCCGAACGTTCGGCGCTTGAGTCGCTGGTTGATCAGCTCGGTATGGGCGAACGGGTTCGGTTCCTCGGCCATTCGACACGGGAACAAGTCTTCGACCTGATGCGAACCTGCGAAGTGTTGGCGATGCCGTCGGTGGTTGGCCGCGATGGCGACCAGGAAGGAACCCCGGTCGTCTTGGCCGAGGCCTGTGCCGCAGGAGTGCCGATGGTCGCGAGCCGTCTTGGTGGAATCGCTGAGTTTCTCGACGATGACACGGCCTGGCTCGTGACACCAGGAGACGTCGACGCCCTCGCTGGCGCACTCGGCGAGGCCCACCGCAACGAATCCGAGCGGCAGCAACGAGCCGCGCTGGCCCAATCACGGGTGGCGCCATTGCTCGACATGGGACGTACCGTGGCCGCGTACGAACGAATCTATGGAGATCTGATCGCATGATTGACGCTGCCGGAGCGGGAGTTGTCGAAGAACCCCTTCGTCCTGGAACGCATTACCGCACCGAGTTCTTTCGCCAAGCGGGATTGATCTCCACAACCGGGCTCGTGCTCGACGTGGGCGGTCGAGACGGCCGAACAATGTCACAGCTCGGTGTCGACAACGGCGTGTTGGTCGATGTCGAGTTGTCCCCGCGGGCCGCCGGTGTGGCCTACGTGCAAGGCAGCGGAACCCATCTGCCCCTTGCTGACCGCTGCGCCGACACCGTGATCGCGCTCGACGTGATCGAACATATCGACGACGATGCCGCCTTCGTGGCCGAGCTCGTCAGGGTGCTCAAGCCTGGCGGCCAACTCCTGATGACGACGCCTCAGATCGATATTCGTGTGCTGCCGGGCCGGGCTCAGAAACTGATCGACCGCTCATGGGGTCACTATCGGGTTCCTGGTTATGAGGCTGAACACCTGGCCAGCATGCTCACCGCTGCTGGTGCGACCGATGTGAACGTGACCAAGGTTGCCATGCGGGCCTACCGGCGTGGCTATGTCGTGATGCGGATCCTGTGGTCGTTGCCTGGTTCGCTTGGGCAACGTCTCGTGCGCGCCGCTGCCCATCGAGACGTTGCGAACCTCCAAGGCCCGAGAGGCTTTCTGTTAGCTACTGCAACGAGGCCCTAGCCGTGGTGGGCTAACGCTTCGCGAGCGATGTCGCCAGATCCTCAGCGCTCAGCTGAGCAATGAGCTCTTGAGTGACTGGACCCAGCGTGGCCATGTCCACGACGGCCATCTGGATCCGGCGGGGATCACCAGCTGCCTGATACTCAGCGCCATTGGTCAGGAGCCGAAGTTCGAGGCCTCCCTCGGGGATCGTGACCTCGGCGACGAGTCGAAGTTGGCGTTCGGCGTTGGAGCTCGCTGATGCAATGACGACGTCGCCCATTGCGAGCTCGACGACGGTGCCTTCGACCGGTGCGGTGAGCAGATCAATGACGACGGTGGTGGTCAGCTCAGCTTCCCCAAGGGGTTCGATCCGGAAGGTGGCTGCATCCTCGGCGAACGAGCCCGCGTTGGTCAGTCGGCCGGGAGTATGGAATCCAGAGCCCAGGATGAAGTCGCCTGGGTACAAGATCTCGCTCGCGAGAGCCTCAGTGGATTCCTGACCGATCTCGGCGACGAGCTGAGCTTCGCGATCGCCCAGCCGGTACAGGCGATTGCGGCCCAGCGAAAGTCCGGGATCTCCCAGGATCTGTTCGAGGCGACCGAGGTCGGCGCCGACAGCCCAGGCATCGATATAGACGCCATCAAAACCAATCGCGGCGAGGGCGTCGAGGGCAACGGGAACGGGTAGACGCTCGAAGGGGAGTTGCCACAGCGACTCGGGTCGGCCGCGCATGGCGCCGTAGGACACTTCGAGGCGTTCGGTGTGCAGGATCGCTCGGGCGTGCTGGTAGTCGATCGAGTACGTCACCCGCGACGGCTCGGGGTAGGGCACGTTCGGCAGGGTGTAGAGCATGGGGTCGGCATCTTCGACGAGTTCAGCTTCGACCGCGGCGAAGAACGATGCATCGGTGGCCCACGCCTCGGCCACTGCGTCGGCATCGCTGACTTTGGATGGTGTCTGGTCGAACACACCGAAGCCGACAACCAGGGCCAGACCCCCAACCTGGGCCCAGCGGGGCACGTGGTGAGTGGTGAGCCATTGACCCAACAAGGTGAGCCCGATTGCCACTCCGATGAAGGCAAAAAAGCCGATGTAGACAATGATGCGGTTCCAGGTTCGAATCTCTTCAAACCCGGCGATGGTCAAGATGAATGCCAAGCCGCCGGGGACCGCGAAGATGATTGCTGTCAGGTTGATGCTGCCAGCCATACGTAACAGCGCCAGCTGTTCGCTCACGGTGGCTCGTGAGATTCCGAAGCTGTTCGCCGAGTCTTGCGGCTCGGACTCCCCATCAGACGATGCAGCGTCGAGCCCTTCGCTGTCGCGTCGAGACAGTCGCAGCAGGCTGAGAACACCGGCAACCATTCCGATCACGCCGATGATGCCAAGTGCTTGCCCGCCCTCGCTCTGGATTCGTGATTCGAGGGGCTTTTGTCCAAGCTCGGCTAGGGCTGCGATCCGGTGGTTCTCCGACGGCAGTACCACCCGTGACAGTTTCAGGGCGTAGATCTCTTGTTCGGCGATGTCGCGCTGGACGGTCTGGTCGTTTGCACCGTTTTCCTGGACGTACAAGAAGGTGCCGACGTTGGCCACGATGACCATGGCAATGACACCAATGCCGAACGCGAGCCCCGCGATGAACGGCCGGGGGTCTCGATCGCGGAACACCGCGATCAACCCGACGACGCCAGCCAGGGTTGGTGCAAAAGCAGCGGCGACGGTGTCGGTTGTTCCGACAATGAAGATCGCGAAGACGCCAAGCCCCAGCCGGGACCATCGCAGGCTGATATCGCGCCAGCGGGGGCCGGTTTGGCGCCAGAGGCCACCGGCATGCCCGCCAATCCACATGATGAACAGCGCAGCAACGGGGATTGCGAAGTACCCGGACCGATAGATGTGAGGGGTCCCGTGCCAGAAATGGAACGGCAATAACGAATACAGGGTCGCAACTGCGGCCGAAATCAGGGTGGAGAATCCCAGTTGACGCATCACGAGGTGCGCCACGGCCGCCACCAACGCAAACGTCATGAGGAAATACAGATTCATGATGAGCGCGGGGTTGTCGGTGACGAGGCCGATCACTCGGACGATGAACACCTGGAGCCCGTCGCCGCCCTGGGGGAAGTCGTAATGCTCAAGCTGGAACGGGGCGCCCAGGCGCGGATTGTTGAACCACCAACCGGTCTCGTCAACACCAATGACATGGGCCAGACCGGCCAGCTCGTCGCCGGAGTAGATCAGCGGGACTCGTGGGCTTCGAGTCAGCATGCCCAAGACCACTCCGGCAATGGCCGATGCTACGGTGCCAGCTGCAATTGCCTCGAGCGCGCGCCGGCGTCGCGTGACCCATTTGGGGCGCGGCTGTTGGGTGTCAGGGCTTGTTACCACCCGCATCAACATAGGTGATGGTGTGTGATCCATGAGTTCATGTTCGACCGATCAGGTCGTTCGCCCCCGGTACGCTCGCACCTATGTCAACACGAGTTCTGGTCATTGGCGGCGGCCCTGCGGGTCACGAAGCGGCGAGTCACGCAGCCCGGTTCGGCGCTGAGGTCACCCTGGTCGAGCGTGAGGTGCTGGGCGGTTCGGCCCACCTGCTCGACTGTGTGCCATCAAAGTCGATGATCGCCACGGGCGGAGCGATGTCGTTCTCGCGCCGGGTCGAAGGTATGGGTCTGGCCCATGTCGACCCGGTGATCGACTCTGCGATGCTGCGCGAGCGTATCGAGACGATCGAACATCGCATCGAATCGTCGATCACCCGGCTCCTCACGAGCCAGGGCGTGCGCATCCTGCGTGGCACGGGCCGCTTGACTGGCCCCCACACCGCGGTAGCAACCCTCGAAGACGGCTCGACGGTCGACCTCGAAGCCGATTTCATCGTGTTGTGCACCGGATCCAAGCCTCGTATCCCTGAGTGGGCACCCCTCGACGGTGAGCGGGTGCTGACGACGCGCGATGCATACCCGCCGAAAGACTTTCCGAGTCATCTGATCGTGGTGGGTTCTGGTGTGACGGGTGTTGAGTTCGTGCACATGTTTTCGTCGCTGGGGGCCAAGGTCACCCTGGTCGTCAGCCGCCAACAGGTTCTGCCTCAGAAGGACCCGGAAGCCGCGGCCGTCCTCGAAGCCGACTTCTTGCGCCGTGGTGTCGAACTCCTCAAGGGCGCCAGGGCCGTTGGCATCGAGCGAATCGGCGACGAGGTCACCGTGTCGTGCTCGGATGGTCGGGTCGCTCGAGGCAGTCACGCATTGCTGGCGATTGGTTCGGTGCCGAACTCGACGGACATTGGCCTCGAAGCTGCTGGCGTCGATGTCAACGAGTGGGGTTACCCCGAGATCGATCACAACCTGGCATCGTCGGTTCGTCACATCTATGTCGCCGGTGACTTGAGTGGCAAGTTGCCGCTGTCGTCGGTGGCCACCATGCAGGGCCGCAAGATCGCCGAGCACCTGATGGGTCGCCATCACGGCCGCGATCACCGACACATCGACTACGACAAGGCCGCGTCGGCCATCTTCACCGAACCCGAAATTGCCGATGTCGGTCTGGCCGAAGCTGAGGCGTTCGCTGACGGTCGCAAGATCCGTGTGACCAAGGTGCCGTTTTCGGCTAACGCTAAGGCCCTCATCAACGACGACCCTCGTGGGTTCGTCAAGATCATTTCGGACCCTCACACCGGTGTGGTGCTCGGTGGTTCGATCGTGGGCCGCCACGCCGCCGAACTCATCTCGGTGATCGCGCTCGCGGTGAACTCACACCTCAAGGTGCAAGACATCCAAGAGTGCTTGTTCGTCTACCCAACGCTGTCCGAATCGCTCATCGACGCTGCGGAGTAACGGGTCAACCGGGCCGAACAGCTCAGCCGATAAGGGCTGGAGCGTCGAGCTCGGCATCGACCTCGTTTGCGACCCGTTCGACATAGTCACGGTACGGGCTCGAGGGCATCCGGTTCAGCGTTGTGGCCAAGTGGCTACGGGTGATGAAGCCGCGCCGGAGCGCGATCTCTTCGAGGCATGCAATCTTGAGGCCCTGGCGCCTTTCGATGGTCGCGATGAAGTTCGACGATTCAAGCAAGCTCTCGTGGGTGCCCGAGTCGAGCCAGGCAACACCACGGCCCAGCCGGATACCGCGAAGCGATCCGGCGTCGAGGTATCGCTGGTTGAGATCGGTGATTTCGAGCTCGCCCCGAGGGCTCGGTGCGAGCGACCGGGCGTACTCGACAACGCGTGAGTCATAGACGTACAGCCCGGGAACCGCGAGGTTGGTGCGGGGGACGTCGGGCTTTTCCTCAAGGGACTTGACACGCCCATCGGCGTCGAACTCGACGATGCCGTAACGATGCGGATCGTCCACCGGGTAGCCGAACACGACGGCGCCGTCGGTGTGGTTGGCAACGATCTCATCGAGGCCGATACGGCCGTAGAAAATGTTGTCGCCCAAGATCAATGTCGCCGAGTCGCCGGCGAGGAACGAGGCGCCAATGGTGAACGCCTGCGCAATCCCGGCCGGTGTTGGTTGCATGGCGTACTCGAGCCGGATTCCCCACTGCGATCCATTGCCGAGCAGTTCTTTGAACCGTGGCACATCGTGGGGAGTCGAGATGATCAAGATCTCGTCGATACCCGCCAGCATCAGCGTCGACAGGGGGTAGTAGATCATTGGCTTGTCGTAGACGGGCTGCAGCTGTTTGGACG
>CAYGMW010000052.1:7083-15347 GCA_964350975.1 uncultured Acidimicrobiales bacterium | reverse complement strand
CAGTCAAAACGAGCCCAGTCAAAACGAGCCCAGTCAAAACGAGCCCAGTCAAAACCAGCGGTCAGCTCGTCGTGGCTGGTGCAGCGGCTGTTCCCAGCTCGACACCTGTTCGCCAGGCATCGCGCAGTTCACCAAAGATCGTGCGCACGGTGACCAGGGAGCTGCTGTCTTTCGAGGTGTTGGCTCTGACTAGCAGCTCGTGGCTGTACTCATACAGTGACAGCAGGTTCGCTGCGATGTCCTGGCCAGCTTCGAGGTCGAGGGCGAAACGAAGTTCGTCGACGATTCGTTGGGCTCGGATCAACTCGTCGTGTGCGATGAAGTACGTCGATGGTGACTCAAGAGCCACTGTCGAACGGTCGATGGCAACGATGAGGCGGTCATACAGCATGGTCACAAGCCTCGCAGGCGAGGCGGTATTGACTGCTTGCTGTAGGTAGTGATCTCGCACGAGTCCTCGAGGTGGTTGGGTTCAGGAAGCAACAACCGGAGAGCGCTGATATGAGCCGCTGTCCCGCACTTCGTCGACGGCGGACCCGGGTGTTCAAGCACTTGGTGCTTCAACTCGGGCCCACCGTCGACGATGCACGAAGGTGGTCATGACGTGCCGAGCCAGTGTGAGCCGGCGCCGACACATCATCAGGATGAATCAGCCGAGGAGTGACAGGATCGACTGTGGCGCCTGGTTGGCCTGGGCCAACATCGACGTACCGGCCTGGGCCATGATCTGGTTGCGAGTGAACTCGACCATTTCGAGGGCCATGTCGGTGTCACGAATACGGCTTTCAGAAGCCGACAGGTTTTCCTGTGCCACCTGAAGGTTGGCAATGGTGTGTTCCATACGGTTCTGGGTAGCACCGAGGGTGGACCGGGTCGTGCTGACGTTGCCGATGGCGGTGTCGAGCGCAGTGATGGCTGCGTCGGCGTCAGCGGTGACGTCGATTGCTGACAGGTCAGCGCCAAACACGTCGGCCGAAGCCAAGGTGAGGTCGTCGCTGATCTGCATCCGGTTGGTGGCGCCAGCGTTGGCACCGACGTGGAATGTCAGTGACGTGGAGCTGTAGTCCTGGAACACCTGGTTGCCAGCGAACGTCGAACGTGAGCCGATCGAGTCGAGCTCTGCGAGGAGTTCGTCGATTTCAGCCTGCTGTGGGACGCCGTCGGAGGTTGCGGTGTTGGCGGCGTCGACAGCCAGCGTGCGGACACGCTGAAGGATCGAGTGAACCTCACCAAGGGCACCTTCAGCTGTTTGCACGAAGCTGATGCCGTCCTGGGCGTTGGACACTGCTTGACGGGTGCCGTTGATTTCCGAACGCAGACGCTCGGACTTCACCAAGCCGGCCGCATCGTCCGCAGCGCGGTTGATACGGAAGCCCGATGACAGCTTCTCGAGTGACTTGCTCATCTGACCATTGGTCGTCGACAAGTTGCGAAAAGCGTTGAACGCCATGATGTTCTGATTGATACGTGTCATGGACACACCTCCATGTGTGTTTCTTTCGGGCCGAGTCCATTCGGCACCACATGGTCAGTCGTCCCCCACCCGTCACGCCTAAGTGATTGTTTGGTACAAATCCGAAGAAATCTCTCAAGGTCACCCGTTGGCCCCAATGGGCACAAAAACGCCGAGTGGCGGATGGTCGAAACCATCCGCCACTCGGCACGTTTTCACCAGGTCGGTGCGACCGGAGCCGTCCCGAGGAGGTTGTTGCTCACCCTAGGGTGAGCGGTGGTGACCTAGAGGAGTCCGAGGACGCCCTGGTTGGCCTGGTTGGCCTGGGCCAACATCGCGGTACCGGCTTGGGCCATGATCTGGTTGCGAGTGAACTCGACCATTTCGAGGGCCATGTCGGTGTCACGAATACGGCTTTCAGAAGCCGACAGGTTTTCCTGTGCCACCTGAAGGTTGGCAATGGTGTGTTCCATACGGTTCTGGGTAGCACCGAGGGTGGACCGGGTCGTGCTGACGTTGCCGATGGCGGTGTCGAGCGCAGTGATGGCTGCGTCGGCGTCAGCGGTGACGTCGATTGCTGACAGGTCAGCGCCAAACACGTCGGCCGAAGCCAAGGTGAGGTCGTCGCTGATCTGCATCCGGTTGGTGGCGCCAGCGTTGGCACCGACGTGGAATGTCAGTGACGTGGAGCTGTAGTCCTGGAACACCTGGTTGCCAGCGAACGTCGAACGTGAGCCGATCGAGTCGAGCTCTGCGAGGAGTTCGTCGATTTCAGCCTGCTGTGGGACGCCGTCGGAGGTTGCGGTGTTGGCGGCGTCGACAGCCAGCGTGCGGACACGCTGAAGGATCGAGTGAACCTCACCAAGGGCACCTTCAGCTGTTTGCACGAAGCTGATGCCGTCCTGGGCGTTGGACACTGCTTGACGGGTGCCGTTGATTTCCGAACGCAGACGCTCGGACTTCACCAAGCCGGCCGCATCGTCCGCAGCGCGGTTGATACGGAAGCCCGATGACAGCTTCTCAAGCGACTTGCCCATCTGACCATTGGTCGACGACAAGTTTCGGAAAGCGTTGAACGCCATGATGTTCTGATTAATGCGTGTCACGTCGTGTGACCTCCTGGGGGGTGCGATTGCAACCGACTTCCATGTCGGTAGGTCATCCATCGGCGCTCTTGGGTCGAGATGTGAGGAAAAGATCCATGGCCCGCTTAAGCGGGTCGGCTGGCCGTCGAAGTGGGCGGGCTTGAGGTCGGAAAATCGCGCAAAGTTTGCCGATCCAGAGCTGAACTGCTGGCGCGCCAGGACGACCGGGATCGATGTGATCGTCCCCGACTCAGACATCGGCACCATTGGGCTGCACCGGGCTGCTTTGGATGCATTGATTGACGCTGCAGAACGGGCGCTTCGTCTTGGCGATGTCGCCACAGCAGTGCAGTTGGCGTCGGTAGCTGCTGACTACGCGACCCGCCAGCACCCTGGATCGTTCGCCGAAGTCCGACTTGAGCGTCTGCTAGCGGCAGCCGGTGCATCGCTGCCTCAGCCCACGAGTGAGTCGAACCTTGGCACCGTGGTCCATGTGATGGACAACAACCCGCGCAGTGGAGTCGTCAGCACCGTCAACCATCTGTCGGCCGCAGGGTCGATGACGTCGCTGAAGTTCACCACGAATATGAGCGACCCAATGGCGTCGGCTCAGCGTCTTCGACAGGTCGCGGCCCATGGCGACTTGGTGATGATCCATACGGCGCCCGATGACATCGTGGCATCACTCGCTTTTGGACGCTGGCCCGGCCGGCCGCCTGTAGTCCATGTCAATCATCACGACACGGTGTTCTGGGTTGGTGTTGGTATTGCCGACATGGTGGTGTCGCACCGTGCCGTCGGTAGTGCGCTCGCGGTCGATCGACGTTTCATCGGCCCTGGTCGCACGGGTGTGCTTCCAAGCCCTCAAGCGTCAAATGACGTGTGGTCTGACTGGACCCGACAGCTCATTGCAAAAGCCGCGACGGTTCACCGGGCGTGGCTGCCTCAGGCGTTGCTGCCATTGCCGGTGACTGTTCGAGATGTCGAATTGGCTCAGATGATCGATCGCGCTGGCCGGGCCGACGGGTTGCGGGGATCCTGGCAGCGACGGGGGTCCCAGGTGGGCTCGCCGTATCGGCCGGAACTCAGCATCGTGATTCTTGGTACCGACCTCGGCGAGACGCTGGAGTGCCTCGACGAGACCTTTGATGCTCTCGGTAGCGCTGCGGCGCAGGTGATTATTGCCAACGTCGGTGGTGGGCCGGACTTCGGCGCAACCATGGCCGACCTGGCCGGGATCGTCACCACCCTTTCCTATGACCCAGCTGACAGTCCGGTCGAGGCGGCCCAGCGCGCGATGCGGTGGTGCGCTGCTGAACGCACGGCCATCGTCTCTGATGAGATGCGCCTGGATCGCGACGATCTCTTCGACGCTCTCGACCGTGTCGAAACCGCGGCGGCGCCGATCGAATTGGCGTCGACGGGCTACTCGGCCGGCCTTGGCTGCTGTGTGGCCAAGACCGACGACCTCATTGGTTGGCTCGATCTGGCGGCGGTTTCGGGTGTCGAGTTTTCAAAGAAATCAAGATCTGTTGATTTGGTCACCCCGTGACGCCGCGAGACGCGGTACTCCTATGCGTACTCCGTAGCGGTGCCACCCAGCCAGGCGAATCCGGTGCGGAATACACAGTTGGGAGAACGAGATGCGGGTAGTGGTGTGTGGTCGCGGCGCGGCCGATCCCAGGAGCTCGTTGTGGACTCATGTCATGGGTTCACTGCGGCACCTGGGCCATGAAGTAGTAGGACTGGATCCGACGTCACCTGGACGCTCGGGCATCGTGCGCGGCTCGGCCGTGGATGCCCTCGAGTCTGTGCTGGCTCGTTTTGAGCCTGAGATGTTGGTTCATGTGCCAACGCCTGGCGATATCGCTGCGGCCGACATCAGGCGCTTGACCGCCGCGAGCGAGACGGTCTCGGTGGCATTGCACACCTCGACGTCGTTCGGTGATGCGGTTACCTGCGTGGCCGATGCCGAGGAGCACCTGATCGACTACGACCTGGTCAGTGTTCCTGACCCGTCGGCGTACGCGCGGTTGGCCCCTCTTGGCGACTATCGGGTGTCATGTGTTGAGGCTGCGACCCACACGGTGGCGCTCGACGATGCAGTTGCCACCGAGCGACGTGGGGTCGTCATTGTTGGTGAGCCCGATGACCGTGGTGCGGCCATTGTTCGAGCCATCGTCGAAGCTGGCGTTGAGGTGTCACTGTTCGGTGCCGGCTGGAGCTTGCATCCAGACCTTGAGCCGTTCTCGTTCCCTCGTTTGAGCCATCCGGACCAGGCCACGGTGCTGTCCGGTGCTGAGCTGTTGGTCGAGTTGCCAACGCCGCTCGTTGCCTTGTCGCAGGCCCGCATTTCGGCCTGGGAAGCTCCGGTGAGCCAGTGCGTGCTGGATGCTGCTGCGGTCGCGACCCCGTCGTTGACCTTGGATCGGCCCGCGGTTCACTGCGTCTTTGACGGCAGTGCCGTGGACGGGGCGAACAGTGTTGCGGTGTATGAATCCGACGGTGATGTCGGCACGCTCGTCACCTTATTGCTGTCTGACCTCGAAGGCTTGCGGGCCATGGGCGAACGGGCGTCGGACGTTGTTCGGGCGCATCACTCGTGGGCTCAGCGCTGGGAGGCCTTGTTTGGCCCCTTCGAGTGCCCCGATGACGATGGCGAATACGTGATGCTTCGTTCTGTCACCACAAGCGCAACGACGGCCCCAGTAGAAGTTGGCGTTTGACCTTGTCAGTTCGCTCCGGGCGCTGACCGAGGTGTCAGCGTCCGGAGCGGCTTGATACGAACGCGCTCGTCAACACCAACGCGCATCCGGCCACCGCCAGCACCGCGAGCGGTTCGTCGCGCACGGTGACTCCCAACATCACCGCGACGACGGGTACGAGGTAGGTAACGACCGATGCTCGGGTGCCGCCAACCCGGCCAATGAGGGTTCCAAAGGCCACATAGGCGAGCCCGGTCCCGGCCACTCCCAGCACCGCGACCGCGCCCAGAGAAGCCCAATCGAATGAGCTTTTGCTCACCCCCCATGCCCCGTAGGGCAATACGACGATCGTGGCGAGGGCTTGGACTCGAGCCAACACGGGCAAGCTGCCGTGTTGTTGTTGCAGGGGGGCGACGATATTGATCGACAGCGCGTAACAAGCAGTAGCGGCGATGACGCCGATGACACCGAGCCACGCGGTGTTTCCGGCTTCGATGGTCGGGGCGCTGACGAGCAGCACGCCGCAGAACCCGAGGACAATGCCGACGCGCTGTTTGGCTCCGGGTAGGCGCTGAAGCATCAGTGTTGCGACCAGCGCAGTGAGGACTGGTGTTGCGGCGTTCAACATGCCGGCGACCGATGAGTCGATCCATTGCTGGGCGATCGGGAACAGGGTCAGCGGGGCCGCAATCCAGATGATTGCGAGCAGCACGATCTTCGAAGAGTCGCTGGAATCGAACTGGTGTCGGGCCCCGGGTAACAGGTTCAACGTGAGGGCCCCAAACCCCACGCGTCCAAGCGTGACCGCGCCGGGAGCGAAGTGGTCGAGTCCGATTGCCATCAGCACAAACGAGGCGCCCCAGGTTGCGGCGATCGCGACCAACAGCGCCCAATCGAACGGCGAAAACGCGCCGTCGGTAGTTCCTTCGGAAGTGGAGAGGAGTTTCGAGCTCACTCGACGCCGTTGATGATCAGGTCGCCAAACCGGGCCCGATCGACGTTGCCGCCGGACAGTGTTGCGGCCACCGTCTGGCCGGGGCTGCCGATCTTGCCGGTCATCACTGCAGCCAACGCGCTGGCACCGCTTGGTTCGACGACCAGCCGAAGCCGGTCAAAACAGAACCGCATCGCCTCGACGATGTCGTGGTCGGTCACCGTGACAATCTCGGGCACCTTGTCCGCGATGACCTCGAATGTGTGGACACCGAGCGCAGTGGTTGCTTGGCCATCGGCGATGGTGACGGGCTGATCGATCGTGACGAGGCGTCCCGCCCGAAGCGACTGGGCGCCATCGTCGCCCGCTGCAGGTTCGACACCGATGACTCGGGTGGTTGGTGACATCTGGTGAGCGGCGGTTGCAATGCCGGACAACAGCCCGCCTCCGCCGAGACAGACCGCGATGGCGTCAAGTTGGGGGGCATCTTCGATGAGTTCGAGGCCGCAGGTGCCCTGGCCAGCCATCACATCTGGGTGGTCAAATGGGGGGATGATGATGGCGCCGGTCTCGCTCGCGATCCCTGCTGCGACGCTGGCCCGATCCTCGGTGAAGCGGTCATAGGTAACAATCGTGGCGCCGTAGTGGCGCACGGCGGATTTCTTCACCTCGGGTGCGTCGTTGGGCATCACAATGGTGGCTCCGACGTTCAGCAGCTGAGCACTGCGAGCGATTGCTTGGCCATGGTTGCCAGACGAATACGTCACCACCTTGGCCACGGGACCGTGTTCGAGGGCGGCGGCGAGGGCGTTGTACGCCCCCCGAATCTTGAAGGCGCCGGTGTGCTGCAGGTTCTCGGCCTTGAGCCACACCTGTCGATCGCAGAGTTCGTTCAGGGTTCGGCTCGTGATGAGCGGCGTCCGATGGGCCACGCCGCTCAGTCGCTGGCGGGCTTGCTCGATGGCTGAAAACGACAACACGGTCCCGACGCTAATCGTCGGGACCGTGGGTCGAGAGCCGCTCAGTGCAGAAGGTTCCCCTTCAGAAGGGTCAGCGCTTGAGTGAATCGCGGATCTCGGTCAGGAGATCGATCTCCGAGGGGCCGGCTTCTTCTTCGGCTGCCTCTTCGGACTTGCGCTTCATGTTGTTGTACGCCTTGACGAGCATGAACACGATGAACGCGATGATGACGAACGAGATGATCGTGTTGATGAAGCTGCCAATGAAGATCTGGCCACCGTCATAGAGCTGACGACCGGTCTCATCGAAGGCACCGTCGCCGGTGACAGGATCGCCCCAGTGGATCGAGATGGCAGAAAAGTCAGGCTGGCCGAAGATGGCGCCGACGATCTGCATGATGACGTCGTTGACGAGTGAGTCAACAACAGGCTTGAAGGCCAACGCCAAGATCAAGCCAACGGCGGCATCGACGATGCTGCCCTTTTCGATGAACTCTTTGAACTCGGAAATGAGTTTTGACATAGCTGCTCCCGCAGGGTGAGTGGTGTGGAGTGCAGACCGTAGTCATGTGCGACCAGTTCGTCGAGTGAAACTTCGCTGATCGGAGCGCTACTGGTGAACCATTGCTCAATGTTGGCGAACAGTGTCGCGATAGCTCAAGACCCGTGATGTCCGGCCGATCATCTTTACAGGAAGGTTGTGACGATGTCAGTAGTGCAAGAACTCGACCGAGTGCTGAACTCCAAGATTGTGCCGACGCCCCCCGTCGTCATGCTTCGCGTGATGGAAGTTCAGCGTCGGGAGGACTCGGGCCTTCTCGACCTTGTCGAGGCGGTTTCGATCGATCCTGGCTTGTCAGCCAAGATCATCGCCATGGCCAATAGTGCTGTCTATCGGCGCGACCGCGAGGCCACCACCATCGAACGTGCCGTGGCCCAGATCGGGGCCCGCAGCGTGGTCACGATGTCCTTGGCGCACTCCATTGCGGGCAAGTTCCCGAAGGAAGGTGTCATCGGCGGAGTCAACCTGTCTGACTTTTGGCGTCGGTCCTTGATCACTGCGGTCGCAGCGCGCCAACTTGCTGGCGAGATCATTCCGGACTTGCGAGAAGAGGCCTTCTTCGTCGG
>CAYGMW010000052.1:0-6983 GCA_964350975.1 uncultured Acidimicrobiales bacterium | reverse complement strand
GCCCGCACCGCTCAGGTCATGTCGAACTTCTTCGCCAGCGACCGCGACGGCTTCACCTATCGCGACATGTTGGGCGATATGGACGAGCTTGGCATCGACCGGACCAAGATCGACGATCTCCTTGAGGCCCTCGAAGAAGAGGTCCGTGAGATGTCGTCACAGCTTGACGTGGAGATCACCGACCTCGATACCGTCGAGATCCTGCAGTCGGCCCGGGCCGAGCTCATCGAGCTGACCCTCAACGCCGACGTCGAGTTGCGCCACGAACGCGAGATTCGTACCCAGCTCGAGACTGACAACAAAGAACTTGAGCGCCGAGCCTTGCGCGACGGCTTGACTGACTTGCCGAATCGCCGAGCGTTCGACGAGCAATTCGAACAGCACTTGCGCCTTCGGTTGCGGGCTCCAGAAACCTTCGGCAAGCCGCTCGGTCTCGTGTTGATCGATCTGGATCACTTCAAGTCCGTCAACGACACCTACGGTCACCAGATCGGCGATGAGGTGTTGCGCCAGGTTGCCAAGGTGCTCGAAATAACGAGCCGCACCGAAGAAACGGTTGCCCGCTACGGCGGCGAAGAGTTCATCATGATCGCACCCATGGCCACCCTTGAGGAGTTGAGCCGGGCTGCCGAACGGTTGCGTAGAGCAGTCGAATTGGTTGCCGTGGACTTGCCTGAGGGCGGTGTCCTTGAAGTAACTGCGTCCTTCGGTGTCGCTGCGATGGAAGTGCCTCGGGCCCCCGAAGCCGGACAGCGTCTGATCGCAGCTGCTGACGCAGCGTTGTATGAAGCCAAAGCCAACGGCCGCAACTGCGTCGTCGTGGCTCCGTCGCTCATCGTCTGATCGGCAGTGCCTGGCGCTCAGCTCCGTTGAGCTCAGACGCGCGCCGAAAGCGCCAGCAATCCGTTGTGGATTGCTGGCTTGTGGCGCGCCCGGCCCGAAGTTTTGGCCCTTTTTGAGCCTGAGGTCAGGCTGCGGCGGGGATTGGCCGGGCCTGGCCGTGGCAGCTCATCAGCACCGCCAGCGAGTTTCGCTGTGCGGAAAGGAGTTGATTGACCAACGGAGTCAGGTCGACGGGGCGAAACTCTTCGCCGCGCTCTGCGCTCAACGTCGTCAACTTGAACCAGCGTCTACGCACGCCTCGTGCTGCCCGCACCATGAGTTCCTCTTCGGTCATTTCGCGGGACTGTTGACCCGCGGCCTGAAGATTCTTCGGCGCCAAAACGACTCGACCTGAGGTAAGATTGGGACTTCGTTTGAGGGGCTGTAGCTCAGTTGGCTAGAGCACCTGCTTTGCAAGCAGGAAGTCGTGGGTTCGAGTCCCATCAGCTCCACAACACATACGAGTGTCGCAGCAGGTCGGTAGGGTCGCCGACGATGGCTGTCTCTCCGGTTCCGTTGGCCCGTCCGACCTCGGCTGAGGTCGAGGTCGAGTTCACCCAACATGTCCGCGCTCTGGCCGGGCATGACGCGGCACCGCGGCCCGAGCAGCTGGCGGCGGTCACTTCGATGCTGGCCGAAGGGCGCCGCACCTTGCTGGTGGCCAGGACTGGGTTCGGTAAATCGGCGGTGTATTTCAGCGCCACCCGGATGCTGCGCGACCGCGGGTGGGGCCCCACCATTGTCGTGTCGCCGTTGTTGGCCCTGATGCGCGACCAGATCGCGGCTGCCGAGCGGCTCGGGCTCCGCGCTGTCAGTATCAACTCAAGCAATGTCGACGACTGGCACCAGGTCGAGGCCGACATTGCCGCCGACCGGGTCGACCTGTTGCTCATTGCCCCCGAACGGTTCGCCAATCAGGTCTTTCGCGACGAGGTGTTTCACTTCATGCTCGAGCGGCCCTTTGCGTTGGTCTGCGACGAAGCCCACTGCATCAGCGACTGGGGTCACGACTTTCGGCCCGACTATCTGCGCCTGCGCCGCTTGCTCGACGAACTACCACCAAACACTCCCGTGTTGGCGACCACCGCCACCGCCAACCATCGAGTCACTGTCGACGTGGCATCTCAGCTCGGATCAGACACCCGGGTGCTGCGGACCTCGCTCGATAGGGCCTCGCTGCACCTGTCGGCGGTCGAACTCGACACTGACGCCGAGCGGTGGGCCTGGATTTCCGCGTACCTCGATCAGGCCACCGGTTCGGGCATCATCTACACCCTCACTGTTGATCAGGCCGAACGCCTCGCTGCGTGGTTGGCCGAACGGGGACATCGGGTTGAGGCGTACACCGGTCAGACCGATACCAGCGAACGTGTCGGCCTCGAGGAAGGTCTGAGGTCGAACGAACTCAAAGCTCTGGTCGCTACCAGCGCCCTTGGTATGGGCTTCGACAAGCCCGACATGGCGTTTTGTCTCCACCTCGGTCTGCCACCCACACCGGTTGCCTACTACCAGCAGGTCGGCCGCGCCGGACGGGCCATCGAGCGGGCCGATGTGGTTGCCCTGCCTCGCCCCGGAGACGACCAGGCCGTATGGCGCTGGTTCGAACAAGTCAGCTTGCCTCCCAAACAGACCTGCGACGACGTACTGATGCAGATGTCGACCCAGCGGCCGGTGTCGATTGCGGCCCTCGAAACCATGGTCAACCTGGGACGATCACGCCTGAGCACCTTGTTGTCGATCCTTGAGGTTCACGGGGCCATCGACCGCACGAAGGGCGGATACGTGCTGGCCGATCCTCAGTGGAACTACGACGTCCTGCAGGCCGCACGACTCAGCGAACTACGGCGCGACGAGGCCGCCCAAATGTTGGCCTATCCCGGTCTCACCACCTGTCGGATGCGGTACCTGCGAGAGCAGCTCGACGACGGCGAAGCCACCGACTGTGGCCGTTGCGACATCTGTACCGGGGTGACACCAGCTGTCGAGGTCGACCCTGACGTGGCGGCAGCGGCCCAGCTGTGGCTCGACGGAGGCGACATCGCGATCGAGCCACGCAAGATGTGGCCCAGCGGGGTCGATGGGGTGAAAGGGCGCCTTGCCCCAAGCCAGCAGTTCCGGCTCGGGCGGGCGTTGAGCCGGCCCCACGACGGAGGGTGGTCGGCCCATGTCGATCGCCTGCTCGATGGCAACCTCGACATGCTCGACCGGGTTGCTCAGGGTCTGGTTGGTGTCTTGAAACGCTGGGACTGGGAGCAGCGACCGACCTGGATCTGCCCCATGCCATCGCGTGCCCACGGAGCCATCATCGACGCCGTTGCCGACCGCCTCGGAGCCATTGGCAAGCTGCCGGTGTATCGGGTCGTCGAACAGGTCGACTCCACCCGCCCTCCACAACGAGATCAAGCCAACAGCGCCCACCAGGTCGCCAACGTGCTCGGAGCCTTTGCAATCAATCAGACTTGTTTTGCTGAATGTCCGACTGGTCCGGTTCTCTTGATCGACGACACGTGTTCGTCGCGTTGGACACTCACGGTCGTGGCGTCGCTGCTCGGTCAAGCTGGTAGTGGCCACGTGCTCCCATTGGTGCTGCAACTCGAGTGACAACGCGCCAGTGGCGAGGACCGGTTGGTCCTCGTCAAGTGCTCGACGTCGGTGACCTCGACGGTACGGGCTGGGGCATCACGGTCGAGCCCATTGGCCGATCCGACCAGCCCACGACTGACGTCATCTACCTCGGGCTCATCTGACAACACTCCTGCCGACTTCGGGCCAGACTGGTAGCTATGCATACCCGGGTCCTTTCACGTCATGGCGACGGTGCGGCGGTGCCGGCCACGCTCGAAGCAATGGTCGAGGCGTCGACGGGCGATTGGGTATGGGTCGACATTGACGCCAGCCATGCCGACTTGCCCGACGCTCTCGCTATCGCCGACCTTCTGGGCATCGACCCGGTCACCCTGGCTGACGTTCTAGCCGACGAGGAGATCCCCAAGTTCGACGACTATGGAGAGATGATCGGTCTCGTGCTTCACGGCCTGCGACCCCATGCGGTGCGCAGCCACGAGGTGCATTCGTTTCTCAGTGAGTCGACGCTTGTCACCTTGCACGAGGGGCAGTCGCCATCGATCGAGGCCCTCTGGGAACGGTGCCAAGCGAGCGCCGAGCTGGCGTCAGGTGGTCCCGACGAGCTGTTGGCCCGCTTGGCCGACACCCTGACAAGGCGGCTCATGTCTGTGGTCGAGGCCTTCGACGCACGAATCGACGAACTCATCGAAGATGCCCTCGATGCCGACGACGAGCTGCTGGAGAACCTCACCGCTGTTCGCCGCGACGTTTCTGCGACCCGCAAGGTGGTGCATCCCCAGCGTGAGGCTCTCGACGCGGCTAGGCGCAGCGACAGTCCGCTTATCGGCGATCGCGGTCGACGTCGATTCGCCGAAGCGTTCGACGTTGCGAACCGGGCCAGTCACGGGCTCGACGCGGCCCGAACAGCGCTGTCGGAAACGCTCGATGCCTACCGAGGCGCCGAGGCCCGCCGCTCCACTGACCTCAGTCGAGTCCTCACGATCTATGCCGCGATCATGTTGCCCCTGTCGCTGATCGCAGGGGTGTTCGGCATGAACTTCGTCGATCTCCCACTGGGCGACAGCGACCATGGTTTTGCGATTGTCATGGCGGTGATGGGCACGGTGACGGTCCTGTCGTTGGGGATGTTCGTCGCTGCCGGATGGGTGAGGTGGCCAAGTGGCCAAGAGACAAGCAACGCCCTCGGGCGAGGTTTGGTCGAGGCCGCTCGGGCCCCGGCGGTGGTCGCAAGTTCCATGTTTGTTGTTCCGCTCGCACCGGTGCGGATCGCCCGACGGGCCACCCAGGCCCGCCGGACATCAACGGGCTCGAAGACGTCGCGGGAAACGAGACGGTAGGTGGAACAGACAGCGCAGTTCGAAGACCCGATCGGCACATTGATCGACCTCGACCGGTATCCCATCGACGATCTGTCCACAACGGCCGCCCAGCAGCTCATTGCGAACTGCCAACGCGACATGACCACGTCAGGTGCCTGCTCACTCCCTGGGTTTGTCCGGCCGGCGTCTGTTGCCGCCTCGGTCGCTGTTGGCGAAAGACTGGCCGACAAGACCTGGCACGCAAACCAGACCCACAACATCTACTTCACCGACCCTGACCCAGCGTTGAGCCCAGACCATCCTCGCAACCGCCAGGTTCGGTCCTCACAACACGCCATTGCGTATGACTTGTTGCCCGAGGACGTTCCGATCCGGCGCATCTATGAGTCAGAGGCGGTGCTGGCGTTCGTCGCCGCGGTCCTCGGGTTCGACCAGCTGTACCGCAGCGTCGACCCCCTCGACGCGTTGGACATCTCGCTGTATGGCGATGGCGACGAGCTGGGATGGCATTTCGACAACAGCGAGTTCTCAGTCACGCTGATGCTGCGCGAACCGATCAGCGGTGGGCACTTCGAATACCACCCCGCACTTCGCACCGACGACGATCAGCGCTACGACAGCGTCGAGGCGGCGTTGGACGGTCGAGGGCCTGCACCGCTTCGGCTGGCGACTGCGCCTGGCACCTTGGCCCTGTTTCGAGGTCGTCATGCGCTCCACCGGGTGTCGCCCGTCGAGGGTGAGGTCGCCCGGATGAACGCCGTGCTCACCTACGGGTCGACTCCGGGTATGCACTTGAGCGAGCTGACCCAGGTGTTGTTCTACGGACGCCGGGTCCTTCCGACAGCGGGCTAGAGCCGCCTGCAGCGAACAGTCGCTAGTGAACGGCTGGACCCATGGTGAGGGTTCTGGTCTCGGTGTCGAGGGTGGCCTCCGAACCCAAAACGATGGCCCGCTGGTCCGGCCTACCGTCGAGACCCACCCCGCCATGTCCCGCCTTGATGCCCCCGAGAACCGGTACCCCGAGGTTGGACAGTCGGTCGGTGAGCACGTTCAGCACATCCCAACCCTGGTCGTTGTAGTCCTCGAATCCACCGAACAGTCCCAGAACAACTCCGGCGATGGCGCCGAGTGTGCCCGACCTGATGAGTTGGGTGAGATTGCGATCGACCTGACCGAGGCCAACATGGCGCAGATCCTCGATGAACAACAGCCCGTCCAGTGGTGGCAGGCCCGCTCCAACGGCGCCGGCCAGCTCGCGGAGGTTGCCACCGACGAGCCTTCCTACGGCGCGCCCTGGAACGGAAATAGCCGCGGTCGGGACCGACGGGTCGACGGCAAGCACCAAGGGTTCAGGCGTGGTGAGGAGTCGACGTACATCGGCGGCGACACCGTTTCGGCCGAGGCATCCGTGAATGGTGACGAGGCCCGTCCGGGACCAGATGGCGGTGTGCAGGTTCGTGATGTCGCTGAATCCGACGAGCGGTTTGGGGTCGGCCCGAAGCGCGTCGAAGTTGATGTGATCCGCAATGCGGTACGCACCTGCCCCTCCGCGGACAGCGACGATGGCCCGGACTTGAGGGTCTTCGATGGCCTGATTGAGATCGGCAAGGCGGTCCTCGTCACACCCAGCCATGAAGCCCCAGCGGTCCCCGGTGTGGCGACCTACGCGAACCCTGAACCCCCACTCTCGAAGCTCGGCAACGGTGTCATGGAGCTGGCTCTGGGTCGGAGGGCTCGACGGCGCCACGACGGCCACGGTGTCGCCTGAACCCAGCCGGGGAGACGTCACGGGCGCATTTGGTGTCCGGATCGGCACTAGCGCAGCTCGGCTTCGGAGGTGTCTCGAACGAAGTCGATCTCGTCATTGGTCATGGGGCGAGAGAACCGCGCTGCAATTCGCCACGTGGCCGCAGAACCACGTTCTTGGCGGGTCTGGGCCACCTCGATGAACGAGATCACGGCCCCAATTTCGGCGACCTTGCCGGAAACGACCTGCGACACCGTTTCGGCAGTCGCGGTCGGCCCGGTCGACAAGCCGAACAGGCGCGGTGACCCAGACTGGGAGATGTTCTTCACCTGGAACGCGCGTCGGTTGGCGATGTGGAAGGTGCCCGAATCGGTCTCGACGCGGGTCGCGAACGCGCCGATGCGGGTCACGGTCCCTCGGATTGCGTCGCCACCGATGTCGTTGAACAG
>CAYGMW010000051.1:0-15487 GCA_964350975.1 uncultured Acidimicrobiales bacterium | reverse complement strand
GCCCCCAGTTGAAGGCGCCCCACGCCCCACACCAGGTGCCGAGGATCATCATGCCTTCGAGGCCAATATTGACCACACCGGCCCGCTCAGAGAACAAGCCTCCGAGACCGGCGAGCAGCAGGGGAATCGACCACTTCAGCATGGTCTGGGTTGTTGTGGGTGATGTCAGCAGCGAGGTATCTGAGATGCCTTGCACCACGACGACCACAAACATGGACATGGCCATCATGAGCATCCAGCGAGCCCACGTGGGAATCGCCAGGTATCGATCGCTGAACGATCGGGGCGCCGAGACGGCCGTGGGATCGATGGTGGTCATGCCGCCACCTCCGTTGATTGAGCTGCTCGTTTGACCTCATCGAGGCGGCGGTATCGGTTGACAATCTCATAGGCCACCACGGCGGCCAGGAGGATGACGGCTTGCATGATGACCACAATCGACGCCGAGGCCGAACCGCTCACCTGCAAGATGGCCGACGATGAGTCCAAAAACCCGAACAAGATGGCGGCGAACGCAATACCGCCAGAGGAGTTACGCCCCAGAAGGGCAACTCCGAGGCCGCCAAAACCGAGACCGGACACGAAACCTTGATCGTAGGAGTGGTTGTCACTGAGGATTTCGGGCATACCGATGAGGCCCGCAACAACACCAGAGAGCACCATCGCAATAATGATCATCCGAGCTGGCGGAACACCACCGGCCCGAGCTGCGAGCGGGTTCATACCGCTGGCCCGCAGGTCGAAACCGAACGTGGTGCGGTTCACCATCACCGAGAAGACCACACCAACCACAACAGCGACCAGGATGACACCGGTCAGCTCGCGGCCCTTGCCGATATCACGGGTGAAGATCTCGACCAGCCAGTTGAGATCAGGGATCCAGCCTGACTCGGCGATCTGCTTGGTACCAGCATTGGTGGCGTTGCCACTCGACCGGTCGATCACCTTGGGGAAGATGGCGGCGATGATGCCGCCGACGGCAATGAAGTTCAGCATGATCGTGCCGATGACCTCATTGATGCCCCGGTAGACCTTCAACACAGCGGCCAGACCGGAGTACAAGCCGCCGACCACCATTGCGGTGAGCAGGATCACCGCGACGTGCAAGGGTCCGGGCAGGCTGACATTGGCGCCAACGATGGCCGCCGCGAATGCGGCCAAGAAATACTGGCCCTCGATGCCGATATTGAACAGGTTCATCCTGAACCCAATGGCAGCTGCGATGCCAGCAATGAACAACGGAGTGGCCCGGTTCAAGGTATCGATCATGGTCTCGAGACGGCTGCCGTTCTCGATCATGGTGCGGAAGGTGTCGATCGGGTTGCTACCCGAGATCTGCAGCACAATGGCCGACACCAGCAAGGCAAACACAAACGCCATCGCCGGCGCGGCCACAGACAGCCCGATTCGTCTCATTACCGGGTTCATGAGCTGACCTCCTCGTCGCTGGAGAGCTGGGTCGCGGCACCGGTCATATAGCTGCCCAACACGCGAGCATCGATCTCTGCGGGATCCAAGGTGGCCACGAGCTGCCCGTGGAACATCACCACGATCCGATCTGACAAACCAATGAGTTCTTCGAGGTCGGCTGAGAACAGCAGCGTTGCGAGACCCGCGCTGCGGGCCGACCTGATGTCGTTCCAGACATCGGCTTGGGCTCCCACGTCGATGCCGCGAGTCGGGTGAGCCGCCACCAAAACCGTCGGGTTGGCCGTGAGCTCGCGGCCAATAATCAGCTTCTGCTGGTTGCCACCAGACAGGGCCCGGGCCGACACGTCGACGCTGGGCGAACGTACATCGAACTCTGAACGAATGGCCTCGGTGCGCTCGCGAGACCCGGCTCGGTCGATCCAGATGCCCTTGGCGTAGGGGGCCTTGGTCTGATGCCCGAGTGACGCGTTTTGCCACAGCGGAGCGTCGAGCAGCAGGCCTTCTTCGTGGCGATCTTCGGGAACATACCCCAGGCCGTTTTCGCGTCGGTGGCGAACCGACTTGTGGGTGATGTCGTCGCCCGCCATGACGACGGTGCCCTGTGACGGTACGGCCGTTCCGATGATGGCATCAATGAGCTCAGATTGACCGTTGCCCTCGATGCCCGCGACACCCAGCACCTCGCCGGCATGAACATCGAACGACACGCCCGCAACAGTGGGCCTGCCGTCCGCGGCGAGCATCGTGAGGTCAGACACCGACAACATCACCGTGTCGGTGACGGTTGAGTCGGTGGTGTCGGGCTTGGGCAACTCGGACCCGACCATGAGTTCGGCCAGGTCCTGGGCAGTCACGCTGTCGGCATCGACCGTTGCGACTGTCTTGCCCCGACGAATCACCGTGATTCGGTCGGCGATCTCGAGCACCTCTTGCAGCTTGTGGTCGATGAAAATGATCGTTGCGCCTCCGGCACGAAGCTCGCGCAGGTTATTGAACAGCTCTTCGACCTCTTGGGGCACGAGCACCGCGGTGGGCTCGTCGAGGATCAAGATGCGGGCGCCACGAAACAGCACCTTGATGATCTCCACCCGCTGGCGAGCGCCAACTTCGAGGTGTTCGATCAAGGTGTCGGGGTCGACATCGAGGCCATAGGCGCTGCCGACCTCGGCCAGATGACGTTTCGCTTCGGCGAAGTCGATACGCCCGAAACGTGAGGTCGGTTCAGAACCCAGGATCACGTTCTCGAGCACGCTGAGCTGGTCTGCCAACATGAAGTGCTGGTGCACCATGCCGATGCCAGCGTCGATGGCGTCCGTCGGTGAGGTGAAGACGACCTCTTTGCCCCTGACCAGCATCCGGCCTTCGTCTGCGGCCTGCATGCCAAAGAGGATCTTCATCAGGGTCGACTTACCGGCGCCGTTCTCACCACAGATGGCATGGATCTCGCCGTCGGCCACGGTGAAGTTCACGCGGTCGTTCGCGATCACACCAGGGAACCGTTTAGTGATGTCGATCAGTTCGATTGCGTTGGTCATCGGCGCCTTCCGCGGTTGGGACAAAACCAAGAACGGGACCGGACGTTAGTCCGGTCCCGTTCGGTTGTTTACATGTGGTCGGTCAGTGACCGATCAGATTCCTCACGGAGCGGTCGGAACGACGATCTCGCCGGAGACGATCTGGGCCTTGAAGGCTTCGATCTGGTCAGCGATGTCATCCACGAAGCCACCCGAGGTCGAGTAGCCCACGCCGTCGGTCGACAGGTCATAGACCACGTTGCCAGCGGCGAACATGCCGTCGACGTGGGACTTGGTGACCTCGAACACGGCATTGTCGACACGCTTCAGCATCGAGGACAGGACGTATTCCTGGACCGATGGGTCAACAGTCAGGTACTGGTCGGAGTCAACGCCGATGCCCCAGACCTTGGAGCCAGTGGACTCCGAGGTTTCCTTGGCCGCTTCGAACATGCCAGCGCCAGCGCCGCCTGCAGCGTGGTAGATGATGTCTGCGCCCTGGGCGTACATGGCCAACGAGATGTCCTTGGCCCGGTCGGGGGCGTTGAAGCCATCAAAGTCAGGGAACTCGGTGATGTACTGGGCAATGATGTTGATGTCAGGGTTGACCGCACGAGCGCCAGCAGCAAAACCAGCTTCGAACTTCTCAATCAGACCGAAGCCCGACACGCCACCAAGGAAGCCAACGGTGCCGGTCTCGCTCTTGAGGGCAGCAATAGCA
Source organism: uncultured Acidimicrobiales bacterium (assembly GCA_964350975.1). Taxonomy (GTDB): domain Bacteria; phylum Actinomycetota; class Acidimicrobiia; order Acidimicrobiales; family Poriferisodalaceae; genus JAADHX01. The sequence goes on along the minus strand of CAYGMW010000051.1, from coordinate 11,821 downwards.
CCAACGAGGTAGGAGCCCTGCTCTTCGGCGAAGGTCAAGCCAGCGATGTTCTCGCCAATCGGTACGCCACCATTGTCGAAGTCGAGCATGGCGTCGTCGACAACTGCGAAGTTGACGTCTGGGTTGTCAGCAGCAACAGCGGCAACGTCGCCAGCGAACAAGAACCCAACACCGATGACGAGGTCGGAAACCTCGGACTGGGTCTGGAGCAGTTCGGCACGGTTCGAGCCGTCGGCGTTTGGTTCGCCCAAGGTGAACTCGATACCCAGCTCGTTGCTGGCACGTTCAATACCCGCGTAGGCCGAGTCGTTGAACGACTGGTCGCCCTGGCCACCGATGTCGAAGGTGAGGCCCACGTTGTGGTCCATCATCGCCATTTCTTCGGTGGTCTCGGTCGTGGCCGCTTCGGTGGTTTCGGTCGTGGCAGCTTCGGTCGTGGCCGGAGCCTCGGTGGTCTCGGCAACGGTTGTTTCGGTATCAGCCGCAGTGGTGTCTTCGTCGCTATCTCCGCAGGCTGCGGCGATCAGCGTGAAGGCCAACATCAGGCCAATCAGCTTCACAAGTCGCTTCATTTGTCCCTCTCAAGGTGTGAATGTCTGCGGCACCGCCGCAAGCTCGGGCGCGCCTAGATGCGACGGCCGAGGGGTTGACGGCGAAACCATACGACTGGACGCGGCTGTTTGCTAGTGCGCGGTGCTGGGTTCACGGATCTGTCATCGAACGGGCGTGACCTTGGTCACGAGCGCGCGCTCAACGCGTCAGAAATGGCCGGAAAAGCCACAATGAGTGCCTGAATCGGGGACAACGCGAAATTGCGCTCGTCGTAGCGGGGAGCCATCGAGGTCGAGGTCAGCGACCAACGACCCATGCTGAGCGCACCTTGGTGGGCGCCAGCGGGAACCGTGTACTGCGGCACGTGGCCCGCAGCGCTGTCGCTTCCGAGCATCACGGTGGTCGCCTCATGGCTGTCGATGACGAGGAGCTCCACCGGCGCGCCCGCGTGGTGGTACCAGGTCTCAGGGCCGTCCAGTCGGTGCATCCGCGACACATGCTCGCCCCCGAGGACATACAAGATGACCGACCCGTATTCGTCGAAATGGGTACGACGAAAGAAGCCACCCTCGTCAGGGAGTGGTTCGAGACCGAGATCAGACACGACGTCGTCGAGGGTGCGATCGGCGACGTCGAGACCGTGTTGTCGGACCCATTCGTGCATGGCGATGCCGCTCGCCACACCCGCGTTGATCGACCGGGTCGATCCGAACTGACTGATCGACACCACCAGGTCGACCGCATCTCGTACCGCGTCGGACAGGCCGGGCCCCTCCTGACCAAAAACGAGGATGCAGTCAGCTGGCAGAGCCGTCGACTCGATGGGCACGGAGCCGGGCAGGTTGTCGACGCCGACCAGAGCCAGGTCGTTCGCCGCGGCAAACCGAACCAGGTCGGCGACCTCGGGATGATGCCGCACGTGTTGATAGCGGTCGGTCACCATGGCGCCGCGTCGGTTCCACTTGCGCTTACCAACAATGTGCACCTCGGCGGCAAGAAACGCGTTGGCATTACGCACCACCGTTCCAATGTTGAAATCGTGCTCCCAGTTTTCAATCGCAACATGGAACCGGTGCCGTCGGACGTCGAGGTCGGCAACGATGGCGTCGTGGGACCAGTAGCGATACCGGTCCACCACATTTCGTCGGTCCCCGTCACGCAGCAACTCGGGATCGAACCTGGGATCGTCGGGCCAGTCTCCAAGCCAGGGGCCGACGCCAACCATGGCGGCTGCAACCGAAGAGTCAGACTCCTCATCGTTGGCGGCCTCTACCCTCTTGGTCATGGTTGAAGTTCCTCGCGGGTCGTTCTATCTGGGTGAAGTTGTCGACGATTCTGGTCGTACTGGCGAGCCGGTTCTGTACGAGTCGGATCATCTGACCACCCACGGCGTCATCGTGGGCATGACCGGGAGCGGCAAAACCGGGTTGGGTGTCGGCCTCATCGAAGAGGCCCTCTTGGCGGGTGTTCCCACGATTGTGCTCGACCCCAAGGGCGATATGGGCAACCTGGCCCTGACCTTCCCCAATCTTGCAGCGAGCGATTTCGAGCCGTGGATCTCACCTGATGCCGCCGACGCGGCGGGCGCATCGGTGGCCGACCACGCAGCCAGCACCGCGAGCATGTGGCGCAACGGCCTCGCTGACTGGGGCATCGACCCAGAGCGGATCAGCGCATTGCGACAGGCTCCCGTCACGATCTATACGCCGGGTTCGTCGGCCGGTTCGCCCATGAATGTCATCGGATCGCTCGCGGCTCCAGCCGACCTCGACGATCTCGAGACGATTCGCGACGAGATCGAGGGGTTCGTCACGAGCCTGCTCACCCTGATCGACGTCAAGGCCGACCCGCTGTCGAGTCGCGAACACATCTTGTTGTCGAACATCATCGAAGCCTCATGGTCAGGCGGGCGCGATCTCGACATGGCCAGCCTGGTCAGCCAGGTGATGACCCCGCCCATGCGCAAGCTGGGTGTGTTCGAGATCGACCAGTTCTTCCCGGCGGACGACCGGATGAAGCTCGCGATGCGCCTCAACGGTGTCATTGCCTCGCCCTCGTTCGCGGCGTGGACCGACGGCCCTGCCATCGACATCGATTCGCTGACCCGAACGAGCGACGGACGCCCTCGCTGCGCAGTAATCACCCTGTCGCATCTGTCTGACGATGAACGCCAGTTCGTGGTCACCTTGATCTTGTCCAAGCTGATCACCTGGATGCGGGCCCAGTCGGGCAGCGGCGATCTTCGGATGCTGCTGTATATGGACGAGGTGTTCGGTTTCTTGCCTCCAACGGCCGAACCGCCGTCAAAGAAGCCCCTGCTCACGCTGCTGAAGCAGGCCCGCGCCTTCGGTGTTGGTGTTGTGTTGTCGACCCAGAACCCGGTCGACCTCGACTACAAGGCCCTGTCCAACACTGGCACGTGGCTCATTGGCCGGCTCCAGACCGAACGCGACAAGCAGCGACTCATGGACGGCTTGGCTGCCGCGAGCGGATCCGTCGACCTTGGCGAGTTGGCCGACACGATCAGCGGTCTGCCCAAGCGCACGTTCGTGCTGCACGAAACCAGGGGCAAAACTCCCAAGTTGTTTGGCACCCGGTGGGCTATGTCGTACCTGGCCGGTCCCTTGAGCCGCCCCCAGATCGAACGCCTCGCCGCCGACCAGGACGTTCCATCCGTGATTGCCCCCGTTGCCCAGATGCCGCGTCACTCAGCCGCCGCCCCTGGTCCGGCCCCAGCCGTTGATGCCGATTCTCCACCAGGCCCGGACCTGGCTGACGACGAAACCGACCTCATGCCTGAGGTTGCCGACGGAACCCGCGTCGCGTTCGTCGATCCAGCCGCCCCGTGGGCGCGCGATGTGGGGGCCGACAGCCGTTCGCTGCGCTTCGAGCCAGCGCTCGTCGCCCGGGTTCACCTTCTGTTCGATGACGAAAAGTCGGGGCTGCGCCAGACCGAGGAGTTCGAGTCGATCTTGCATCCCCTGAGCGAGTTTCCTGATCCTGAAGCAGCGACGGTGGTCGACTACGACGATCGCGACCTTCAATCCCAAGCGCCTGAGTCAGCGGTGTATGCCCTCACATCGGCTCGTATCGACACCAAGACCTACTTCTCGCGTTACAGCACTGCGTTGAAGGATCACCTGTACCGAAATCTCACCGTCGACCTGCTGGCCAACGAAGAACTCGCAGTGTTCGGCCGCCCGGGCGAAACGGCAGAGCAGTTCGCGGCTCGGTGCCGCGACCTAGCTGACGACAAGGCCGACATCGAAGCCGCTGCGTTGCGAAACAAATACGACACCAAGCTCGATCGGGCTGAATTGGCATTGGCCAAGGCCGAAGACCGCTACCGCGAGATCGATGCCGCGGCCTCCAATAAGAAAACGGACGAGCTGTTGTCTGGAGCAGGAGGCCTCTTGTCGGTCTTTCTCGGTGGGCGCAAGAAGTCGCGCAGCCTCGCCAGGCAGGTCGGCGGGCTGAGTCGTCGCCGGTCCCAGACGAGCCAGGCCGCGCAGCGACTCGAGTCGCAAAAGAACCGGGTTGACGACGCAGTGGCCACGATCCAGGAACTCGAAGCCGACTTGGCCGACGAACTGGTGGCCATCACCGACGCATGGGAGGCCAAGGCTGCGGCCATCGGCATCAAGCAGGTCGGGTTGGAAAAGACCGACGTGGTAGTCGACGAGATCGTGCTGGCCTGGCTGCCTGTCGATCGGTGAACCAGCCAGTCGTTGAGGCGCGACCTGCGCTGCGCCACATCACCACCGCCCTGGCCGGGCTGAACGCCGCGGTGCTGTTGTTCAGCGTGACAGCTGGCGTGCTCGGACGGCCAGCGGGACTCGTCTTGGCGCCCCTATGGCTGTGGGGTGCCATCGAGTGCGGTCGTGCGGCGTGGTCGAATTGGGCCACAGCGTCGGTCGGCACCGAAGGCGTCAGCATCACCAGGCCCGGCGAAACCATCATGGTTCGCTGGAACGACATCTCGTGGGTCGGTCTGACCCGACGCGGTGCCGTCATCGAAACCCTCGATGCTCGACACGTGCTCTTTGACCAAGATTGGATCGCTGCCCCGGCATTGGTCACTGCCATAGCGGGCCATCGACGAGTTCGGGCCTCGACGGACATGGCAAGCGCGGCGGTGAGCCACGATCGCAGACGAGCCGTGTCGAGCCTGGTCCTGTTCAGCGTGATGGGGCTCGGCGCGGCAGGGCTGGTGGGCGGCGGCCTTCTGGCCGAACTCACCGTGGCCGAACGGGTAGCGACAGTCGCAACTGCCCTTCCGGTTGCGGTCGTGTGTTCGGCGAGCGCGATCCGGCTGCTACGACGGCCAGTCCGGTTGATCGTGTCCGATGAGAGCTGGCAATTGGTCCGGCTGGTTGGTCGCTCAACCGAGCTGCCAGCCTCACCGACGCGACGGATCAACGCCTCAGAGGTGATCACCCTCGCCCAACGCGTCAGCGGTGCCCGGCCGGGCCACGCCCTCATTGTCAGCAAGGGTCGTCAGCTTTGGGTTGGCCCGATCGCAGCACCGGGAACCTTCGACGATCTTGTCGATCGAGCCAACCCACCAAGCTGATGCGACCCCGTTACTCCTGAACGAGCTCGATCAGGGTGCCAAATGATCCTTTGGGGTGGACAAAGGCCACGGTGGTGCCCCGCGACCCAGGTCGCGGCTCTTTGTCGATGGCGGTAGCGCCTGCCGCGACCATCGCCGCGAGCGCCTCTGCACAGTTGTCAACCCGATAGCCAACGTGGTGCAAACCCTCGCCCCGCTTCTCGATCGACTTGGCAATCGGCGAGTCAGGGCGGGTAGCCGCAGTGAGCTGGATATAGCTGTCGGCCACCTTGACAAGGGCTTCTTCGACACCATCAGAGTCGACGATTTCGCGGTGGTGCACCTCGGCGCCAAAGGCCTCGGCGTAGTACTTGATCGCAGCTTCGAGGTCGCGAACAGCAATCGCGATGTGATCGATTTCGGTCAGCAACATGGTGGCCTCAGGACTTCGCGGCCAGCTCAGTGGCGTGGGTTTCGAACATGGTGATCTTGTCTTCACCGATGCGCTCGCGTTTGGCTGGGTCTTGCACACCGAGACCACGCTCAGGCGACAAGCACAGCACGCCGAGCTTGCCTTCGTGGCGGTTGTGGTGCACCTCATTGGCGGCATCGCCGACCGATTCGAGGTCAACACAAGCCGACATGATCGGGTGGATCTTGCCCATATTGATGAGTCGGTTCATCTCCCACGCCTCCTGATAGTTGGCGAAGTGGCTCGAAACGATGCGCTTCAGCTTCATCCACAGGTGACGGTTGTCGTATTCGATCATGTAGCCCGAGGTAGCCGCGCACGTGACGATGGTGCCGCCCTTGCGAGCGGTGAAGACCGAGGCGCCCATGGTGGAGCGACCGGGATGCTCAAACACGACGTGGGGGTCTTCGCCGGCCAGCGAGCGAACCCGCTTGCCGAATCGGCGCCATTCGGATTCGTCCTGGGTGTGTTCGTCTGACCAGAAGTTGTAGGCCTCAGCCTTGCGGTCGATGACGTGCTCGACGCCCATGCGATTGAGCAGCTCGCCCTTGTCAGGTGAGCTGACCACGCCGACGGGGATACCACCGGACTGCAGGACCAACTGGCTGGCGTACCCGCCGAGTCCGCCGGTGGCTCCCCAGATGAGGACAACATCGCCCATTTTCATCTGGGCCGCGTTACCGCCGACGAGCATGCGATACGACGTCGCTGCGCACAGCGCGTTGACGGCGGCTTCCTCCCACGTGAGGTGGGTAGGCATCGGCATGAGCTGGTTGGCTTTGACGACCGACAGGTCAGCCAAGCCGCCGAAGTTGGTCTCAAAACCCCAGATGCGCTGGTTCGAGCCGAACATCGAGTCGTTGTGTGAGCTGGGATCTTGGTCGTCGACGTGGTTGCAGTGCACCACGACGCGATCGCCTGGCTTCCAGTTACGCACCGCTGAGCCCACTCGGAGCACAACCGCCGATGCGTCGGACCCAACAATGTGTTCGTCGCGCAAGTGTCGGGCGGCCCATTCGCTCTCTCGTGCGAGTCGATCCAAGAACCCAAAGGTTGGGACCGGCTCAAAGATCGACGACCACACAGTGTTGAAGTTGATGGAGCTGGCCATCACGGCCAAGTAGACCTCATCTGGAGCGAGTTCGGGTGTTGCAACCTCGCCAATGTGGATCGACTTCCGAGGGTCTTTCTCCCACGACTCAAGCCCTTCGAACATGTCTGCTTCGTCGCGACGTACGAACGCGGCGCGGTAGGACTCAGGGATAGGGAGCGCGGCGATGTCCTCGCCTGATGCCCCGTTCAGAATGGCGTCACGAATCTCCTGCATGGGCGGCGATATTACTGAGCGGTAACTTGGAAAGGAAATTCGCAGACCCTCTGCAACCATTGTTGGCATCGGAGGTGCGCCACTTCCTACACTCGTGCGCATCTCGCCATTCAAGACCAACGCCACCCTGGGCGTCTGGCGGCCGCGAAGGAGACTCCTATGAATCAGCCAGTGATCATCGCCGGTGCCCGGACACCCATTGGCCGCTTCAACGGAGGCCTGTCCGGGTTCTCGGCCCAAGAACTCGGTGGCTTCGCTATCGCGGGTGCGCTGGCCAAGGCCGGGGTGAGCCCCGATCAGGTCGACTACGTCTACATGGGCCAGGTCGTGCAGGCGGGCCAGGGACAGATGACGGCTCGCCAAGCTGCGGTGAACGCCGGAATCCCCATGAGCGTTCCCGCGACCACCATCAACAAGGTGTGCCTGTCTGGCCTCAACACGATCTACTTGGCCCACCAGATGATTGCTGCCGGCGATGCCGACATTGTTGTTGCCGGCGGTATGGAGTCGATGTCGAATGCTCCCTTCTTGTTGCCTAACGCCCGCCGTGGCTATGGCTACGGCAATGCCGAGATGCTCGACTCGCTCTTCCACGACGGTTTGTACTGCGCGTTCGACGCCTGCGCGATGGGCCTGGGCACCGAGCGATACGTAGCGGCAGACGAAGCAGTGACCCGCTTGGCGATGGACACCTTCGCCGCCCTGTCCCACGAACGGGCTGCAGCGGCACAAAAGGAAGGCCGGTTCGACGACGAAATTGTTCCGGTGAGCGTTCCTCAGCGTAAGGGCGACCCGCTCATCATCGACGCCGACGAGGGCATCCGCCCCGGCACTACTGCGGAATCGCTGTCGGGCCTGCGTCCGGCGTTCAGCAAGGACGGATCGATCACTGCCGCCAACGCCTCGCAGATCTCCGACGGAGCCTCGGCAATCGTCATGATGAGCATGGCCAAGGCCCAAGAACTGGGCCTGACCCCGATTGCCGAACTGGTCTCGTTCGGCCAGGTTGCCGGTCCGGACTCGGCATCGTTGCTGACCCAGCCATCTCAGGCAATCAACGCGGCGATGGGCAAGGCTGGCATGACCGTTGACGACCTCGACCTGGTCGAGATCAACGAAGCGTTCGCAGCGGTTGGCTTGTGTTCGATGGCCGAACTTGGCATCGACGACACCAAGGTGAACGTCGATGGCGGCGCAATCTCGCTGGGTCACCCCATCGGGATGAGCGGCAACCGATTGGCCCTGCACCTGATTCATGAGTTGCACCGTCGCGGTGGTGGCGTCGGCGCAGCGGCGTTGTGTGGTGGCGGCGGCCAGGGCGACGCTGGCATCTTCCGTACGCTGTAGCCACCCATCAGCCAAACAGCCCGTCGAGGCGTTCAGCACACGAGCTCTGCAACGACTGGGCTCCCATGGTGTGCCATCCGGCTAGATGCACGTCGTCGACTTCGAGAGCGACCCCAACAGCTCGCCGCGCCTCGAGCTCGGCAGTGCCGTCGATGACCATTGCGTCGGCCAAATGAGCAATCACCACCTGTTCGGCCCCAAGGCCCAGGGCCAAGGCAACGAGTGGGCTTGGATCGTCGCGTATGCGTTCGAGTGGGACATCGCCGAACGCAACTACGGCTTGGAGCTGTTCGGACGGGCCAAGAATGGCCATGATGACCTCGTCGCGGTCATTGGCGAAGACCTCGAACAAGGTGCGGGCGTCGGCGGGTGACACCAGCCGAACACCGGGTTGTGCGCCGCGAGGCGCTGGGGGCAAGAAAACCTCGACCATTGAGAACTCCAAAAGTGCGGAGCGGCTGGCTGAGGGGAAGTTGCGTCGATCATGCCAAGGGGGTGGGACAGCGCCTCCGACGCTCGTCCGAACAAGACGATTGTTACGACTTTCCGTCAAGGTATTGACATGTAAGTCCCTTTTTCGTAACATAAATGACATCGAGCGAGACGCAGTGACCACATCTCAGGCTTCCGGGTTAGACAACCGCCCGCGCCTAACACGGGATACCGATGGTGGGGTCGCCAACATCAACCTCGAGCGCGATGGAGGCCGGGTCGAATGACCCGGCCTCCTTGCGTTGTGTTCTCCACCCACTCGCTCCTGTCACCGAAAACCGGGCTTGGCGCCGAGTTTCGGTGGCAGAAACTTAGATCTTGCCGACCTGGGGGTAGAGCGGGTTTGCGCTCAGAAGGGCAGCCGCACGCTCACGGTTTCGTTGCGACACGTCATCGCTGATGGTGTACTTCGCCTTCGATGGGCCGGACTGCGCCGCAACTGGTTCGGCGTTGGCCAGCACATCACAGATGATGTCGGCCACGTCGTCCATGTCGGCTGTGTCCATGCCCAGCGTGGTAAGCGCAGGCGTGCCCAACCGAACGCCGCTGGTGTACCAGGCCCCGTTGGGGTCGCCTGGTATCGAGTTGCGGTTGACGATGACCCCACTGTCGGTCAACGCCGACTCGGCCTGACGGCCGGTCAGGCCAAAGGCCGTTACATCAACAAGGACCAGGTGGTTATCGGTTCCGTCAGTCACGAGGCGGGCGCCACGACGCTTGAGGCCTTCGCCGAGGGCCGCGGCATTGTCGACAATCTGCTGGGCGTAGACCTTGAACGACGGCTGCTTTGCTTCCGCGAACGCCACCGCCTTGGCGGCCATGACATGGGCCATTGGGCCGCCGAGCACCATCGGACAACCCTTGTCGATGTACTCGACAAGATCGCCGCCGTCGCGACCAGCCAGGACCATGCCACCACGGGGGCCGCGCAACGACTTGTGGGTTGTGGTCGTGACGATGTGACCGTTTGCGATCGGATCGAAGTCGCCGGTGAGGACGCCGCCAGCGACCAAGCCTGCGAAGTGGGCCATGTCGACCATGAGGTAGGCACCAACCTCATCGGCGATCTCGCGCATCTTGGCGAAGTTCACCCGACGGGGGTACGCCGAATAGCCAGCAGTCAGCACCATGGGCTTGAACTCGTGAGCCAGCGCCCGAACGTTGTCATAGTCGAGCAGTTCGGTGCCCGGATCGACCCCATAGCTGCGCTGGGAGAACATCTTGCCGGAAATATTGGGGCGGAAACCGTGGGTGAGATGGCCGCCAGCGTCGAGCGACATGCCGATCATGCGCTGGTCGCCGAACCGGTGGCGCAGGGTTTCCCAGTCGGCTTCGGTGAGGTCGTTGACGTGCTTGACGCCCTGTTCGGCCAGGAACGGGCTCTCGACGCGAGCAGCGAGCATGGCCCAGAAGGCCACCAAGTTGGCGTCGATGCCCGAATGAGGCTGCACGTAGGCATACGGGGCACCAAACACCTCGCACGCGAGGTCAGTGGCCAGTTGCTCGACGGTGTCGACGTTCTGGCAGCCGGCATAGAAGCGGTGGCCAATGGTGCCTTCGGCGTATTTGTCACTGAACCACGTGCCCATGGCCAGCAGCACGGCTGGTGACGCGTAGTTCTCCGAAGCAATGAGCTTCAGGTAGCTGCGTTGATCGTTGATCTCGGAACGGATGGCGTCCGCGATCCGAGGCTCAACGGCCCCAATGACTTCGAGGGCCGACCGATAGGTCTGGGCTTCGATGGTGTCTTGTTCGATGTCGAGCGGGTGTGCGACGTCGGTCATGACGCCTCCTCAAGAGTTCACTGCACGGCGAACTCCCCACGCTACCGGCGTCAACCAGCGCTGTTCGCCACCTAATGCTCGACGGTGCGGCGGTGTTCGAACGCTCGGCCGAGGGTGAGCTCATCGGCATACTCGAGATCGCCACCGACGGGCAGACCCGACGCGATTCGGGTGACCTTTACGCCCAACGGCGCTAACAACCGAGCCAAGTACATGGCAGTGGCTTCGCCTTCGATGTTGGGGTTGGTCGACAAGATCACTTCGGTGACGTTCTCGGGGTCGAGCCGTCGCAGCAGCTCGCCAACTCGGAGCTGGTCGGGTCCGATGCCTTCGATGGGGTTCAGACATCCTTGCAAGACGTGGTAGCGGCCCCGGAACTCGTGAGTTTTTTCGACTGCGACAACGTCGCGTGAGTCTTCGACCACGCACAACATGCCTTCGAGGCGGCCGGTGTCGCGACAGATGCCACACAGCTCGTACTCACTGAAGTTGAAGCAGCGCACGCAGAACCGGACTCGCTCTTTGGCCCGAGTAATGGCATCGGCCAGCCGCAGCGCGTCGGGGGCGGGAACCTTGAGCAGGTGGAATGCAATTCGTTGGGCTGACTTCGGGCCAACGCCCGGCATTCGGCCAAGCTCGTCGATGAGGTCTTGAACGGGTCCTTCGTACATGTCAGCCGGCTCAGCCGAGCAATCCGCCGAGGCCCATATCGCCCAAGCCTGCGAGTGGTCCCATGGCCTCTTGTTGGGCTTCGGCGCCTCGGGCGAGGGCGTCACTGATCGCGGTATGGACCAGGTCTTCGAGCATGGCAACATCGCTCGGGTCGACGACGTCGGGCGATATCGACACCGCCACAACATCACCGCCTGCGGTCATGGTGATCTTCACGCGACCGCCGCCAGCCTCGCCGACAACCTCGGTGACCGCCGCTTGTTGTTGTGCTGCCATGAGTTGGGCCTGCATTGCTTGGGCTTGCTGCAACAGGCTGTTCATGTCGAATCCGTCGCTCATGAGCGCGCTCCGTCCTCTTGGCTAATGGGTCGTGATTGCTGGGTGGGGTCTGGCTAGTACTCCGAGAAGGAGTCGTCGACGATCTTGGCACCTGGGAAGGCGGCCGTGAGTCGTTCGACGCCCGATGCGCCCGTCGCGGGAGCATCGGTGAGGTCGTCCATATCGACGGCCTCTTCGGGTTCGTCGTTGGCGACATGTCGCCGAGGTGCCGACGCGGCTCCTGGAACTGGGCCGTTCGTGCCGTCGGCCACGAGCTCGACCGTCATCGGCACGCGGTATCGAGT
>CAYGMW010000050.1:0-15493 GCA_964350975.1 uncultured Acidimicrobiales bacterium | reverse complement strand
GTTGGGAGGGTGTGGGCGCGTGCTCCTACTTCTTGATCTCGTTCTGGTTCACTCGCGAGAGCGCAGCGCGTGCCGGCAAGAAAGCCTTCGTTACCAACCGGGTTGGTGACTGGGGCTTCATGCTCGGGACGTTCCTGCTGTGGACCTCGATCGGCACCGTGACCTATGTCGACATCGGCCCGATTGCTGGATCGATGACGAACACCACCGCAACCGCGGTGTCGTTGCTGTTCCTCGTCGCCGCTGCGGGCAAGTCAGCCCAGCTGCCGCTGTATGTCTGGCTTCCTGATGCCATGGAAGGCCCGACCCCGGTGTCAGCAATGGTGCACGCAGCGACCATGGTCACGTCGGGCATCTACTTGTTGGTGCGCCTGAACCCGGTGCTCACCGACGACGCCCAGACCGTCATCGCCATTGTTGGTGCAGCCACCGCCTTGTTCGCGGCCTTGGCTGCGGTGGCCCAACACGACATCAAGAAGGTGTTGGCCTACTCGACGGTGTCGCAGCTGGGGTACATGTTCTTGGCCATTGGTTCGGGCGCCTATGTCGCGGCGATCTTCCACGTCATCACCCATGCCTTCTTCAAGGCGCTGTTGTTCTTGGGTTCTGGTTCGGTCATCCATGGCATGCACGACGAGCAAGACATGCGAAAGATGGGTGCGCTGCGTACAGCTATGCCCATCACCGCTGGCACGTTCATCGTTGGCTGGCTCGCAATCGCAGGCGTACCGCCGTTCAGTGGTTTCTGGTCCAAGGACGAGGTCCTGCTCGCGGCCTGGGAAGTCGACGGTATTGGCAAGATCTTGTGGGCTGTTGGGCTCGTGACTGCCCTCCTGACGGCCTACTACATGAGCCGCCAGGTCTTCTTGGTCTTCTTCGGCGACGCTCGCTGGAACGATCATGTCGAGGGCGACGACCATGCCCACGAGGTGCACCCTCATGAGTCCCCCTGGACGATGTGGGTTCCGCTCGTCGTGCTTTCCGGGGCGGCAATTGTTGGTGGTGCGATCAACCTTCCCCTCGTCAAGGACTGGTTGTTCCTCGAGCACTTCCTTGAGCCCGTCTTTGAGTACGGCCATCTGCATCACTTCACGTCGGACACGTCCACGAAGATCGGTCTGGCAGTGGTTGCCGTCATCGCCGGCCTGATCGGTATTGGGTTCGCGGCGGCCGCCTGGCTCAAGCATCGGATTCCGACCGACAAGCTCGAACCGGCGTTCCTTGAAAACGCGATGTATGTCGACGCGACCTACGCCAAGGTGGTGGGTGGCCCAGGTCAGCGTGGCTTCGATCTGCTCGCCGAAGGCGACCAGAAGCTGGTTGACGGTGCCGTGAACGGTGTTGGCAACCTCGTCCGACAGATTGGGCTGTTCTTGCAACCAGGACAGAGTGGTTATGTTCGCCAGTACGCCATCGGTATTGCTCTTGGAGCGATTGCCTTGGTCGTGTGGTTGTTGACGGGGGCAATCTGATGAGCCTGATCGCAGCCGGGTCCACCGCGACCCTGCCCATGCTCAACGCACTCGTGGTCATCCCGTTGGTGGGAGCGCTGATCGTCGCGATGTTGCCCAAGGTGTCGCCCCAACTGCACCGCCAGGTCGGCGTGCTGGTCTCGGGGGCAGCCGGAGTGCTGTCGGTCTATATCGCCACCCAGTTCGAAACCGGTGTTGGCGGATTCCAGTTTGAATCCGTCCAGTCGTGGATCCCGGCGCTCGGTATCTCATGGCATGTCGGCATCGACGGCATCTCGTTGTGGCTGGTTGTTCTGACCGGCGTCATCTTCCCGATCGTGCTGGCCGGTATTGACCCCCACGGCGATGACAAGCCCTATGTGGCCTGGATGCTGCTGTTGCAGGCCGCCTCGTTCGGCGCCTTCATTGCGCTCGACCTGTTCTTGTTCTTCATTTTCTTCGAGATCGTTCTGGTCCCGATGTACATGTTGATCTCAGGCTGGGGCTACGCCGATCGCAAGTACGCCGCCACCAAGTTCTTCTTGTACACGATGTTCGGCTCGGCGCTCATGCTGGTCGCCATGATCACCCTGGTGGCCCTGTCGGCGTCCGATGGCGGACTCACCTTCGACCTCGTGGTCCTCGCAGAGCGCCAAGCCCTGGCGACTGAGACCGCCCGTTGGTTGTTCTTGGCCTTCGCCTTGGCTTTTGCTATCAAGGTGCCGGTCGCTCCGATTCACACCTGGCTGCCCGATGCCCACACCCAAGCACCAACGGGTGGCTCGGTGATCCTGGCTGCGGTCATGTTGAAGCTGGGAACCTACGGCCTGCTGCGCTTTGGGCTGTATCTGTTCCCTGAAGCGACGGTGTACTTCGCTCCGTTGTTGGTCACCCTTGGCGTGATCGGCATCATCTATGGCGCGATTGTGGCCACGGTTCAGGGCGACCTGAAGCGCCTCGTGGCCTATTCGTCGGTGGCCCACATGGGCTTCATTATCTTGGGAACGTTTGCCCTCACGACGCAGGCCATCACCGGCAGTGTGCTGCAGATGGTCAACCACGGTGTGTCGACTGGCGCGCTGTTCATCCTCGTCGGGATGATTTATGAACGCCGCAAGACTCGGGCGATCGCCGAATTGTCCGGCTTGCAGAAGGCCGCGCCGATCATGGCTGGCTTCTTCATGATCTCGATGCTGTCATCGGTCGGCTTGCCGGGCCTCAACGGTTTCACCGGCGAGTTCTTGATCCTGATCGGTTCATTCGAAACCCGCAGGTGGTGGACCGTCATCGCTGCTGTTGGCGTGATCTTGGCGGCCTTGTACTTGTTGTGGGCCTACCAGCGGGTCTTCCACGGTGAGCCCACGCAGGCCGACCTCGACACTCCGGAGATTCGCAGCGGCGAGATCGCCCTTCTTGCGCCCTTCGTGGTCGCCATGATCGTGATGGGTGTGTTCCCGAAGCCGTTCTTGGAGCGGATCGAGCCGAGCGTCGACACCTTGATCACCCATATCGAAACCTTCTCCGACTATGAGCGTCCCGAGGATGTAGTGATCGTGCCCGACCTCCACGGTGAGGCCGAGACCGAAGCAGAGGAGGGGCACTGATGTTGGCTCAACTGTCGAACTTCCAGGGTCCATCGGTCGACTGGTGGGCTCTCACCCCCCAGATGATCCTTGTCGGGGCGGCGTTGGTGATCATGACGGTCACATCGCTGCAGCCTCGGCGCACCCCTGACTGGTTCTCCACCGCCGTGACAGTCATTGCTGGTACTGCGGCCGGTGTTGTGGCGTGGGACCTCTGGAACGACATCGCACTGAATGGCCCAAGCTCGACGGTGGGCGGGGCGTTCGGTGTCGACGGATTCTCGATCTTTTTCACGATCCTGACCGTTATCGCGATGGTGGCCACATCCCTCGTCGGCGATGCCTATGTGCGTCGCGAGTCGATGGCGGCACCCGAGTTCAACATCTTGTTGCTCGCTACCGCTGCCGGGGCGATCGTTATGGCTTCGGCCAACGACCTCATTGTCTTGTTTATCGGTCTCGAATCGTTGTCGATTGGTCTGTATGTGCTGGCAGCGATGCACTTCCGGCGCAGCGAGGCCCAAGAAGCAGCGATGAAGTATTTCGTTCTCGGGGCATTCTCGAGTGCGTTCTTCTTGTACGGCATCGCTCTGGTGTACGGGGCAACTGGATCCACGAGTCTCATCAAGATGAGCGAGTACTTCGGCGACTTTGGATCCCGTTTCGGCGGGCTCGAGCTCTTCTACGTGGGCATGGCGCTCATGCTTGTCGGGCTGGCGTTCAAGGTCGCGGCCGCCCCCTTCCACTTCTGGGCTCCCGACGTGTACCAAGGCTCGCCCTCGCCGGTGTCTGGCTATATGGCGTCAGCGGCCAAGGCTGCCGGGTTTGCGGCGATGCTGCGTGTGTTCTTCGTGACCTTCGGCTCGACCTCGGGCGACTGGTCGTTGCCCGTCGCTGTGTTGTCAGCAATCACGCTGATCGTCGGTGCGGTCATGGCGATCACCCAGAACGATCTGAAGCGCATGCTGGCCTTTTCGTCGGTCGGCCACGCGGGTTATGTCCTCGTCGCAGTGCAGTCAGCGACATCGGAAGGCACCTCTTCGGCGCTGTTTTATCTGTTCACCTACACCTTCATGGTGCTCGGCAGCTTCGCGGTGATCGGCCTTGTCGGTTGGCAGAACGGGCACGACATCGAGCGCTATCACGGGCTTGCCCGCCGACGCCCCCTGCTCGCCGTTGCGCTCACGATCTTCGTGTTGGGCCAAGCCGGCGTACCGTTCACCTCGGGCTTCATTGCCAAGTTCTTGGTCATCCGTTCGTCGATCGATGACGAGATCTATTGGCTCGCAGTCCTAGCCATGGTGGTGTCGGTCATCACGGCCTTCATGTACCTGCGGATCATCATGACCATGTGGGACCGCGACGCCGATGTCTCGGACTCACCGAAGCTTCACATCCCGTTTGCCACGGGGTTGGTGATTGCCGTGTGCGCCCTGGTTACGGTGGTCTACGGCGTCTTGCCACAAAGCCTCATCGAGTTCGCCCGCGACGCCATCCCGGTGTTGGTGGCGGCGAGCTGAGGAACAGATGCACCAATTCTCAGTGGTCCAACGCGTCTCGCGTTGGGCCGCAAAGCACCGTAGTGACGCGCTCCCCGCTGGGCGCGAGTAACTTTGACAGGGAGCGGACGACCCGACAGAGGCCGTCAAGGGTTTGCCCGCTCGTGAAACCGATCACTAGCCTCTTCAACTGTGTCCGAATTCGTTCGTAGTTACTTGACGGTCGCGATCTTCGCCGCCGCTTCGGTTGGCCTTGTTGGCGTGACCCTTGGCATAGCCCGTCTTCTGCGTCCGCAGAGGCCGACGCCTGACAAGCTGATCGCATACGAATCCGGCGTCGATCCCGTCGGTGGCGACTGGGCTCAGAGCCAGATCCGCTACTACGTGTTCGCAGTGCTGTTCGTCATTTTCGATGTCGAGGCGGTCTTTATCTTCCCGTGGGCGATCGGGTTGGAGCGCTACGGGCTCTTTGGCCTTGTCGAAATGTTCATCTTCATCGCGATCTTGGCCCTCGGGCTCGGGTACGCGTGGCGTAAGGGAGTCCTTCGATGGGTCTGATCGCAAAGGGTGCTCTCGACTGGAAGGTCGGCGACAAGCAGCCTCTCAAGCCGCTCACCTGGTTGCTGAACTTCGGCCGCTCCCGTTCGCTGTGGGTGTACCAGTGGGGCCTTGCCTGCTGCGCCATTGAGATGGGTGCCGCGTTTGGTTCGCCTCGCTACGACGTGATGCGTCTCGGCGTCATCCCGTTCCCGGCCAGCCCACGTCAGGCCGACCTGGTCGTGATCTCCGGCACCGTCACCGACAAGATGGCCCCGGTCATCCGGCGCCTGTACGAGCAGATGCCTGAGCCGAAGTACGTGATTTCGATGGGATCATGCGCTAACTGTGGTGGTCCCTACTGGGACAGCTACTCGGTCACCAAGGGCATCGATCAGATCATCCCGGTCGACATCTATGTCCCTGGTTGTCCTCCACGGCCCGAAGCCCTCCTCGAGGGAATCGTGATGCTCCAAGAGAAGATCCAGAACGAAAACATCACCGAGAAGTGGCGCGGCGACCCTCTCGTCATTGTCAGCTAGCCCTTCCCCGCAGTACCAGACTCACCCGACTCACCCGAACGCCGAACCAACGAGGACAGCGTGGCCGAAGAGACCACAGACGCTCAGACCGACACCGCTGCCGCGGTTGACGAATCACGAGACAGCGTTGTTGCGCGCTTGCGCAGCGCCCTTGGTGACGGCGTGATCGACAGCGTCGTTCAGCCAGGGCTCGATGTGTGGGTTCGTGTTTCCAACCATCGCTGGCAAGACGCAGCGCGTGCCGTCCATTCGATGGGCTTTACCTACTTTGGATTTGTGTCGGCCATCGACTGGATGATCGCCCCTGAGGGCCGCTACGAAAACACCGAATTCGACGACCCGTCCGATGCGAAGGACGAACCTGCGGCAATCGTCACCGGCGTGGCAGGTGGCGACACCCGCTTCCAAGCCTTCGCTCGGTTCCATTCGATTGCCGAGGGCGTCGGTGTGACGATCAAGTGCGACATTGCCGATGACTCCATGAGCGTCGCGACATTGTCCGACATCTTTCCTGGTGCCGACTGGCACGAGCGTGAGATGTGGGAGATGTTCGGTATCGACATCGTCGGCCACCCAGCATTGCGCAACATCTACCTGCCGACCGAGTTCGAGGGTCACCCGTTGCGCAAGGACTTCCCGCTCTTGGCCCGCGAAGTGAAGCCATGGCCCGGTGTCGTCGACATCGAAGAGATCCCCGAACACCTCGAAGCCCAACTTGAGGCTGAGGTTATGGCCGCATTCGAAGCGTCCGGAGGTGGCGAATAATGACAGCTACGTCTGATCACCAGCAGATTTCCTATATCGCTGGCCAAGCCGCTGACGCTCGTGTGAATGTCGAGTTGCTCACCGGCGACATGACGCTCAACATCGGGCCTCAGCACCCAGCCACCCACGGCACGCTGCGTATCGCAGCCCAGCTCGACGGCGAACTGGTCATCAAGGCCGACCCAATCATGGGCTACATGCATCGCGGCTACGAAAAGCTTGTCGAGGTTCGCACGTACCCACAGGTCACCACCTTGGTGAACCGCATCGACTGGATGGGCAGCTTCGCCAACGAGGTTCCGTTCATCTTGGCCGCTGAGCAGCTGATGGGTGTCGAAGCACCACCTCGGGCCCAGTGGATCCGAACCGTCTTGTTCGAGTTGTCCCGCATTGCCAACGTGGCGCTGTTCCTTGGTGACATGGGTGTGCAGCTCGGTGCTTTGACTCCGGTGTTCTTTGCGTTCCGCGATCGCGAGCGAGTCCTCAACCAGATCGAAGCCATCACGGGAGGTCGTTTCCATCCGAACTTCGACCGTATTGGCGGCCTCAAGGACGACATCCCGAAGGGCTGGATCGAAGAGACCAAGGACTGCATGAACAAGATGCGGACCTTCTGCGACGAGATGGACGACCTGCTGGTCGGAAACGAGGTTTTCCAAGCTCGTTGCCGCGGCGTTGGTGTCATCCCCAAAGATGTTGCGCTCGGCTACGGCTTGTCCGGCGCCAACCTTCGTGCCTCCGGCGTCGACTGGGACCTCCGTCGCGACGTTGCCTCGCCGCTGGTCTACGACCAGGTCGACTGGAAGGTCTGGACCCACCCCGACGGCGACTCCTTTGCTCGCTACTGGGTTCGCTTGCAAGAAGTTCGCGAATCCACCCACATCGTGGATCAGCTGCTGGACGGAATCCCGAGCGGCCCCATCATGGCCAAGGTGCCTCGCATCATCAAGGTGCCCGAGGGCGAGGCGTACATCTCCACCGAGAACCCTCTCGGCGAGATGGGCTACTACATCGTGTCCAAGGGTGACCTCGGGCCGTTCCGGGTCAAGATCCGCACACCATCGTTCAACAACATCTCCATCGTTCCGTGGGTCATGCGCGGCGTGTTCGTGCCTGACGTGATCACGATCCTCGGTTCGTTGTACTTCATCTTGGGAGATATCGACCGGTGACCCTCGCTCTCGCATATTGGATGGAGACGTCGATCAAGCTCGCGGTCACCTTGGTGGTGATCCCGACGACATCGCTGATCCTCGTCTACTTGTTCTTGTTCAAGATGATGGCGTTCATGCAGAGCCGCCTCGGACCAATGGAAACTGGTCCCCATGGCACGCTGCAGTTGATTGCCGAAGCCATCAAGTTCCTGCAAAAGGAAGACATCCACCCAGACAACGCCGATAAGCATGTCTTCGCGTTGGCTCCGATCGTGGTGCTGATGTCGACGTTCTTGTTGTACGTCGTGCTGCCAGCCGGACCCGACCTCATCGTCGAAGACCTCGACACGGGTGTGTTCTACGCAATGGCGGTGTCGTCGCTATCGGCCCTTGGTGTGCTCATGGCCGGCTGGGCGTCGGCGAACAAGTACGCCCTGCTCGGTGGCCTCCGTGCCGCTGGCCAGCTCATCGCCTACGAACTGCCGCTTGTGCTGGCAGTTGTTGGTGTGGCTATCCAGGCCGAGACCCTGTCGCTGCAAGGCATTGTGCATGCCCAAGCCAACTGGGAGATCTTCGGGATCGCCTCTGGTATGCCGTTCATCTTCACCCAGTTCTTGGCCTTCTTGATCTTCATGATCTCGGCTCAGGCCGAACTCACCCAGACACCCTTCGACATGCCGGTTGCCGAAACCGAACTGGTGGGTGGTTTCCACATCGAGTACACGGGCTTTCGTTTCTTGCTGTTCTTCATGGCCGAGTTCGGTACTGCGTTCGCGTTCGCTTCGATCGGCGCTGTCATCTTCTTGGGTGGCTGGTCGTTGCCGTTCGTCGACCCGACAGCCAACTGGCTCAACATCGTCGGTCCGGGCGTCATGCTCGCCAAGATTCTGTTCCTGACGTTCTTGATCTTCTGGGTCCGCTTCACCTACCCCAGGTTGCGTGAAGACCAGCTCCAGAAGTTCGCTTGGAAAGTCCTCATCCCTCTGTCGCTCGTCAACATTGTTGTCACCGGCGTCTTCAAGGTGGCCTTCTAATGCCAAGTGTCTCTGGATATGTGAAAGGCCTCGGGGTCACCGCGCGCACAGCGATGCGAACGATGTTCCCCGACGGCATCAAGAAGCCGATTCCGCAGCCCTCCAAGGGTGCCGTCACCGTGCAGTACCCGCACGAGAAGGAAGCGCCACCTGATCGTGCCCGCGGCGTGATCTCGCTCGTCGAGGACAACTGCACTGCGTGCATGCTCTGTAGCCGCAGCTGCCCTGATTGGTGCATCTATATCGAGGGCCACAAGGTCAAGGCTCCGCCTCGACGCGCCGGCGGCAAAGCTCGCACCGTGAACGCCATCGATCGCTTCGACATCGACTACGCCCTGTGCATGTATTGCGGCATCTGTGTCGAGGTCTGCCCGTTCGATGCGTTGTTCTGGTCGCCTGAGTACGAATACAGCGAACCTCGCATCGCCGATCTGCTGCACGACAAGACCCGTCTTGCCGAGTGGCATGAGACCGTTCCCGACTTTGAGCCCTACGAGAGCGGCTCGGAGCAAAAGGTGCGGAAGGTTCCCCGCTGATGCTTGCCCTGTTCGTTGCCCAGAACATCGCATTCGGTGTCATCGCCGTCGTGACATGCGTGAGCGCAGTGCGGATGGTCACGACCAACAACGTGGTCCATGCCGCGTTGTACCTGGTTGCCGTGCTCGCCAGCCTCGGTGCGATCTATGTCTTGCTCGTTGCTGAGTTTGTTGCCACGACCCAGTTCCTCGTCTACATCGGCGCGGTGATGGTCCTGTTCTTGTTCGGCGTCATGCTCACCAAGGCCCCCCTGGGGTCGACGGTGTCGCTGACCGGCAAGCAGTGGCCCATTGGTCTGGCTGTTTCGCTGTTGCTCGGCGGCGTGTTGGCGTACGCCATCGTCGATCAGTTCGATTTCGACACCGAATTGCCGGCCGACCCGACGATCTTCAACACCGCCGACGTCGGCGATTCGATTTTCAGTACCTACTTGGTCCCGTTCGAAGCAGTTTCCGTGCTGCTCTTGGCGGCCCTCATCGGCGCCATTGTCCTGGCGAGAAAGGACTGACGGCGTGCTTGTCAACCAGTTCCTCCTGCTCGGTGCATTCTTGTTCTGCGTGGGCGTCTACGGTGTCTTGGCCCGACGCAACGCTGTGATGGTGTTGATGTCCATCGAGCTCATGCTCAATGCCGTCAACATCAACCTGCTCACCTTCGGCTACCTCCACGGAACAGTCAGCGGCCAAGTGTTCGCCCTGTTCGTCATCGCGGTGGCAGCCGCTGAAGTAGCTGTTGGCTTGGCCATCGTGCTGCTGATCTACCGCAACCGGTCCAACATCAATGTTGAAGACCTCGATTTGATGAAGGGCTGACGACATGCTCGAAAACGCCTATCTCATCCCACTGCTGCCAGCGCTGTCGTTCCTGGTCATCTTGTTCTTCGGCAAGCGCCTGAACGGCGGGGCGTCAGCTCACTGGATCGGCATCGCCACTGTCGGCGTCGTGTGGGTGCTCTCTCTCGTGCTCGGAGCTCAGTGGATCGACCGGGTCGACAACGCTGCGTCTGAGTCCAAGACCGGTACCGAAACCCACTCGGAGGACGAGACCCACTCCGAAGATGGCATGGCTCCGGTCGTCGTTGGCACCTCAGGGACACCCGGCGACACCGTGCTCGGGGTGTCCGAAGACGGCGGCAAGGTCTATGGCGCCGATCCTGTCATCACCCAGATCACCTGGTTGACGAGCGGCGGTACCGACCACAAGGTCGGCACGTATGTCGACGGACTGTCCGCCATTTTGTTGGTCATCGTGTCTTCGGTGTCGCTGCTGGTGCACATCTACTCCACTGAGTACGTCAAAGGCGACCGGCGCTACGTCCACTACTACGCCTTCTTGAGCCTGTTCACGGCCTCGATGCTGTTCTTTGTGTTGTCGTCGAGCATCTTGCAGATGATCGTTGGCTGGGAGCTCGTCGGTGTCTGTTCGTTCGCCCTCATCGGTCACTGGTGGGAAGAGGGAGCCAACACCAACGCTGCTCTCAAGGCCTTCCTGACCAACCGCGTCGGCGACATCGGCCTGCTCGTAGGCATGATCATCTTGTTCGTCGAGTTTGGCTCGTTCGATATCGACTACATCGTGAACCATGTTCCCGACGTGAGCCACCTCGTACTGCTCATGGCGTCGATCTCATTGATCGCAGCCGTCATGTCGAAGTCGGGTCAGTTCCCGTTGCACACCTGGTTGCCTGACGCGATGGCTGGCCCAACCCCCGTGTCGGCGCTCATCCACGCAGCCACCATGGTTGTTGCTGGCGTCTATATGGTCGCTCGCTTGTACCCGGTGTTCTACGAGGGTTTCTCGATCGAAACGTCATCGATCAACCTGCTGGCCTTCATCGGCGGGTTCACCGCACTCATGGCTGCGGCGTTGGCCTTCGTTCAGTGGGACATCAAGAAGGTTCTGGCCTATTCGACGGTCTCACAGCTCGGTTACATGGTCATGGCTCTTGGCGTCGGCGCCTGGGTTGCGGCCATCTTCCACCTGTTCACCCATGCCTTGTTCAAGGCTTGCTTGTTCTTGGGCGCCGGCTCGGTGAGCCATGCTGCGGGCCATACATTCGACATGCGTCAGATGGGCGGGCTTCGCAAGAAGATGCCGGTCACGTTCTGGACGTTCGTCATCTCGTCGCTGGCGCTCGCAGGCATCTTCCCGTTCGCAGGGTTCTGGTCGAAAGACGAGATCTTGCTGGGCGCCTTCATTGGGCAGGAAAACAGCTATCCGCTCATGCTGGTGTTTGGTTGTGCGGTTGCGGCAATGACCGCGGCCTATATGACCAGGGTCATCTGGTACACCTTCTTCGGCGAGTTCCGAGGCGACACTCACGGGCATGGCGACCCTCACGAATCACCGCGGGTGATGACGGTTCCTCTCATCCTGCTTGCCGTTGGCGCGGTGGTAGCCGGCGTCTTCAACCTGCCATCTGCGGTCGTCAAGATTTTCGGCGCTGAAGGCTTTGCCCATCAGATCCAGACCTATGTCGAACCCGGTTATGTTGCGAGCATCGTGTCGCATCCCAAGCCGAGCCTCAACTTGGCCCTTGTTGGGTTGGGACTCGCGATGGCGGGCATCATTGTCACCTACTTGTACTTCTGGAAGCAGGCCGGGCCGCAGGGTCTGAGCGAGCGCAACAGCGCCGCCAAAGCCGGTCGTACGTTCCTCGAGAACAAGTACTACCTCGACTACCTGTACAACGACATCATCGTGAAGTCGATCAAGTTCCCCATCGCCAAAGCCGCGGTGTGGATCAACCAGAACGTTCTCGACAAGACGGTAAATACCGTCGGCGAGAGTGCACGCGACGGGGGAGCATTCCTCTATCGCTACTTCGACCAAGCTGTCGTCGACGGCGCGGTCAACAACACAGGCGCTGCAGCCGAAGCCTCAGGCGAGGGTTTGCGCGTCGTCCAGTCCGGCAAGGTTCAGAACTATGGTGCGCTCCTCTTCGGTGCTGCCGCGGTTCTGGCCATCATCTTCGTGATCGTCATCTAGGGAGTACTGCTCGATGGAAGCAACGGGATTCGACGCTTGGGCCTTGAGCCTGGTGGTCTTCCTTCCTCTGTTGGGTGCGCTGGCCATGATGGCCGTGCCCAAGGAAGAAGAAGCAACCCACAAACTGATTGCTCTTGGCTCGTCGTTGGCCGCGTTGGCGGTCGGCATCTATGTCGTCGCCACGTTCGACTACGACCGCTCAAGCGAGCTCCAGTTCTTGGTCGACAAGGGCTGGATCGACGTGATCAACAGTCGCTTCATCTTCGGCCTCGACGGGTTGTCGTTGCCGATGTTGGTGTTGTCGCTGGTCGTGGTGCCGCTGTGCATCATCTACAGCTGGGACCACATTCCGGAGCCGGGTAACGCCAAGGCCTTCCTGATGCTGATCTTGGTACTTGCCACCGGCATGAACGGCACCTTTGTCGCCCACGACCTCATCTTGTTCTTCGTGTTCTTCGAAGTCGTCCTCCTGCCGATGTACTTCATGATCGGCGTGTGGGGCGGTCCGGAGCGCAAGTACGCCTCGCTCAAGTTCTTCCTGTACACCCTGTTCGGCTCGGCCCTCATGATCGTGGGCATCATCGCGATCTACGCCCTGTCGGGTCTTGACACCTTCTCGATCCCCGAGCTCACGGCGTGGGCCGGCGAAGGTCTGACCAAGACCGAGCGGACCCTGATCTTCGGTGGCCTGTTCATGGGCTTTGGCATCAAGGTGCCGATGTTCCCATTCCACACCTGGCTGCCAGACGCCCACACCCAGGCCCCCACGGTTGGTTCGGTCATCCTTGCTGCGGTGCTGCTGAAGCTCGGAACGTACGGCTTCATCCGCATCGCTATCCCGATTCTTCCTGAAGCAGCAATCGACTGGGCCCCATGGATTGGCCTGCTCGCCGTCATTGGCATCATCTATGGCGCCTTGGGTTGTCTGGCCCAGACCGACATGAAGCGACTGATTGCCTTTTCGTCGGTTGCTCACATGGGATATGTGATGCTGGGTATCTCCACCCTCACCGACTTCGGCATGAATGCGGCGGTGTTCGGCATGGTCGCTCACGGCCTCATCACCGGCATGTTGTTCTTCGTTGCTGGTTCGGTAAAGGAGCGCTACCACACCCTCGAAATCGCCCGATTGGGCGGCTTGTTGAAGTCGGCCCCCAAGATGGGCTGGATTCTTGGCTTTGCCACCATGGCATCTCTGGGACTTCCGGGTCTGGCTGGGTTCTGGGGTGAGTTCCCAGCGATCCTGGCCGCCTACCAGCCGGCCGAAGCCCTGAACCAGGACATCTTCCGGGTCTATATGGTCGTGGCCGCACTCGGCACCGTGCTCGCTGCTGGCTACCTCCTGTGGCTCTACCAGCGCACGTCGTTCGGTGAGCCCACTGAAGAGTTCGCCAACGCCGACATCGAAGACGTCAACTCCTTCGAGTGGATTGCATGGACACCGTTCCTCATTGCCATCGTGGTGTTCGGTGTGTATCCGAATCTGATGTTCTCCATCACCGACGACACGGTCGGCACCCTCGTCTCGGCCTTCGGAGGCTGATCACATGGATCTGGTGATGCTCGCTTTCGAGCGACCGGCAATCGATTGGCACGCTGTTGCGCCTGAGCTCGTGCTCTTGGCAATCGGCAGCCTGTTGACTCTCGTCGACATTGTGTACGACGAGCGCGCCCGTCGTGTGATGCCTGCGCTTGCAAGCATTGGCCTCCTGATCACCATGGTTCCGGTTCTGACCTTGGCGCTCGATGGCACCGACCGGACGATGTTTGGTGGTGCCTTCGTTGTGGACGACATGGCCCTGGTGGTCAAGATGTTGTTCTTGATCGCCGGCTTTGTTGTTGTGCTGATGTCGGTCGACTACATCCGAGACGGCGATTACTACGAAAACGAGTACTACTCGCTGCTGCTTGCGTCGCTGCTCGGAATGATTTTGATCGCGTCGTCTCGCGATCTCATCACGATGTTCGTGGCCCTCGAGCTGCTGTCGATTCCGGCGTACATGCTTGCTGCGTGGCGCAAGGGCGGAGCTACCTCGAACGAAGCTGGCGTCAAGTACTACCTGATGGGTGTGTTTGCTTCGGCAATCATGCTCTATGGCATGTCGCTGATCTTCGGTATCTCGGGCTCGACGGTGTTCTCCGACATTGCGGTGTCGCTGAGCCAAAGCGCTGACAGCGTGCCGATGATCACGATCGGCATCTTGTTCGTACTGATCGGGTTCGGGTTCAAGGTGTCGGCAGTGCCGTTCCATACGTGGGCGCCAGACACCTACGAAGGCTCACCGACCCCGGTCACGGCGTTCCTCGCTGTCGCGTCAAAGGCCGCAGGCTTTGTGGCACTCCTGCAGCTGGTGTTTGTTGCCTTCGCCGGCCGTACCGATGTGGTCGAACCGTTCTTTTGGATCATGGCTGCTCTCACGATGACGGTCGGCAACTTGCTGGCGCTGCGCCAGACCAACGTTGTGCGCATGCTGGCTTACTCCGGTGTGGCCCAGGGCGGTTTCATCCTCGCCCCGTTCGCCGTTGCCGGCCAAGCGACCGAGTCGGCCATTGGGGCCATCGTCACCTACCTCATCATCTATGCGTTCATGAACTTGGGAGCGTTTTCGGTGGTGTTGGCGGTTGCTAAGAAGACCCGAAGCGGTGAGATTTCCTCCTACGCAGGACTGTTTTCCTATGCACCGGGGCTTGCTGTTGCAATGACGTTGTTCTTGGCTGCGCTCGCGGGCATCCCGCCTGCTGGTGGCTGGTACGCAAAATTTGCAGTGTTCAACGCCCTGATCGACGCCAATTCGGTCCAAGGAACCGTTCTTGCCATCATCGTGGCAGTCAACGCGGTGATCGCGTTTGGCTACTACGGACGCTTGATGCGTGAGATGTGGATGTCCAGCGCACCCGACGGCGACATTGCGCCGGTCAAGGTCAGCGGATCTCTTGGTTTGGCCATCGGCTTCACGGTGGTCCTCACCTTGGCCCTCGGTGTCGCCCCTCAGTTGGCGGCTCGCTTCGGCGAGATGTCGGGCTCGCTTGCGCTTCCGCTCTGAGTCAGATTCGTTGGCAGTGGTGTCGTGGCGCTGCTGAGGTTCGACCAGTTCCAGCAACAGCGGTTGTACGGACCCGACGGGTTCTATGCCACGGGCGGAGCCGCCGGCTCCGGTGCCGACTTCATGACCGCGCCCGAGCTGAGTGTCGAGTTTTCTTCGGCGCTCGGCGTTGAGATGGACGAGCTGTGGAATCGGCTCGGACGCCCACACCCCTTCGTGGTGGTCGAAGGGGGAGCAGGCGTCGGGACGTTGGCTCGGGACTGCCTGCTGCTCGATCTGGAGTGCTCTGCTGCGCTGCGCTGGGTGATGGTGGAGATCTCTGACCTCCAGCGCACCACGGCAATGGCCAGAGTGTTGTC
>CAYGMW010000049.1:0-15549 GCA_964350975.1 uncultured Acidimicrobiales bacterium | reverse complement strand
GGGGTTGGTGGCCCCAGGTTGTGGCCAACGGGCCAATGGCGCCGCTTGTCAAGACGCCAACGAATCGATCGTCTGGCGCGACGAGCCCAGAGGGTCCCTCGACCACGGCGGCGGCCAATTCGTAGAACCAGTCTCGAAAATCGGCGCGCACGTCGGCCACATCGCCGAGCACACCAGCGTGGCTGTCGACCACCAACGACGGCGTTGCGTCGGCAAGCCCCACCGCACGCGTCCAGTCCGGCATCGTCACCGTTCCCACCACACGACGGTCGACTCCCACCGACACTGTCGTCGACGACCGAGAGTCCACCCCTGGGGCGGCCCCCCGCCTCACGACCGGGAGGCACACCCTGACTGAGGCGTCGAACATGGCGTGGTCGTCGAGCCACACCTCTTCAACGCCGCCCAGGGCAACCAGTTCGTCTCGGATCGGAGCCGAATCGCGGGCCACCAAAAACGACCGGGGCTGCAGCAAGGCCACCGAACCACGCGTGGGCCGAACCCATCGAAGCGATCGTTCGAGCACCAGCGAGGCTGCATCGGCATAGCCGCGCCCCTGGGCCGCGTCGCGCTCGGGGGCCGAGCGAGCCGATCGGCGTCGCAACTGGGACAAGAACGGTGGGTTGCCAACCACGGCCGCGAACCGTCCGCCCCAATCATCTGGAGCTGGGCCATGCACCATGTCGCCGCAGACCGTGTCGAGCTCACGCCACACACCAGCGCGGCGCAGCGACCACACACCAAGCGCCACGCGTGCTGCCACGAGCGCCACCGGATCGACGTCGGCTCCGACGAGGCGTGCGACTGCGTCGACCACAGGCACTCCACGATCGGCGAGGGCGTCAGCGGCAGCCAACAACACCACTCCCCCGCCACACGTCGGGTCAAGAATCGGACCTGCCTCGTACCCGTCGAGGCCGCGTTCGACTATCAGGCGCGCCAACGCCGCGGGTGTGTAGAACGCGCCCGCGCTCTGGCGGGCCGCTCCAGCCGGGCTGGCCGCGTTGGCGATGTCGACCTCGTCACCATTGCCCAACAGCACCGAACGGGCCACATCGAGCACATGGCCGAGGCGTTCAATGTCGACCAGCGACATCGCGCTCACTCGTCAGTTGTCAACTGGCGGAGGTCTCAGCGTCGTTGGCCGCAACCCACGCCGGCAGGTCGCCAAGTCGTGCGTCGTTGGAGAAGACCTCATGGAACTTCATGTTCATACCGAGGCGGCGCTGAAGCTGACGGACGGGGAGTTCTTCGTCCCACATCATCAAGGTGACCGCGGTTCCGGTCTGGCCGGCACGAGCGGTGCGGCCCGAACGGTGCAAATAGTTCTTGTGGTCGTCGGCTGGGTCGTAGTGAACCACCACGTCGACCTCGTCGACATGGATGCCGCGGGCGGCGACATCGGTAGCCACCAACGCCTTGAGCGACCCGTCGCCGAAACGGCTCAACGCCGACTCGCGTTGGCTTTGGCGCAGGTCGCCGTGGATCGCAGCCACCTTCACGCCAGACTTCTCGAGCTCGTCGGTGAGTCGGTCGGCCATGCGCTTGGTGCGGGTGAACAAGATGGTCCGGTTGGCGTTATTGATGATCGAGGCCGCCACCTTGACCTTGTCCATGTGATGGACCAGCAGCCACAGGTGCCCCATCTGGTCGACGGTGACTTCCTTTTCCTCGACCTCGTGCATGACCGGGTCGTGCAGGTGACGCTGGATGACGGTGTCGACCGCCCCGTCGAGGGTGGCCGAAAACAGCATCGTCTGGTGGTCGGCTTCGATATGGCGCAAGATCCACTCGACCTGGGGCAAGAAGCCCATGTCGGCCATGCGGTCGGCCTCGTCAACGACAACATGCTTGATCTGGGCCACATCGATGGCGCCCCGATCGATCAGGTCGATGAGACGACCAGGCGTCGCCACGATGATCTCGACGCCAGCCGAGATGGTCTCGATCTGCTTGTCGATATTCGTGCCGCCATAGACCGCCAAGGAACGAAGCCCGCGGACATTGCCCATCGGGGCGACGACCTCATAGATCTGGTTGGCCAGTTCGCGCGTTGGGGTGAGCATCAGCGCTGTGGGCAGGCCCGATTCGTGGCGCTTGGTGTGCTCGACCACCGGGATGCTGAAAGCCAGCGTCTTGCCGGACCCCGTCTGGGCCTTGCCACAGACGTCGCGCCCGGCGAGGGAATCCTTGATGGTGAGGGTTTGGATGGCAAAGGGGGCCTTGATGCCCTGTGTCGCGAGGAAGTCGGCGATGTCGGCCGCAACTCCCAAGTCAGCGAAGCTGGTCACGTGTGGTGTCTCCGGCTGCCAATGGAAGATTCCGCCCGGGGGATTCGGGGCGAACATGGGTCGGGGCAGCCCGTCGCCGGGCCCAATGAGTGCAAACCCTATCGGCGCACGACCCACCCGTGGCGTATCTGCACGCGGTGGCGGTTCCAACCCAGCACACTGTGCCGATGCTCAGCGACGCCGACGCCACCTGGATCCAGCACCTGCCCAAGGTCGAACTGCACCTGCACCTCGAAGGTTCGATGTCTGTCGACACCGTCAGGGCCCTGTCACTGCGCCATGGCGTCGACCCCACGACGGTGTGGCCCGATGGGCTACCGGATCGTTTCAGCTTTGACGGATTTCCCGATTTCGCGAAGCAGTTCTTCTACGGATTGTCGCTGCTGCGAACCGGCGAAGACCTGGCCACCATCACCGCCGATGTGGCCCTCACCTTGGCGGCTCAGAACGTTCGGTACGCCGAGATCACCACCACGGCCTACACCCACTTTTTGAATCGCCCCGACCGCGAGGGGATGTCACGTTCGGAGTATCGAGACGGCCTCAACGAGGGTCGACGCCGCGCCGCTGAGCTTGGCGTCGAGATTGGATGGGTCATCGACATTCCGCGCGACCTCGAAATGCCCGACGAAACCGTCACCATCGACTATCTCGAGAGCGCCGAAACACCCGACGGCTTGATCGGCATTGGTTTGGGTGGCTACGAGGTCGGGTTTCCCGCGGCGCCCTATGCACCCCACTTCGCCAGGGCACGGGCACTGGGGCTCAAGTCCCTCCCCCACGCCGGCGAAACCGAAGGGGCCCACAGCGTGAGGTCGGCACTCGACGACCTCCATGCCGAACGGATCGGCCATGGAGTTCGCTGCCTCGAGGACGAGGCCCTGGTCGCCGAACTGGTCGATCGCAACATCATGCTGGAGGTCTGCCCAACATCGAACGACCTGCTCCAGGTCGTCGAGCAGATGTCGGATCATCCACTACCGGCCCTGCGCGACGCCGGGCTGCGGGTATGTCTGAACACCGACGATCCGGGATGGTTCGCCACCGACCTCAACACCGAGCTGTGTATTGCCACAGATGTGCTCGGCGTGTCGTTGAGCGACCACCTCGACATGCAGCGCGACGCGGTGGCAGCATCGTTCGCGCCAGACGCGGTCAAGGCCCGCATTGCCGCCGAGCTTGCGGCGGTGTCGTCGCCCGATTGATCACGAACTGGCGGGCAGTTCGCCGATCGTTGGCCATGGCGGGCCGTCGCGCAACACGTCGAGCATCAGGTGGCCGTAGCGCATTCCATCGGGGAACGCGTCGTTGAGGTCCCAGCGCCACGCCGCCACCATCGCCAACACCAGCTGCCGACACACGTCCAACAGCTCGACATCGAGGCCCGGATAGTTCTGCGCTACGGCCACCGGAGCGTGGGCGACATCGAACTCAACCGGCCCGAAGCAACACGTTTCGAGGTCAACAAAGACCGGTCCGGCCGGCGTATTGAGCACATTGCCTGGGTGAGGCTCGCCGTGGAGCAGCTGTTCGGCGGCGCCGACCCGGTCGATGGTGCGACGGGCCCTGTCATAGATATCGGACAGAAGTGTGCGATCGATGGCGCTCAAGCGGGGCGTCAGTTCGTGGTTCGCAACAAGATGCTCGGCCTCGCCCACGCGGTCGAGGAAGTGAGGCGCAGCGACCTCGACGTGGCTCATGCCGGTGTGCAGGTGCTTCAAGGCATCGGCATACGACGATGCCTGGAGGTCTTGACTCGGAGCTGCGTCGTACAACGTCCACCAGGTGATCGCGAATCCGTCTCGCAGATGTACCTGCGGTGCAACGCGGTCGTCGGGGACGGCAACGGGGGCACCGTTTGCCAACAGTTGTTGGGCGACGTCAAGTTCGAAGGCCGCTACGTGCTGACCGACGTGGGCGACTCTGGCAAAGACGGCGCAGGGATGGAGCCGCAGCGACAGCTTGTTGGAGTTGTGCGCCAGTTGGGTGGCATCCACCAACAGCCCAAGCGATCTGGCTTCGGCCTCGGTCGCGGCGATAGCTCGGACGACAACGGCTGAGTCCATGGGCCGAGCCTTCCACACTCCGTTCACGCAACCGAGCCGAATACCGCCCTTTGCGATCGCCTCGTAACATGTGCTTTCGCGGGCTCGAACTCCAGAACGGCGCTCACCGCGCCGAAGAGGTATGCATGCGTTCAGCCATTGCCCTTGTTGCCGCGTCCGTTCTCGCAACGTTGTTGGTGGTCATGACGCCCGCCGAACCAGCCTCGGCAGCGTCGCCACTGACCCAGCTCTGGCGGGTGACGATCGCCGATGTCAACGACGCATCTGCACCAACAATCGGTGACGTGAACCGAGACGGGGTCGACGACATCATCTTTGGCACCCTCGATGGCAAGGTCCACGTCTACCAAGCCGATGGCAGCCTGTTGTGGTCTCGTCCAGCCATCATTGCGGGCCAGTCAACAGCGAGCGCCATCAACTCCGCGCCCCTCGTGATCGACCTCGACAACGATGGCGACGTTGAAATCGTCGTCGGTGTTGGCTCCCTGCAACGGGTCAACCAGCAAGGCGGAGTGGTCGCCCTCGATCACAACGGCAACCGGATCTGGAGCCACCAAGGTTTCGACACCTTCAATCAATGGACCGGTCTACTGCCCGACGGGTACACCGAAGGTGTCTACTCGAGCCCCGCGGCCGGCGACATTGACGGCGACGGCTTCCTCGACATCGTGTTCGGCGGTTGGGATCACCGCATCTGGGCGCTCAACCGCAACGGCGTGCCGGTCAGCGGCTTTCCGTTCGTGCACTACGACACCACCTGGGGATCACCCGCGCTGTACGACATCGATGGCGACGGCCGAGACGAGATCTATATCGGCGGTGACGCCAGCATTGGTTTGGACTTCACCCATGAAGGCGGCCGATACCGGGTGCTCGACTGGCAGGGCGGCGTTGTGTCTGAGCGGTTCCCGGCCATCGAACGCGACGACATCTTCCAGTCGTCGTCAGTCATGGCTGACATCAACAACGACGGCCGTATGGACGTGATTGTTGGCGGCACCGCAGGCGCGTTCAGCGGCACCACCTCGCCATATCAAGTGTGGGCGTTCCATGCTGACGACGGCTCGATGCTGCCAGGCTTCCCGGTGACCCTGCCCAACAAGGTGTTCTCTACCCCCGCCATCGGCGACGTCGACGGCGACGGCGCGTTGGAGATCGTGGTCAACACCATGAATGAGGGCACGGTTCGCGGCAAGATCACCGTGATCGAGAGCAATGGGTCGGTCAAGTACGCAGCCGAGCCCCTCGGCAGCGAGTTCCCCGGCGCTGGCATCAACTACATGGCCTCGCCGATCATCATCGACGCCGACGGCGACGGCGATCTCGACATTGTGTCGACGTCAAATGTGTTCACGTTCATTGTCGATGGCAAGACCGGGACCAGGCTGGCCAACGGACGTCTGAACCAGGACGAAGCTTGGGCCGGAGCCGGTTCGCCCCTCGCCGCCGACTTTGGCGCCCGAGGCTGGCAGCTCATCGTGCCGACCTTCTCGCCGAGCAGCGAGGAGACGTATCTGACGGCCTATGCCCTGCCAGACCAGCCAGCATCGGGCACATGGACCATGTGGCGCGGGTACCCCGACCACACTGCCGCACCAGCAGGCACCCAGAACGCCCAGCCCGTGCCGTGCCGGTCGCCGTCGAACCCCACGTCGAGCCCATCGCAATCGTCGGCCAGCGGTTACTGGATCTTGCACGAGGACGGTTCTGTTGATGCGCTCGACGCTGCTCACTATGGCGACCTGAAGACACGAAACATCACGCTTGCCGCCGGTGTCAAGGCCGTCGCAATCACCGAAACCCACAGCGGCAACGGCTACTGGATCCTCGACTCGGCTGGGGTGGTCTACACCTTCGGCGACGCCGTCAACCATGGCTCGATGGCGGGCCAGACGCTCAACGCCCCGATCATCTCCATGAGCGCCCTTCCGACCGGTGACGGCTACTGGCTGCTCGGGTCAGACGGCGGGGTATTCAGCTTCAACGCCGGCTTCTATGGTTCGACCGGTGGCATGCGCCTCGATGCGCCGGTGATCTCCATGGCACCGACCGCGACAGGCCGCGGCTACTGGCTGCTTGCCAGCGACGGGGGTGTCTTCACCTTTGGCGACGCCAAGTTCAGGGGCAGCACCGGCGGCATGCGTCTCGATGCACCCGTGATCTCGATGGCGGTGTCGCCTGATGGGCGCGGATATTGGCTGCTCGCTGGTGATGGCGGCGTGTTCAGCTTCGCCGTGACGTTCTACGGCTCAGTACCGGGTCTCGGGTTGTGCAGCACCCCGACCGCGATCGAGTTGAGGCCAACGAGCACTGGTCGTGGCTATTTCGCTTTGAATAACAACGGCAGCATCATTGCCTTCGGCGATGCGTACAACCGTGGCAGCTCGAACTCCGCGGCCGCGCCGGTCGACCTCGCCGTTCGGGGCTGAACTGGGTTCAGCATCTGTTGGGCGGCCACGATCTGACCTCGACATGACAGCGAATATGACAATCTGAACAGCTCCAAGCAGGATTTTCGCGGAAATGTGACACGATTTTGTCGTCCGATTGAAACTTTCCCGCGAAGTGTGATGTCATAGCAGTCGTACTCGACTTCACGGCGGCCGCCGTCCCTCCGGCGCTTCGGCGCTTAGGTCGCCTTGTGGACGTGGCGCAGGGGAAAACCTCAACGCGGCGGAGCCGCTGCAACCGGTTGCGGGACCGGTCGCAGCGGCTCCGTACTGTTTTGGACGAAATTTCAGCCGGTGTGGTCTTGAACGGCGAACCGGTGCGCAGTCAGCAGCCGGTGCTAGCTCCCAGGCGTGGTCAACAGGTCAACGAGCACGGCGTACACCCGGTCGATCTCGGCCCGCTCCACATACTCATCCTTGGTGTGGGCCAGGGATGCGTCGCCCGAGCCGAAGTTGGCGGCCGGAATTCCGTGTTCGCTGAAACGGGCGACATCGGTCCAGCCCAGCTTGGCGCTGACCTTGAGACCCAAGCGCCCAATCAGCCCCGCCACCAGAGGGTGGTCGGTCGCCGGGTAGGCCGCCGACGACATGGCGGTGAGCTCAAAGCCGTCACATTCGCCGACGAAGTCGCGGACGTGAGTCAACGCCTCGTCGTTGGACCGGTCGGGGGCAAAACGATGGTTGATCGTCACCGACGCTGAGTCCGGAACCACATTGCCCGCCACGCCCCCGTCGACGTAGACCGCTTGCAGAGCTTCGCGAAACTCACAGCCACCGATCATTGGGCGGCGCCCCTCGTAGGCATCGAGGCGGCTCAAGAGGTCGCCGAGGCGGTGGATTGCGTTTCGACCCTTCCACGGCCGAGCGGTGTGGGCCCGCTCACCTCGGTACGTCACCTTGACGCGCAGGGTGCCCTGACAACCGGCCTCAATCTGGGCCGAGGTCGGCTCGCCCAACAGCGCCACGTCGCATTCCATCAGCTCAGGACGGTGATCGAACAGGTGCAATAAGCCGTTGTGCTCAGAAGCAATCTCTTCGGCGGCGTAGAAGGCATAGGTGACATCAATCGCTGGCGCTTCGACGGTTCGGGCGAGCTCCAGCAATGCGGCCAGGCTGCCCTTCATATCGCAGGCACCCAGGCCATAGAGCCGATCGCCGTCGATACGGGCCTCGGAGTTGTCGTTGGCTGGCACCGTGTCGAGATGACCCGCCAGCATCACTCGCTGAGAGCGGCCCAGCATGGTGCGGGCCACGACATTGTGTTCGAACCGGTCGACCGTGAGCCATGGCACCTGACGCAACTCGGCCTCGACCATGTCGGCGAGCCGGCCCTCATCGAGACTCTCGGATGGAATCGCTACCAGCGTGGCAGCCAGGGCAAGCAGGTCGGTCGTCACGAGCGGCCACGATATCGGCACCATTGCGGGCCAACGCGGCCCCAACGGTGCTTCGTCCACCTATCGTTTGACCCGTGGGCGCCGAGCTAATTGTCGATGACGAACCATCGGCAGTCGACGAAACCGTCGTGGTTCGGCGTCGCCCGTGGCCCCTGCTGATCGTGATCGCCGCCGTATTGGCAACCGTCGTGGTGGTGAGCCTCATCACCCGCGAGCCCGCTGCCGACGCTGAAGACGCCGACACTGGCATCTCCGACACTGGGGCACCGGCGTCCACCGTTGCCCCGGCAACGACTGCAGTTCCCACCACGGTTGACGACACCGACGACACCGACGAAGCCGACGAATCAACCGCACTCGAAGTCGACCCTCAGCCCGAGCCGACGTTCGGCGCCACCACTGGTGCGGCCGACAACCCCGAGCCGGGCGAGGTCGAGGTCCTGCCCCTCAATGTTGACGTCGTCGCGGCGTTGCCCGCCGGTGGGATCGATGGCTGGATGTTCTCGCTCGTGGGCCGAACCCTCACCCGAACCGACCTGACGACCGCCGAACAGGTTGCCGTCGACGTCGCCGTCAGGGCCTCGGCCTTCCCGTCTGGAGACGGTCGGATGTTTGTGGCCGCAGACTCCGTTGTCATCGGCAGCAACGGACAAATCGTCGTTGTCGACACCGCCACCCTTGAGTCGACCGACATTTCGCCTTCGAACCCGGCCACCGTCGTCGCCTACACGTCGACGTCGGTGTGGGTTGCAGTCCAGCTCGACACCGACTCCGGGACCACCCTCGGGCTGCAAGAGTTGCCACTCGACGGTTCCGAACCAGCCGAGGCGCTCAGGGTCGATCCGATCGGGATCGGCTTCATTGCCGCGGGCGCGACCGACAGCGTCTTGCGATATCACGTGCCGTTCTTGGGCACCTGGGATCTGGGCAACAGTGGCAGCGAGCTCTACGATCGAGGCCTGCTCACGGGCACCTATGGCGGCACCGTTGAGTTCGATTGTTCCGGCGCGGTTGGCGACTGCAGGACGGTCATCGTCAACCTGGCCACCGGCGAAGAAACACCGATCGAGCTTCCAGCCGCCACGTTCTCGCTGAAGCTGTCCCCGAATCTCCAGTGGGTTGCTACTCCGAACCAGGCCGTCAGCACCTCCGGCGACGTCGTCGAACTTCGCGACAGCGGGTTCGAGTGGAACTGGTCCAACGATGGCCGGTTCTTGAGCAGCCGAACCGCCATTGTCGATGTCACCGGCGAGCTCGCAACCTTTGAGGTGCCATCGGACTTTGAAGCTCCATTCGATGATCGTCTCACGGTGGTGGTCGTTCGGTGACCCCAGACGAACCGCTCGACCTCGCCGCCGAGGCTCACGTCAGCACCGACGACATCGCTGTCGGTGGCCGCTCGACGCAGATCATTGGCGTGGTTGCCGCGCTCGGGTTGGCTGCGCTCGTCGCGGTCGGTGTTGCGAGCGGTGGTTCCTCGCCAGCAGCGCCTCCAAGCACCACTGGTCCGGTCGAGACCTCGGCGGCCCCGACAACCACCACCGAGCGGGTCACGACGTCGATTCCGCCCGTGTCGCTCGTCGAACAGATCGAGGCGACCTCGCCGTTCCCCATTGACGCCTCGATCTTCGCCCTCGATACCAACCGCGACCTGGTCGAAATCGACATACAAACAGGACAGATCGTTCGCCACGAGTTGCTATTCGACCCCGGATTCTTGATCGACATCGCTCCCTTCGGTGACGATGTGTTGCTCGTTGGGCTCGACTCGACGCTCCTGGTTCAACCCGACCGGTTCGTCTCCGAAAGCATCAGGGGCGAACCGGTCGCGTGGGACGAGACCAGCGTCTGGGTCCGTCTGCCGACCCAACCCGACGCTGCGGAACTCGTCGTTGTGCGCTCGGACAAGCCGCCGATCGGTGTTGCCGCGCCGAACTTCGACATTGGTCGCCCCACGATCGATGACGGTCGGCTGATCGTCAGCAGCCCAACCGGGGTGATTGGCCTCGCGACCGACGGCACCGTCACCACCGAGTCCGAGCTGACGCATGTGCGCCGGGGTCCAACCCGTGTAGTCACCCGGTGTGAGGGGTTGATCTGCCGACCCCTGGTGGTGCACGACGATGGGCGCGAGTTCGAGGTGCCCGACGGTACAACCGCGGGGTCGATTGTTCTGTCCTGGACCGGCACCCTGGCTGTTGGCGGCGAACCCGACGATGGCTGGATCCTCAGCTTCAACGTCGACCAGATGCAGCGGTTCATTCGACCGGTCGGCGACGTGTCGTGGGCCTACGGAGCCGACTACCTCGCGATATCGCGCGACGCGACGATCGTCTTGTTCGACACTGCCGGCCTCCCTACCGGCCCCGTTGGCCCGGTGTGGGAGATCGAACTACCGCCCGACACCCGACCACTTCCGTTCCTCATCGTGGCCAACGGGGCGTTCTGAGCCCTCAGCCTGCGAGGCGTTTGGCGACCATGCCGATGGCGTCATCGCTACGCACCACGGCGATACGAACCCGGTCGGCGCCGGCGTCGCCGTAGAACTCGCCAGGGCTCACCAGAGCGCCGCCGACTCGGGCCAGCTCGTCGGCAAAGGCCCATGCGTCGCCGCCGGGAGCCGGAACCCACAGGTAGAACCCGCCTCCGGGCAGGTCGACATCGACCCCGCGCCCTGCGAGTGCGTCTCTCAGCACCACCATGCGGTTCATGTACCGGTCGCGCTGGACCTCGACATGGTCGGCATCGGCCAACGCGGCCACGGCCGCGGCTTGGGCTGGGCCCGGCACCATGAATCCGGCGTGCTTGCGGATCTCGGACAGGTAGTGCACGACGTCGGCGTCGCCGGCGTAGAAGCCAACCCGAAGCCCCGCCAGGTTCGACCGTTTCGACAACGAGTGCACGGCAATCACGCCGTCGAGGCCGTGTTCGAGGATGGTACGGGCGGGTCCGTCCCAGGTGAACTCGACATAACACTCGTCGCTGAACACCAACACGTCGTTGGTTCGGCCCCATGCCGCCGCGGCCTCGAGATCGTCGAGGCCACCGGCCGGGTTGCCGGGCGTGTTGACCCACAACATCAGGGCTCGAGCCGCGTCGGTCGGGTCGATCTGGCTGAGATCGATCCGCCACTGTTCGTCGACCGGAACCGGGACGGCCCGACAACCGGCCAAGGTAGCCCCCATGGCGTAGCTGGGATACGACACAGCCGGGTACAACACGGTGTCGCGGTCGGGGTAGCGAAGCTTCAGCCAGTGCGGTGTGCCCGCCACGAACTCCTTGGTGCCAATCGCGGCAGCAATCGCGTTGGGTGGCACCGCAACCCCAAGACGCGTGTCGAACCAGCCGCTCACCGCGTCGCGAAACGCCGGGCTTCCAATCGAGGCCGGATAACCCCGCTCGGTGTCGGACGAAGCGAGCGCCGCGACGACCGACGCGGGCGGCGGGTCACAGGGGGTACCGATCGACAGGTCGACCATGCCGCCTGGCAGCGCTTGGGCTGCTGGCTTCAAGGTGTCGAGCCGGTCATAGGGGTAGGGAGGTGGGACGAAGGGTTCGGTCACGAACTGACTCCAGCTGCGTTGGCTTCGCCGATGATGAATTCGGCCAGCAGATTCTTTGATACGTCGTCGAGGCGGGCCCGGACGCGGGTTGCCGACGCTTCGTGGGATTCGACGAGAACTTCGCCCTCGCGATGCACCATGGCCAAGATGTCGCCACGGCCATAGGGCACCGACAGTTCAACCACCGACGACAACGACCGGACCCGATCGCCGATGGCTGCGAGCAGTTCGTCGATGCCGTCGCCGGTGCCAGCTGACACCGAAACGGATCCCTCGTGGCGGCGCAGCAAGGCGCTGAGATCGTTCGCGTCGACCACCGCGTCGGCCTTGTTGAACACCACAAACTCCGGAACCTGACCGGCCCCGATCTCGCGCAACACGGTTCGGACAGCTTCGATCTGGACCTCGGGTTCGGCGGCCGATGCGTCGACGACATGCACCAGCAACTCGGCTTCGGCCACCTCTTCGAGCGTCGACTTGAACGACTCGACGAGCGACGTCGGCAGCTTCTGAATGAAACCAACTGTGTCGCTCAACAGCACCGTCTCGCCGCCGGGAAGCGCGAGCTTGCGCGTGGTGGCGTCAAGGGTGGCAAACAGGCGGTCCTCGACGAGCACTCCCGCTCCGGTGAGCCGGTTGAGCAGGGTCGATTTGCCGGCGTTGGTGTAACCGACGATGGCCACGGTGTGAAACCGCGACTGGCGGCGAGATTTGCGTTGGGTGAGGCGGGTCTTGTGCAGCGCTTGAAGGTCGCGTTCGAGCTTTTGGACTCGTCGCTGGATGCGGCGACGATCGACTTCGAGCTGGGTTTCACCAGGGCCACGCGTACCGATGCCACCACCTTGCTGCGACAGCGAGTTGCCTCTGCCACGCAGGCGCGGCAGGCGATATTTCAGCTGGGCCAGCTCGACTTGGGCCTTGCCTTCGAGGGTGGTTGCGTTCTGGGCAAAGATGTCGAGAATGACCGCGGTGCGGTCGAGCGCGGTGCGCTTCAGGATCTTTTCGAGGTTCACCTGCTGGCCGGGCGACAGCTCGTCGTCGAACACCACGGTGTCAGCGTCAAAAGCTTCACAGATCTCGAAGATCTCCTGCACCTTGCCCTTGCCGACATAGGTGGCCGGATCGGGTGAATCGCGCCGCTGGATGACCCGTTCGGCGACGTCAGCGCCCGCAGTGTCGACGAGGCGTTCGAGCTCGTCGAGGTGGAGGCGTACGTCGTGTTCGGTGCGGCCCGGCAGATGCACTCCAACCAGGACAATTTGTTCGCGAAACGACCGGTCGATGAGGCCGGTGGCCTCGCCGCCATAGTCGCCGAACGCGCCGCGGTGCGAGCCAACCTCGGTGCCGTCATCGTCGAAGTCGGCAAAATCGTCGAAGCTGTCGTTATCGCCGAAGCTGGCATCGTCGCCGATTTCGGTCTCGTCGGAGAACTCGCTCATCAGACCACCAGCCAGTCCGGGTCGACATCAATCGTGGCGATAAACGCGGCCGGGCCACTCAAGGTCACGGTGTCGCCCAGGCCGACGTCGACGGCTCCGCCCGGCATGGTGACTCTGACGTCGGACCCGACGAGACCCCATGAGTGAGCGGCGGTCGCGGCGGCACACGCACCAGTGCCACAGGCCTGGGTGATGCCTGCTCCGCGCTCCCAGACCCTCAACCGCAATGCGTCGTCGCCATCGACTGCAATCCAGTGAATATTGGCCCCGTGAGCGAACTGTGACTCATAGGCCGGACCTGCTTGGGTGAGATCGATCGTGGCCGGGTCGTCGACCAGCATCACGAGGTGGGGGTTGCCAATGTCGACGCTGGCGACGTGTGTGTAGGGAGTTGAGTAGGTGAGGCTTGCCGGATCGACCGCGCCAGGGCTGGTGGGTCCCATGTCGACCGACACCCACGACTCGCCGGGCCGCGACCCCAGCCGATGACTGACGGCGCGCACACCACCGGCGGTGGCAACGGCGAACTCAGACCCCGGAGCGACCTTGGCCAGCACGACGGCCTGAACGAGGCACCGCATCCCGTTTCCGCTCATCTCCGCTGGGCTGCCATCGCTGTTGAGCAGCTCCATCGTCAGATCAGCGCCATTGGTACCTGGAGTCACCCTGATCAAACCATCGGCTCCAATGCCGGTGGAGCGGTGGCACAGCGCCCGCGCCAGGTCGGCGGTGATGGGCAATGTCTGGTCGAGATCGATCAGGACCAGGAAGTCGTTCGCCAAGCCGTGGTGTTTGGTCAGCTGCATAGTGCTCCTGAGTTGGTGAGCCATTGTCCCAGCATCGGGTGCTGATCGCTCCTCATTTGTTGGTGAGTTGGTCGGTCTTGGTCGCAATATGGTCGGCGACGGCGTCGACAATGTGGCCGGGGTCGCCGTTATGGACGAACCAGGTGATGCGTGGATCGCGCCGGAACCAGCGTTGCTGGCGCCGCGCAAAACGGCGGGTGCGTTGGCGAGCCAGGTCGAGTGCCCCGTCGAGGGTGAACTCTCCGGCCAGATGCATCGCCAGTTCCTTGTAGCCAAGGGCCTGGCGAGCCGAATGGCTCATGGGTTGGGCGGCGTCGAGCAATGATTCGACTTCGGCGAGGAACCCCCGCTGCATCTGCTGGTCGTAGCGGTCGTGGATGCGTCGGTCGAGGCGGCCCCGGTCGACGTCGATGCCGACCTGGATGGCGTGGCGGTTGGGGTACTGCTCAAGGCCCGGTCCAAATGAGCTGAAGGGCTGACCGGTGCCGAGGCACACTTCGAGGGCCCGCAGGACCCGGCGCCGGTTGGTGGGCTCCATGCGGCTCGCGGCCAACGGGTCGAGTGCGGCGAGGCGGGCGTGCAAGGCCACGGTGTCGGGTTCGGTTTCGAGTTCGGCGACGATGTCGGGGTGGCGCGGCGGGGGCGCCAGCTCGTCGATCACGGCTCGGACGTACAGCCCCGTGCCGCCGACCAACAGCGAACGGCCCTGCCGCGACGCAATGTCGATCCGAGCCCGGCTGTAGGCCGCGGCGAAGTCGACGATGTCCATGAGCTCGTGGGGCTCGATGAGGTCGATCAGGTGGTGGCGCACCTCAGCTTGTTCGGCCCCGGTGGGTTTGGCCGTGCCGATGTCCATGCCCCGGTAGACCTGCATCGAATCGACCGACAAGACCTCAAAGGTGCGATCCCGGCGGGCCAGTTCGAGACCAATCTGCGATTTTCCCGACGCGGTGGGGCCGACCAGCACCACTGGGACGGACCGGGCTTCGGGGCTCACGGGTTCAGACGGCAGCAACAGGGATTCGCGTCTTGTGGGTTGCAGGCGCCACGATGTCGCGCAGCTCGCCCTTGAGGCTGTGGGCGAACGCCTGAACAATTTCGACGTTGACGTAGGTGCCCATCTTCATGGGGGCTGACGCAAAGTGCACGAGCTTGTTTTGGCGGGTGCGGCCGGTGAGCATGGCCGGGTCGCGTTTGGATGGACCCTCGACCACAACCTCTTCGACTCGACCCACCCGGGCTTCGTGTTTGGCTCGCCCCGAGCGCTCGATGACCACGCGCAGCTGCTCGAAACGCTCCTTGACCACGGCGGGGTCGACGAAGCGATCCTCATAGTCGGCAGCTTCAGTGCCAGGGCGGGGGCTAAAGATAAACGTGTAGGCGCTGTCGTATTCGGCCGCGGCCGCAACCTCAAGGGTTTGGCGGAAGTCGGCGTCGGTTTCGCCGGGGAAGCCCACAATGAGGTCGGTGGTGACGGCCAAGTCGTCGATGCCGGCTCGGGCTGCGGCCAACTTTTCGAGATACCGCTCGGCGGTGT
>CAYGMW010000048.1:0-15581 GCA_964350975.1 uncultured Acidimicrobiales bacterium | reverse complement strand
GTAACGTTAGTTCCTCACCAGTCCGGTCGGCCGCGGACGAGATGCAATGAGGATCCAGCAACGATTTCTTGCCTTTGCTAGTGCGGGCTCACGTCGTTCCGACGGTGGCCTCGATCAGCAGATCGCGCAACATCGCCGCAGTTGCCCCCCACACGGTGTCTCCCTCGAGTTCAAAGAACCAGATCGGCCGTTGAGTTCGGCCATCGGGCGAAGGCCACAACTCCTCGCGAAACACCTCAGGACGAATGAGTTCTCGCAACGACACCGAGAACACCCGATCTACTTCGTCGGGGTTCGGCACGAACTCAAGGCCCGCAGGGATCACTCCGACATAGGGATGGATCAGGGCGCGCGACGTCACCGTGTGCAGTTGGGCCAGCTTGCCAATGATGCTGACCTGGCGTGGGTCGAGGGCGATCTCCTCGTGGGCTTCGCGCAGGGCTGTCGCCCAGAGCGTTTCGCCGGGATCTTGGCGTCCACCAGGGAACGACACCTCACCTCGATGGGAGCGCAGCTTGGCGCTTCGTCGGGTGAGCACCACCGACGTGTCGTCACCATCTTCATACAGTGCGGCCAGCACCGCTGAGTCTGCGTTGATTCGAGGCATCGCCGAACCGAGCTGTCCTGGGGGTCGCCTGCTCAGTCGACCGGCCAGTTCGCTCAATGAGACCAATCGTTGCGCATCAGCCCACGGCGCCCGTCTACCGGGCCTGGCGTTCGGCGGTCGTGGTATCTGCTGGTCGCCGCCCCGTTGCTGCATGGGGTGGCACCGTATCGGACCGGGAAACAAACAGCCCCGACCCATGCGGGCCGGGGCTGTCGAAATTCAGGTATCCGAGCGGGATCGGTTGTGATCCCTGCGGGATCACATCATGCCGGGCATGCCACCCATTCCGCCCATGCCACCCATACCGCCAGGTGCACCGCCGCCAGCGCCCTCGGGCTCTGGCTTGTCGGTGACGAGGGTTTCGGTGGTGAGCAACAGGGCCGCAATCGAAGCCGCATTCTGCAATGCCGCACGGGTGACCTTGGCCGGATCGATGACGCCAGCGTCGACCAGGTTCTCGTACACGCCGGTAGCGGCGTTGAACCCGTCGTGGCCGGAGCCAGCTTCGATCTGCTGCACCACAACGGCACCCTCATGACCGGCGTTCTGGGCAATCAGACGCGCTGGGGCGTCAAGAGCACGGAACACAATCTGGGCACCAGTGAGCTCATCGCCTTCGAGCGTGAGGTCAAGAATGGCCGCACGAGCCCGAAGCAACGCGGTACCACCGCCGGGGACAATGCCCTCGTCGATGGCAGCACGAGTCGCCGAAACAGCGTCTTCGATGCGGTGCTTCTTTTCCTTGAGCTCAACTTCAGTCGCAGCGCCGACCTGGATGACGGCAACGCCGCCAGCCAACTTGGCCAGCCGTTCCTGGAGCTTCTCGCGATCCCAATCAGAGTCGGTCTCGTCGATCTCGCGCTTGATCTGAGCAACTCGGCCCTCGACGTCCATGGCCGAACCGGCACCATCAACAATGGTGGTTTCGTCCTTGGTCACGATGACCTTGCGAGCCTGACCAAGCAGATCGAGGGTGGTGTTGTCGAGCTTCAAGCCGATCTCTTCGGCGATGACCTGACCGCCGGTGAGGATTGCCATGTCAGCAAGCATGGCCTTGCGGCGCTCGCCGAAGCCCGGAGCCTTGACCGCAACTGAGGTGAAGGTGCCGCGGATCTTGTTGACCACCAAGGTCGCCAGCGCTTCCCCGTCGACGTCATCGGCGATGATCAACAACGCCTTGCCTGTTTGCATGACCTTCTCGAGCACGGGAACAAGTTCCTGCACCGAAGAGATCTTGCCGTTGACGAACAAGATGTACGGGTCTTCGAGCACCGCTTCTTGGCGGTCGGGATCGGTCACGAAATATGGCGACAAGAAACCCTTGTCGAACTGCATACCTTCGGTGAACTCGAGCTCGATGCCAAAGGTGTTGGACTCCTCGACGGAGATCACGCCGTCTTTTCCGACCTTG
This sequence comes from uncultured Acidimicrobiales bacterium, assembly GCA_964350975.1. GTDB lineage: Bacteria > Actinomycetota > Acidimicrobiia > Acidimicrobiales > Poriferisodalaceae > JAADHX01. The sequence continues at coordinate 13,563 of CAYGMW010000048.1, read as the reverse complement.
TCGAAGGCTTCGGCGAGGATCTCACCAACGGTGACGTCGGCGGCTGAGATCGCGGCAACTGAAGCAATCTTGCCCTTGTCGGACGAGACGTCTTCCGACATCTCACCGATTCGAGCAACAGCAGCGGCAACAGCTGCTTCGATGCCACGCTTGAGCGACATCGGATTTGCGCCAGCGGCGACATTTCGAAGGCCTTCACGCACGAGCGCCTGGGCCAACACGGTTGCCGTAGTAGTTCCGTCGCCAGCAACATCGTTGGTCTTAGTGGCAACTTCTTTGACCAGCTGTGCACCCATGTTCTCGAAGGGATCTTCGAGCTCGATCTCACGGGCGATCGACACGCCGTCATTGGTGATGGTCGGGGCGCCGAAAGACTTTTCGAGCACCACATTGCGGCCCTTTGGGCCAATGGTCACCTTGACGGCGTCGGCGAGCTTGTTCACACCCGCCTCGAGACCACGACGGGCCTCTTCGCTGAACTTGAGCATCTTGGTCATGGGTTACTTCACCACCGCCAGCACGTCGCGAGCGTTCAGGATCAAAAGGTCCTGGCCTGCGATCGTGATATCGGTGCCGCCGTACTTGCTGTAGACGACGGTGTCGCCTTCGGCGACGTCAACTGGGATTAGTTCGCCGGTGTGATCCGAACGACGACCAGGTCCAACAGCCAGGACGGTGCCCTGCTGTGGCTTCTCCTTGGCGGTATCTGGAATGACCAGTCCGCTTGCGGTGGTCTCCTCGGCGTCGTTTGGACGCACGACAATGCGGTCCTCGAGGGGCTGCAGATTCATCTTGGTGTGCCTCCGTTAGCACTCTCAGGTTGAGAGTGCTAAACGATACGCCGCACCGCCGTGGGTCACAACCCCAGATCGTCGACGAAATCGACTTGTTGGCGCGGATCGGCGCTCGTGTCGAGACCATCGGGCCCATGCTTGGCCAATCTCCACCATCCTGCGGCTGCGACCATCGCCGCGTTGTCGGTGCACAGATCACGCCTCGGCAGCAGGGCACGCCGTCCGTCGGCTTCGCACGCCTGGCTGATCGCGGCCCGAAGACCCGAGTTCGCGGCAACGCCGCCAGCGAGACAAATGCCGCGCGCTCCAATGTGGTCCGCGGCGCGTCGAGCCTTGGTGACCAGTACGTCGACGACCGCAGCTTGGAACGATGCTGCGATGTCGTTGAGGTCGCCCCCGGGGTGAGCCCGCACATGATTGATCACCGAGGTCTTGACGCCGGAGAACGAAAAGTCGAGCCCATCGCGCAGCATTGGGCGAGGAAAGGCGATGGCAGTCGGATCACCGATAGCAGCCATGCGGTCGATGATCGGTCCGCCCGGGTAACCGAGCTCGAGATATCGGGCCACCTTGTCGAAGGCTTCGCCAGCAGCGTCGTCGACGGTTCGTCCGAGCAACTGGTATCGCCGATCGCCGTCCATGGCGACCAGCATCGTGTGCCCACCCGACACCAAGACGATGAGCAGCGGGGGTTCGAGGGTGGGGTCTTCGAGCAGCGCGGCCTCGAAGTGGGCTTCGAGGTGATGGATCCCGACAAAGGGCACATCCCACACCAACGCGAGTGCTTTGGCAGCGCTCACGCCAACGAGGAGCGAGCCGATCAGTCCTGGCCCGACGGTCACCGCGACCGCGTCGACATCGGCCGCTGTCATGTGCGCCTCGGCTAGGGCGGAGCGAACAACGCCGACGATCTGTTGTTCGTGGGCGCGGCCCGCGATCTCGGGAACGACCCCGCCAAACTCGGCATGGAGGTCGATTTGGCTCGAAATCACGTTACTTCGAACGTCGCGACCATCAATCACGATGGCCGCAGCGGTTTCGTCACACGAGCTCTCGATACCCAAGATGACGCTGGGCCCGCTGTACGTCACTGATCGTTCCATTCGGTCAGATCTGGCAAAGCGGCTTCGATATCGCGCAATCGGGCTAAAAACGCGGGCTCGGCAACATCGTGGGCCCACATGATGATCGCGTCTTCACCGACGTCGGAGTAGTAGTTCTTGCGAATGCCTGCCTCGAAGAAGCCGAATCGGCCATACAACGCCTGAGCCCGTTCGTTGGACGACCTCACTTCGAGGGTGAGGGCAGTACAACCCTTGAGTATCCCTCCACGGCAAATCGAGAGCAGGGCCCGAGTGGCGACGCCGCGACCGTGGAAATCGGGATCAACTGCAACCGAGGTCACGTGTCCGTCGGTGCCAACGATCATGAGGCCGCCATAGCCGACCACTGTTCGACCACTTCTCACCACGGAGTAGACCCGGCTATCGGTCCGATTGAGCTCCTGGAGGTACAAGGCCAACGACCAAGGGCGGGGATAGACCTTGGCGTCGATTGCTCGCACTGTTGATAGGTGACGTCGGCGCAAGGGTTCAACCGTCAGCGTTGTCTGTTCGATCATGGCTGCTCGATCACCTTTGGCCCCCGTGCTGCCCCGAAGCGGTGGCCCAGTTGGCCACAGCGTCGGGGCGACGAAGATACATCGGGACAATGAGATGCTCAGCAATCGCTTCACCGGCGCTCGCTCGGGCAACAGCCAGTTCGCCGACGGTCACGGCCGACGGGAACGATGATCCAAACCTCGTCCCAGGCAATGTGTGGCGGAACAGATCTGCGTACCGGGCTGCTCCATCGCCCACGATGACCGGTTCATCACAGCCGGTGGCGACGAGGATGTCGACTAACTCCGCGGGGGTACAGACAGCCGGTTCGACAATGGGAACCCCCGCGTCAAACAACTGGTAGAAGACCTCTCCTCGCCGGGCATCCACGACGGCTACCACGGGCTGAAGCGCGAGCTCAGCGGACCGGGCCAGCACCTCAAGACTGGTTGCAGCCACCATGGGCACGTCCAGGGCGAAGGCCATCGACTTGGCAGTTGCCAAACCAACGCGCAAGCCCGTGAACAGCCCCGGGCCGACGTCGACACCGATGACGTCGATCTCGCTCAACGCCATCGACGATGTCCGGCACAGGTACTCAATGGCGGGTACCAGCGTCTCAGCGTGACGGCGGTCGCGTGCGGCGTGAAACGACACGATCGGCCCGCCGTCGTCGACGAGAGCTACGCCTACCTGTGGGGTTGCTGTCTCGATCGCGAGCACAATCACCGGCAGGCCTCGGCACCATGACGGGGCTGAGCAAGCCGCGCCGCGAGCACGTCAGCCATCCGGGCCAGACGATCGGTCCACTCAGGTTCGCTGCCAGCAAACTCGAACACCCGAGCATCGGGCTGTGCTGGATCGCCAAGGGCAATCGTGATCTCCAGCCGCTGCGCCGGCAGTTCTGAGCCGATCAGATTGCCCCACTCGATCAGGCAGACTCCGCCATCGTCGAGCAGCTCGGCAAGGGCTAGGTCGTCAGATTCTTCCGGTGACGACAGGCGGTACACGTCGAGATGGTGCACGCGAAGGCGCCCGACATATTCATGCACGAGGGTGAACGTGGGCGATGTCACGGGCTCGGCCACACCCAGCGCGGCGGCAAGGCTGCGAACGAACGTCGTCTTTCCCGCCCCGAGATCGCCGGTCAACACAATGACATCGCCGGCACGCACTACCTCTGCGAAGGCCTCAGCAATGTGTTGGGTGGCCGGTAGGCCATCGCTCGGGACGCAAAGCACGCCGAGATGCTACCGACCGATCCCGGCCCCGTCGTCAGAGCGTGACACGAGGCACGCGTCCGCTGATACCGGTGAGCACCTCATAGGCGATGGTTCCGGACAGTTCAGCCAGTTCCTCGACCGTGATCGTCTCGTTGCCCTGCTCACCGACCAGCACCACAGGGCGGTGCACGAACGGCGGGGACACAGCCGCTTGGCCCAGAGCTTCGGCGGGGCTGGCCCGGGACATGTCGACCACCGTCTGATCCATGCATACCCGCCCACGGATCGGCCGACGAACCCCGTCGATCAGCACAACTGCGGTATTCGATAGCGCTCGCCGATACCCGTCGCCATACCCGACGGGCAGGGTCGCCACGGTGGTCGGCTCCGATGGCCTCCAGGTGGAGCCATAGCTCACCGGCCAATCCCGATCGATGGTCTTGGCAAAGACGACGCGGGTGTGCCAGCTGAGCACCGGCCGCACGTCAATAGTGCGGCGTGTTTCGGGTGCCGGGTACACCCCGTAGGACAAGATCCCTGGGCGGACCAGATCGAGATGGCTATCGGGTAGCTGTGCCACTGCGCCCGAGTTCGCCATATGCAGCAACGGGCGGGGTAACCCGAGGGTGTCGATGAGTTCGATCACGGTCTCGAAGCGCTCAAGCTGACGTCGAGCATCGCTGAGGTCAGCCGCGTCAGCGTTGGCAAAATGCGAAAAGACACCGACCACCTCGACATTGGGCGCCGACGCTGCGGCGACCAACAACGGCTCGGCGTCGCGGACGAGCGTGCCGAGCCGTCCCATCCCGGTGTCGAACTTCAAGTGGACCCGAATCGATCGGCCCTCGACTGCTTCGACCAGTTCGTCCAGGAGTTCGATCGATGCCACCGTGTGTTCGATATCGACGTCATCGATCGCCGCGACCTGGGAGGCAACCGCGGCGCCGAGCACATGAATCCGGCCCGCGAAACCCAAGGCTCGCACTGAGCATGCTTCCTCGACGAAGGCCACCGCAACCCGCTCAGTTCGTCTGTGCACCAGTACCGGCACAATCGCCGCCAAGGTGTGCCCATAAGCCTCGGCCTTGAGCACGGGCACCACGCTGCTGTTTCCGACCGCTCGGGCGATCTCGTCAAGATTGTGGGCGTAGGCCCCAAGATCAATCTGGCAAAACGTCGGTCGGGCCGGAATCATGAGCGACCTCGTTCGAGCACTCCGCGGGCAGCCCCGAGCTGGGCTACAAGATCGGACGCTACCAAGCCGTACCGGCCAGCAAGCCGAGCGGCCTCACCATGAAGGACCGCCGAGGCCGCCACCGCAGCCATCAGTTCACGCTGGGTCCGACACCACCCAATGTTGGCCCCAATGATGCCAGCCAAGACGTCGCCAGATCCCGCTGTCGCCAGTCGCTCATCGCCCGCGTTCACCAAAATGGACGAACCATCGGGCCCAGCCACCACGGTAGTTGGACCCTTCAACAGCACCACGGCGTTCGCCAGTTGCGCCAGCTCAACGGCCGAACCGACGCGGTCGCCGTCAGGGGCTCGTCCCATGAGGCGAGCAAATTCGCCGTCGTGGGGTGTTAGGACCAGTCCCCCACCGCTGTTGGGCGCCCCTCCGGGGTTGGTAGCCAGCTGGCTGACGTCAGCTGCGAGTGTGTTCAGAGCGTCAGCATCGAACACCACAGGGCACGTGCGAGATCCAACGAGGGCGACCAGCGCGTGTTGGTCGATCGACCGAGCAATACCGGGTCCGATAATCCACGACGCGAACCGATGATCGCCAGCGTCGCCCAGGCCCGGCCGCTCAACGACCTCGGGCCACAAACCTGCGATTGGCTCGCCATCGGGGCGGCCCACCACCACCATTCCGCTTCCGGAGCGCAGCGCAGCCGACGACGCAAGGATCGCAGCACCGCTCATACCTGGTCCGCCTGCAACCACTCGGACGGCGTTGTTCCACTTGTGATCGTCAGCCCTACTTCGCCTCAGATACCGGGCTGCATCAACGGGGGTCAGGTGGAAACAGTTGGGCGTGATCGCTGAGAGATCGAGACCAATATCGGCAACCTCGACCACACCACATCGACGCGGTCCGCTCCCCAACACATGCCCAGGGCACATCGCCCCAAACGTGATAGTTCGTTCGGCATTCCAGCCGCCGAGATCACGCCCAACGTCCGCGTCGAGACCACTGGGCACATCGACCGCGAGCACGCGGGACTCGGGCCGTAGCGCTGGTGGTGTGTACGGCCGGTTGAGGCCCATTCCAAAGGCGGCGTCGATCACCAGATCGGCGGGCGGAACCTTGCTCGCGGTTGGGCTCACCACCATGACCCGAACCCCACGCCGTTCGAGCATTCGGCCCGCGGCGATACCGTCAGCTCCGTTGTTTCCTGGACCAGCGACGATGGCCACGCGACGGCCATAGGTGCCGCCCAGCATGGCGATCGCGGCTCTCGCAACGGCGGCACCAGCGCGTTCGATCAATGCACCCAGATCAGGGGCTGCGGCGTCGACCGCCGCCATCTCCGCGGCGGAGATGAGCGGTTGCATCAGGCAGCGGTCGACGGGCAGATCATGGGGTCCAGTGCCCGGCAAGCACGTACACCGGCTCGGTCAGTAGATCGATCACATCGACCTGTGCCAGCAGGTCGTCTCGGAAGGTTGGCTCGGTCTCGGTGACCGCATCTTTCAAGGCGGCGTAGCGGCCTCGGTAACCCTGCATGACCGTGCGCATCATCGCGGCGGGCAGACGGGGTTCGACCTCGACATGAAGCAAGGTCAGGCCCGTCGCTTGGGTGTCTTTCACCTCTGGCACGATGATCAAGAAGCGACCATCGCTGCGACCCTTGCTGACCGTGACCTCACGTTCGAAAGCAGCGCGATGCTTGGTGCCTCGCAGCACCGGGTTGAGGGCCGTGCGTGACGGGATATCGCGGGCCACACCACCGGAGTCGATGACGTGAACCAACGCCTCACTGGTGTTGTCGTCTTCGATGCGGTAGCGGGTGTATCCCAGGACCTTGACGATGGCGGGGTCGAGCGCTGCGAGTGTCCTCAGCGACCGATAGCTGAGTCGATCTCGAGGCGCACCTGCGGCCAACACGTCGCGCACCAATTGCGACTCCAGCAAGGTTTCGTCGGATCGAGAAATACCAACGGTGACAGTCTTGGCCTGATGCTTGATGGCATCAACCGGGCGCGTGAGCTCATCGATCGCCTGGGACAGGGCCCGGTCGAAGTCTTCGACCAAAACACCGGGCGTGCCGACCTTGCCGAAATCGAGTTGGAACGCTTCAAGCGGAACCACACCGGTGACGTATCGCCACAGCGTGGCGACCTTGACAGCGGTGCTTGCTTCGAGGTGCCCGTCATAGGCACCCGTCCGCAATGCGTCATAAAAGCGCTGCGCCGGTTCGGTCAACTCAAGCTGGACTGCCTCCCACTCGGTGGCCAAGCGGCCCTGGTCGACTGCCGATTCGATGGTCGCTCTCGCGGTGCGCAGCACCCGAGCCTGGGCATCGATCGCGAGCGCGGCCTCGTAGCCGAACAAATGGCCCGCAACGGTGGCCAATACGAAGTCGACCGATGGGTGCACTGCAGGCAGCGCAACCAAGTCGAGCGCCGCGCTAAAGCGCGACGTGTCGCCTGACACCAGGGCGATTGGGGTGGCCTTGTGAGCCCGGAAGATCGCAATCTCCTTCGCGACGTCGTCCGCAGTCGATCCAGTCAAGCCTGCAGCACAGATCAAGATGAGCGGCTCAGACGACAAGTCGATGTGCTTCTTGTCTTCGGTCGAGTCGTGGGCGATGGCCTTGTAACACAGCTCAGACAACTTGATCCGCAGCTCTCGAGCCGCGGTCGCGTTAGGGCCATTGCCCACCACAGCCCAGTAGCGGTGGAACGGAGCATGCCGGCGGGCAATGTCGCGGATGTGAGCCCGATCAGCCACCACGGTTGCCATCGCATCGGGAAGTGCTCGGACGGCTTCAAGCATGCGAGAGATCTCGGCATTGGGTGGATTGTCACCAGCCGCGGCACGGGCGATGGCGCACGACAACACCGCTCCAGCTGCAATCTGGGCGTAAAACGCCTTGGTCGACGCGACCGACATTTCCACGTCGCGCCCATCGCTGGTGTAGACGACGCCGTCAGAGCGGTCGGTGAGGTCGCTGCCTCGCCGGTTCACAATCGAGATGACCTTTGCCCCTCGGCTGCGAACAACGTCGACGGTTCGATTTGTGTCTGTGGTGGTGCCGGACTGACTCACCGCAACAATCAGGGTGTCGCTCATGTCGGGCCGGATACCGAATCCAGACAGTTCTGTTGCCAGCGTGGAATCAACACGCAGGCGTCCAACAGTCAGAGGCGCAAGAAAGGCTTCGAGGCTTTGCCCCGCGACCGCGGCGGTGCCTTGACCAATCGACACAACCGTGGTGATCGTTCCGTCGGCCAGTGCCTGGCGGATGTCATCGGGAAGCGAATCTGGACCCAGCTGTTCCCGGAGTTCGCCGTCGACTTCGATAATGCGTCCACGCAAGGTCTTGCGAAACGAGTTCGGCGCCTCGGAAATCTCCTTGAGGAAGAAGTGAGGTGCGTCACCAAGGTCGATGTCGCGCGTGGTGATCTCTGGGACCACCATTTCGGTGTCCACAACCGGCAACTCGGTGCCGTCGTAGCTCAGACGCCGCATCGCGCCGGCGTCGCCCGCCGATCGAGGGTCAATGACCACGATCTGTCCCCGGCTCGCAACCGAGTTGTCTGGGTCGGACGGGGTTTCGCCGTCCATACGCAGATACGAGGTGGCTTCTTCGACCACGCCGTACGGCTCGGACGCCACGATGTAGGCATGGTCGGCCACACCGACGTACACCGCCTGACCGCTGCCTCGCAGCGCCAACAGCAACTCGCCGCTGCTTCCAGAGGCTGCGCCAATGGCGACAGAACCCTCGAAGCTTGCCACTGCAGCTCGGAACGCTTCGGTGACGTCAGCGCCGCCAGCGATGCCACGCGAGACCAAGGTCGGGATCACCTTGGCGTCGGTCGTGATCTCGGGCGAGATCGACAACGAATGAACTGCCTTGAGGTCCGCGAAGTTGTCAACGTCGCCGTTGAGAACGGCCGTCACCAACGGGCGTTCGCCGTCTTCTTCCTCGGTCGAGTCGAGGGGGTGGGCGTTTGCCTCAGAGATAATGCCGATCGACGCCCACCGGGTGTGCCCGAGCACCGTTGCTTCAGCGCCGGGCTGGCTGACAAGGGCCGCAAGGCCGTGGTCGCCATCGATCGCGGCCCGCAGGGCAGCAGTGTTGTCACCCAGCTCGCCGATCTCAGCCGCGGCCTTGTACACGAAAACCGCGTGGTCGTGTTGCAAGCGAACAGCGCCAGACCGAAACGTTGGGTCCGCGGCTCGCCGGTCGAGCTCAAATCGGATCGCCGGGTCGATGTCGTCAGCGCTCGCGCCTCGCACGATGATCTCAATACCGGCTGAGTCTCGCCCACGCACCTCGAGACGATCCAGCGCCGACAGCGCAACCTGAACCTGCCAATAGATTGCAACAGCTTGGGCCCCAGCACCGGGGCCGGCGAGCGATGCAATGGCCACCGCGTTACGAATCCGGTCACGACGCAACGACCAGACTGCATCTTTCACCGCAATCATTGCGGCGTTCAGCGCTTCGGCATCAACATCGCCGACCTCGCCTCGGTCGAGGGCTGCATCCAGCACGTCAACGTCGGCGGACAACTCGTCGAGTGCCGTGATCATCGACGCAATCAATGCCGGGTCGGCAACAAGGGTGCGGACGCCAGGCAGCGAACGCAGTGACAAATCGAGCTCCGATGCCGCCTGGCCACAGGCCAACAGGCGCCGCACGAGCGACTCGTCGCTGTGAAGCAACGACCGCAACGACACCGTCGCGGCCAACACGTCTGACCCCACCAAGGGCGGACGATTGTCGTTACGCCGAACGACACCAATGATTCCGCACATATTCTGACGTTACCCTTCTCGAACTTTCGCCAACACGAACAGCTCCCACTGAGGGGCGCCCGGCGTTGGCTAGCTATCTAACGCTGAGCCGTATCGCTCAATAACAGCCGTGACCAGACCATCGGTCACCGAGTGAGCTAACTCAAGCTCGGTGGCCTCAACCATGACCCGCACCAGCGGCTCTGTCCCCGATGACCGCACCAATACTCGGCCGCTGTCGCCGAGCCGGTCGGATGCTTGTTGCAGCTCGGCTGCGAGGTCAGACGCAGGGTCATCGGGCCGGACCGTGGTGCGAACATTCACCAACAGCTGAGGAACATGTTGCATCACGCGGGCGGCGAGGGCCCCAAACGATGTGTTGGCTCGATGGACAAGGTCACACAACAAAACACCGGCCAGCACGCCATCGCCTGTTGTGGCGAAGTCGCCAAATACCAAGTGACCCGACTGCTCGCCGCCGAGCGTAAACCCACCATTGGCCATGGCTTCGAGCACGTGGCGATCGCCCACCGGGGTGATGAGCACCTCGATGCCGCGAGCCGCCATTGCGCGATGCAGGCCCAGGTTCGACATGACCGTGACAACAAGGGTGTTGTCGCTGAGAAGATCACGTTCGGCGAGGTCAACCGCGAAAAGTCCCAGCAGACGGTCGCCGTCAACCACAGCCCCGAGTTCGTCAACGGCGATCACCCGATCGGCGTCGCCGTCGAAGGCGAGCCCAATATCGGCGCCCAAACCAACGACCTCAGCGGCCAACACGGTGGGATCAGTCGACCCGACGGAATCATTGATGTTGCGACCATCCGGCGCCGCGTGCAACACGGTGACGTCGGCTCCCAGGCGTTCAAAGATCGCTGGCGCGGTGCGCACTGCTGCACCGTGACCACAGTCGAGCACGACCTTGAGACCCGTCAACGACCGACCTGCGGCCGCTGCAACCACATTGGCTATGTAGCGATCCAAGAGATCCGTTGTCGGCGTAGCAATCGACCCGACGGCAGTCGCCTCGCCGCACGGAGCGGTCGCTGCGAGCTCATCGAGCAGCTGCTCGATGTCGTTCTGCACGGCATCAGAAAGCTTGTGTCCGCCCGGAGCGAACAGCTTCAAGCCATTGTCGGGCCACGGATTGTGCGACGCAGACACCACGACCGCCGCGGTACCGGGCTCACGAGCCAAGAATGCCGCCACCGGCGTCGCCGCCACTCCGAGGTCGACCACGTCGACGCCTTCAGCTGCGAGTCCAGCCGCAACGGCTGCGGCCAACATCGGGCCCGATTGGCGGGTATCGCGGGCGATGTACCATCGAGACGCGCCGATCGAGCGCGCCGCAGCGCGCCCGAATCGGAGTGCTAGTTCGGGGGTCAGTTCGGCGTTTGCGCGCCCCCTGAGGCCGTCGGTACCAAACCGCACGGCTACCAACTCAGCGCTTGGAGTACTGAGGTGCCTTGCGGGCCTTCTTGAGGCCGTACTTCTTGCTTTCCTTCTCGCGAGCATCGCGAGTGAGGAGACCGGCTGACTTGAGCGTCGGCCGAACCTCGGGAGCAACTTCAAGAATCGAACGAGCGATTCCCAAACTGGCTGCGCCAGCCTGGCCGCTCGGGCCGCCGCCGTGCATGGTGATGTCGACGTCGTAGGACTCGTCCATCTCGGCGAGCTTCAGCGGGTGCACAACAGCCATGCGGTGGGTCGCTGACGGGAAGTAGTCCTCGATCGTCCGCTTATTGATGGTGATGGTGCCCGTGCCGGGGCGGAAGCGAACACGCGCTACAGCGCGCTTGCGTCGACCGGTGGTTTGGGTAAGAGGTGCAGTCACGAACAGGTTCCTCGTGATCAGCGGGCGTTAGCCCGGGCGTGGTCGAGTGCAAGGGGCTTCGGCATCTGGGCTGCATGCGGGTGCTCAGGGCCGGCGTAGACCTTGAGCTTGGTCAGCATCTGAGCGCCGAGACGATTCTTCGGAAGCATGCCGCCGATGGTCTTGCGGATGGCGTCTTCGGGCTTACGGCGAAGCAGGTTGCCGTAGCTCTCGGTCTTGAGGCCGCCTGGGTAACCAGAGTGACGGTAGACCATCTTGGTGTTGGCCTTGTCCTTGGTCAACACCACCTTCGACGCGTTGATGACGATGACGTGATCGCCCGTGTCGAGGTGCGGTGTGAACATCGGCTTGTGCTTGCCGCGCAAAATACGCGCGATCTCGGTGGACATGCGGCCAAGCACAAGATCTTCGGCGTCGACGATGTACCAGTCGCGCTCGATCTCGGTTGCGCTCACTGAATAGGTACGCACGAGAGAAACCTCGGTAGAACTTCGGGGCGGACGACGAACCGGCTGTTCAGACGTCGCGGGACGAGCCAGTCCCGTGGACCGGCCGAAGGGCAAGGATACGGGTCGCGGGCCCTAACGGCAATGCCTATGAGCAAGATCATCAAGAACTCGACCAATCCGGGTACTCGACAGAGGTCAACGTCAGCCCATGAGGCGGTGCTGGGGTGATGCTTCGCGTCGTCTCGCCCAGCAGCGTTTCCATAGACTTGTGGCCCTCGACATCGCGCCCGATACCCACCATTGCCGCCGTCAGCGACCTGACCATTTGGGTACAGAACGCGTTCGCGACGATATTCAGCACCAACTCATCTCCATCTACGGACCATTGGGCGGCCATGACCCTGCGATACATGGGCTCGTCGCGGGTCTTACCAGGCGCAACTCGGCAGAAGGCCCGAAAGTCGTGGAGGCCAACGATTGCCGCTGCGGCGTGGTTCATTGCATCAACGTCAAGCTCTGCAGGCATGTGCCAGACGTGGTCGCAACGAAGCGGGTCAGCAACAAAGGCATTCTGCACCCGATAGCGGTAGCTACGAGACACGGCACTAAATCGGGCGTGGAAGTTGGCGTCAACCTCAACGATTTCGGCGATGGAGATCTCGGGCTTACAGAGCTTGTTGATCGCCGACCTCAGCAGGACTGGATCGAAGTGAGGAGCGTGGGTGACGAACGACGCCACCTGGGCTGCGGCATGGACCCCGCGGTCAGTGCGACCAGCGACATGCACGACAATGTCATGGCGCAGCACCTTCTCAAGGGCGGCGCGCACAGTGCCTTCGACCGTCCTCAGACCCGGGTTATCGCCCCACCCATAAAAGGTACGTCCGTGGTAACCAAGCGTCATGCGGGCGTTCACGCTCGTACCGCCCTTCGCTCGGCGCTCAGCCGTCACGTAGGTGCTCCGGAGCGCGACAACGCACGGGCGCCGAAGCAACCCGTGCGTTGAAGAGTTCTTCTTGTTGCCTCAACCGGCAGAACAATGTCAGACAAGTTCGATTCGGGCCATGGGGGCGTTGTCGCCGTGGCGGGTGCCGAGCTTCATGATCCGCGTGTAACCACCGGGGCGGTCCTGGTAACGCGGGGCAATATCGTCAATGAGCTTCTGCGCCATCTCGACGTCGCCGATCGTCGACACGATTTGGCGATGACGGTGCAGGCCGCCCTTCTTCGCCTTCGTGATGAGCTTTTCGGCGTACGGACGCAGAGCCTTGGCCTTGGCCTCGGTGGTGTCGATAGCCTCCGCGGCGAACAGTGACGCAGCGAGGTTGGCCATCATGGCCTTTTGGTGGGAAGCGGAACCGCCGAAACGACGGCCCTTCTTTGGCGTGGGCATCTCGACTCCTAGGCCGTCGTGGCGGACATGCCGCGCAGGGCCAGACCACGCTCGTCGAGTTTCACAATGACCTCGTCGAGTGACTTCTGACCGAAGTTGGTAATGGAGAGCAGGTCGTCGGGGCTCTTGGTAAGGAGCTCACCGATGGTGTTGACCTGGACTCGCTTCAGACAATTGCGGGGACGCTCGGACAGATCGAGGTCTTCGATCGGCAAGTCCAAGTCGGGGGAACCTCCAGCCGCAGCAGGGAGTTCGCCGACGTCAAGACCGAGGTCGTCATCGCTCAGATCGGCAATGA
>CAYGMW010000047.1:0-15676 GCA_964350975.1 uncultured Acidimicrobiales bacterium | reverse complement strand
CCGACGGGGGAGCAACGCTGACAGTGTCGGCAGTTGTGCCCCAGCCAGATCGGCTGGCCGACGTGGTGGCGACCCTTGATGGAGGTCGCTGGTTCGACGTGCGCGAGGCCGATGTCATCGCCGCTTTTGGGGTGACCGACTACGAGTTGGCGGTGGGCATCGATCCAGCCGAACCTGTGGAATCGCTGAGCTCAGCGCTGCTCACCGACCTGCTCGGCGGCGAGCCGTTCGGATACACCACCGAAGAATTGGAAGTGGCTGCCGGAGTCCCGCTCGACGAGACGGTGACGTTGTCTGTGCGGGTGACAACGCCCGGAGGCGGGTCGGAGTCGTCGTCGGCCGCCGAGGTCACCTTGTCTGATTCGATCGGTCAGGTAGCCACGGCTGCATCGCAGGTGGTCGACAACGCGGTCTTCGAAGCTCGCGACGAGGCCGAGCGCAGCCATGCCGCGGTCGATCGGGCGTGGGTTCGTTTGGCGGTTGCATGGAGCGTGGCTGCGGTATGTGTCGTTGTTCTCGCCGCGCTCTTGTGGCGACGGTCAAGCGGCGGAGGCGTTCGCCCGACGATCTGATGGGGACGCACTCGCCGCCCAGAACGGCTCCGATGTCCCACCCCATTGCCACACTCGACAGCTATGGCATCTTCGTCGCGTTCTTTGTCCTCACGATCAGGCTCACGGTCGGCGGGCTTCGTGTGTCGCAGCTGCGCTGCGAGTGCTCCCCAGTGGTCGGGGCAGTGTGGGATATGCCACGAATGGAACACGTTGGTTCCGCATGGATCGGCCGCGTCGGTTGCCCCAGGCTCGCAAGCCTTGCCCCTGACGTCGGTTCGACGAGGTTCGGTCGCCCCATTCTCGAGCGGTGTGCCTCAGCTTGATCGGGTTCTGGGCGGCGGCTGGGTGGCCGGTTCGGTCACCCTCGTGGGGGGCGAGCCCGGAATCGGAAAGTCGACGCTGCTTCTACAGGCCGCAGCCCAAGCCGCTGAAGCTGGTCGTCGAGCGTTGTACGTGTCGGCCGAGGAGTCCATTGAGCAGGTGCGCGACCGGGCCGAACGGCTCGGCGCGGTACACGAGTCGGTCTTCATCACCGACCTGGTCGATGTCACCGGCATCGCCGCTGAGATCGCCCGTCTCGAACCCGAATTGGTTGTTGTCGACTCAGTGCAGACGATCCACGACCCCGCATGCGATGGGGTTCCAGGTTCGGTGACCCAGGTACGCGAGTGCACACACAAGCTGGTTCGGGTGGCCCGCGCTACAGGAGCAGCGGTAGTGCTGGTTGGCCAGGTCACCAAGGAAGGGTCTCTCGCTGGCCCGCGGATGATGGAACACCTCGTCGACACGGTCCTGACCTTCGAAGGCGACCGGCACCATGCTCTGAGGTTTTTGCGAGCCGCCAAACACCGTTTCGGCTCGACGCGTTCTCTGGGCGTGTTCGAAATGGCGCCCGATGGCATGCGGGGGGTCGACGATCCGAGTCGGTTGTTCCTGAGTGACCGGGCGGCTGGTGTCCCCGGTTCGGTGGTGGTCCCGGTCGTCGACGGGACGCGACCTTTGCTCGTCGAGATGCAAGCCTTGGTGAACGAATCGTCCCTGCCATCGCCGAGACGCGTCACCCAAGGGTTCGATCAGAAGCGGCTGGCCTTGGTGCTTGCGATTCTCGAACGCCGAGGCGGTTTGCCGTTGTCCAAGTTCGATGTGTACGTCTCAGTCGTCGGAGGCGTTCAAGCCAGCGAACCGGGCTCGGACCTTGGTGTTGCGTTGGCCGTGGCGTCGTCGGTGACGGGCCGGCCGATTCCCGATCGCATGGTTGTCTGCGGCGAGCTTGGACTCGGAGGAGAGATTCGCCAGGTGGCCGAGATGGATCGCCGCCTCGAAGAAGCCCGTCGGCTGGGGTTTACAAGGGCGATGATCCCGTCACGTTCACCCGATGCGCCACTCGGTCTCGACACCGTGCGACCGACCCACTTGTTCGACGCCATCGAGGCCGGTTTGGAAGCCCAACAAGTTGGGAGCCGAGCCGGCGTCAGTGCGAACGTTGCGTGAGAGCGGGTCGGTTGGTGATGCGGTAGCTGCGGTCGCGTTGTTCGAGCCAGCCGAGCCGGATAAACGACGAGATGGCCTTGTTCACTCGCTCGCGGCTGGCGCCCACCATCCGAGCCAACTCCTCTTGGGTGATGGGCAGCTGGAATTCGTCGCGGTTGCCCGCCAGCTCCAGCAGCCGCTTCGCAGTACGGCCGGCGACATCGAGGAACATCGTGTCGGCAAGGGCGTCGTCCATCGACCTCAGCCGCACCGCCAAGAGTTCGACCACTTCCCAGAGCAAAACGGGTCGAGCGGCGTACATCTCACGAAGCGGCGCGTACGGAACCTCCACCAGCACTGACGGTTCAAGGGCCTTGGCCTTGGCGCTTCGAGTCCGTCCATCGAACAACGGCATCTCGCCGATGAGGTCGCCCCGCTCGGTGAGCGCTAACACCGATTCGCGCCCGTCGATGGAGTCGCGAGTGATGGCGACGCGGCCTGATGCCACGACATAGAGCCGGTCGGCTTCGTCATGTTCGTGGAACATCACGTCGTTGCGTTCGAGTTCGACAAGGGAGGCGCTGCGCTCCACAGCATCCATCTCGTCGGTGGTCAGCGACGACAGCATGTCGACCGAATCGAGCAGTTCTCGAACGTTCATTCCGGCCATGGTACCCGGCTGATCATTCGTCCGCCGTAGAGGTCAGTATCTCGGTCCTGGTGCCGATGGAGTGAAGTCGACGCCCATGGGAGTCGACTCATGCCTCCTGTGTTGTCTTCGTTTGGGAACTATCTATGTCGGTTGAGGTCACCCGCCTACTCATCGTCTTGCTGCTCACCGCAGCGGGGCAGAGGTCAGCGTTGGCGATCTCGGGCAGCGACTTGTCGGGTCTGCTTGGCGCAACCCTCGGCGCGGCGGCGGGATATGTCGCCGGCGGCGTGATTGGTCGGCGCCTGAGCTCGTCGCTCGGACGCATCGAAGAAGGCCAGCTGCCTTGGTCGGCAGCAGAGTTGATTTCTGGCGGCGTGTTCGGGTTTGGTTGTGGTCTCATGGGCGCCCTCGCTGGAGTGTCCGGCTTCGCATTCTTGGGTCTGACCTGGGGCGCGCCGGTGTTTGCCGTCGCTACCTGGCTGGGATTGTCGCTGGGTTCGCGCATTGGTTTGCGCCGAAGTAGCGAGCTGTGGCGCCTTGTTGGTCTCCACCCCGCTGGTTTGTCATCGGCCCGCCGGCTCGGTGAGGCCCCGGCCGCCGGTGCTTCGTTGCTCGATACAAGTGTTGTTCTCGACTCTCGCCTGTCGGCCATCGTCAAGAGCGGCTTCCTCGATGGCGACCTGATCGTGCCTCGCTTCGTGCTCGAAGAGATCCAAGGCCTCGCGGACGCTCAGGATCCAACTCGCCGACGTCGGGGCCGCAGAGCACTCGATCAGCTGGAGGCGCTGGATCGCGACCCTCGGGTTTCGCTTCGAATCTTTGATGACGACATCACCGAGGTTGCCGAGGTCGATGCCAAACTGGTGATTCTTGGTCGCAAGCTGGGCCTTCGGCTCGTGACGAACGACCGCCCACTGGCCCGAGTGGCAGAGCTTCAGGGCGTGATGTGTCTGAACATGGCCCGCCTCGCGGCTGAGTTCCGCGTCCCGCTGGGTGCTGGTTCGATGACCAAGATCGAGATGGTCAAGGAAGGGTCCGAGCCGGGCCAAGGCGTTGGCTACACCCCCGACGGTGACATGGTCGTGGTGGCCGATGCCGCTGACCTCATTGGTGATGAGATCGATGTGGTGGTGGCTCACTCGGTGCCCACAGCGCGCGGCACGGTGTATTTCGCCTCCATAGCGCCTGACAGCGTCATCGAGGAGCAGCCCGACGGGGCGGCCGTTGCGGATGGTACCCAGCTGTCCGCACCTGGCGAAAGTGGCCGCTTGCGGCCTTGACGCTTGAGGATCGCCCGGCTCGGTGTCACGCTGTGTCAGTGAGTGCCCCAGTCCCAACGGCTTCCTCCGCCCCAAGGGTGTGGACCGTCGTCGTCGCCGCTGGCGCGTCGACTCGTTTCGGGCGACCAAAGTTGTTGGAGCTCATCGACGGGGTTCGGGTGATTGACCATTCCATCGCCGCGGCTCGGCGATCGACTGACGGAGTCATCTTGGTGACGTCGTCTGACGAGATCAGCGCGGGGGTTGATGCCGATGTCGTCGTTGCTGGCGGAGCGACGCGCAGCGAGTCGGTCAGAGCGGGACTGGCGGCGCTCCCAGCCGATGTTGAGTACGTGCTGGTTCATGATGGTGCCCGTCCAGGAGCCGACGCGGCGTTGTTTCTTCGGGTGATCGATGCCTTGCGCTCCGGTGCTGACGCAGTGGTGCCTGGGATTGCCGTGATCGACACCATCAAGCAGGTCGATCGCAATATGGTCGTTGGTACCGTTGACCGGTCCAGCTTGGTCGCCGTACAGACTCCTCAGGGATTCGCGGTCGACAAGCTGCGTTCGGCTCACGCCTCCGAGGGCGATGCAACCGACGACGCTGGCCTTATCGAAGACCTCGGTGGGAGTGTTGTTGTCGTGGAAGGCAACGAGGCGAACGCCAAGATCACCACCGAGCGCGACCTCGTGATCGCCCGAGCCACCTGGCGCACAGCAAGTTCCGACCCAACCAGACAGCCAGTGGACGGCCCCTCATGACCGCGTTTCGTATCGGCAACGGCTTCGACATGCACCGAATCAGCGATGACCCCGAACGCCAGATGATCTTGGGCGGCGTTGTGTTCGATGGTGTTGCGGGCCTCGTCGGTCACAGCGACGCCGACGCGGTGACCCATGCAGTTATCGATGCGCTGTTAGCCGCCGCTGGTCTCGGAGACATCGGGCAACAGTTCCCAGATACCGACGCCGCGTACGCGGGTGCCGATTCGATCGAGCTGCTCCGGCGCACGGTGGCAATGGTCCGCGAGGCGTCGTGGGAAGCAGTGAACGTTGACTGCACGGTGATTGCCGACCGACCAAAACTGGCGCCGCGCCGGGCCGAGATCGAACAACGACTGTCCGAGGTGGTCGGTGCTCCGGTCACCGTCAAGGGCAAGACCACAGAAGGCGTCGGCGCATTGGGCCGACAGGAAGCAGTTGTGTGTATGTCTGTTGCATTGGTGCAGTCGCGGTGAGTGCTGGACGCGGATCTCGAGGAACGCCCGGCGGCCGTCGTGGCAAACCGAGCGGCCGCGGCGCCCCGGCGCCTCGTAGCGGTGGTGGGAGTCGATCCGGTCGGCCGGTTCGTTCGTCGGGTGCTCCGGCGAAACGCTCCGAGGGTGGCGCTGCCGCGAGCAGGGCTCCTCAGCGGCCCGCGGCCCGCCAAGGCCCCGCGGGACAGCGTCGGCGCGACCCGAACGACCTTGGTGGTGACCGGGTCGAAGGTCGCCAAGCAGTGGTGGAACTGTTGCGCGCCGGCCGCCGTCGGGTGTCAGAAGTGGTGGTGGCCGAAGAGGCCGACGAGTCATTCATCGTCAGCGAGATCCTCGACTTGGCGCGCGAGGACCATGTTTCGGTCGTCCGCATGCCGCGTAAGAAGCTTGATGCGCTGGCGCTCACCGAGGCCCATCAGGGTGTGCTCGCAACCGCTGCTCCGCTGCGCGCGGTCGAACTTGAGGAGCTGTTGGAAGGCCACGGGTCGGCCCCGTTCCTACTTGTTCTCGACGGGGTGACCGACCCGGGTAACCTCGGCGCCATCTTGCGAACGGCTGATGTTGCTGGGGTAACCGGGGTGGTGCTGCCTCGCCATCGCGCTGTTCGGATCACGCCTGCGGCGGCCAAGTCGGCTGCTGGCGCGATCGAATATCTCCCGATTGCATTGGTCGGAGGGCTGCCCAACGCCATCACCCAGATGGCCGAAGCCGGTATCTGGTCCTTTGGTCTCGACGCATCGGCCCGCGAGTCGATCTTTGCGACCACGGCCGATCTTGCGGGTCCAACAGCGCTTGTTCTTGGCGCTGAGGGGACGGGGTTGAGCCGTCTCGTCGGCGAGCGATGTGATCAGTTGGTGTCGATTCCGCAGACCGGTCATCTCGACTCGCTCAATGTCGCAAATGCGGCAGCAATTGCGTGCTTTGAGGTGGTTCGCAGGCGCAGTTGACAGCGCGTCCCAAAATAGTGCCGCGAACGGCGTACCATCGACGTCGCGCCCGAGTAGCTCAACGGCTAGAGCACCGCTCTTGTAAAGCGGGGGTTGTGGGTTCGATTCCCACCTCGGGCTCAGACGGGCAACACAGGCCGCACCAGAAGTGACCCAAGGAAGCCGAAAATGAACGCTGGACGACACGCAGCAAGCGATGGATCATTCGCCCGCTCGGCAAGTGGAGCCATGACGAGGGGCATCGTGCTCATCGTGGTTGCTCTGCTCATCGGGCTGGTGCTGATGCGCACTGCCATCGACGGGGACACCGTTTCGGCGAGTGCGGTAGCCGACATCACGACAACCACCGCGCCCGTTACGGAGAACACCGACGCCACCACCGCGAGCTCGACCGTCGAGAGCACACCCGAGACAACACCACAAGAGACACCAGAGACCACGCCGGCCGAGACGACCGATAGCACGGTCGTCGAAGGCGGTACCGAAGACACCACCCCAACGTCCGATCCGGGCGACAGTGCCGTGTTTGTTGCTCGCAGCCCGAACGAGGTTCGGGTGCAGGTCGCGAACACGACCACCACTCGGGGCGCTGCTGGGGCACAAACGGCAGTGCTGCTGGCTGAGGGGTACACCACGTTGACCCCCACCAACTGGACGAGCGGAGTGCTCAACGTGAGCAAGGTGCATCACATCGATGGCTACCTGCTGGAGGCCCAGGCCGTTGCCAAGGCCCTCGGGCTTGACGAAGTCGCCGACGTGTTCGCAATGCCTGCGAATGTCGCAAACGAGATCGGCGAGTTCGAAGACCCACAGGTACTTATCCTCGTCGGCGTCGATCTGGCAGGATCCTGATTTCTCTTCATGATTGACGGATTACGAGCTCGCCTGGGTGGCGACCTGGTTGGCGTGTCGGTGTTCACCGATTTCGATGGCGTCCTGTCGGCCTTGGTCGACGATCCATCGATGGCCCGACCGGCTGCTGGAGCCCTCGAAGCACTCCATGGGCTCGTGGAAGACGGCGCTCACGTCACGGTCGTTTCGGGCCGTCCGCTCGCGTTCTTGGCCGAACGATTCGAGTCAGTGACGATCGATCTGGTTGGCCTGTATGGGCTCGAACAGCGAATCTCGGGCCGCACGTCAACCCATCCGTCGACTGCGACCTGGCAGCCAATCATCGAAGGTGTCGCCGATCGGGCCTTGGCCGAGTTGGGTGATGCCCGTGTTGAGTCCAAGGGTGTGTCGCTGACTCTGCACTACCGCGAGACTCCCGAGTTGGCCGAACGAGTCGAGGCGTGGGCCCAGCTGGTTGCGGCTGAGTCAGGGCTCGAGATCCGTCCGGCCCGCCAAAGCGTCGAGCTGCATCCGCCCATTGCTGTCGACAAGGGCACCGCCTTGCGCGACCGCACTCCAGATTCGGCGACTGCCGTGGTGTACCTCGGCGACGATGTCGGCGATTTGCCCGCCTTTCGGGCTGTTGGCCCGATTGCGGGAAACCGTCCGTCGTTGCGCGTTGTTGTCACCAATGACGGGGTCGCGAGCGAGCTTGCGGGCGTTGGCGACGTCGAGCTGGCGAGCGCAGCTGATGTGGTCCCGTTCTTGTTGAACTGACCTCAGGGAGCGGCAGCGATCTGTTCGACGAGCCAGTCGCCGATCGTTCGCTTCGATGCGATGAGCGCCAGAGCCCGGTGGTGGCGAGCCCGTTCGCCGGCGCCCATTGTGAGGCCGCGGTACATAGCGTCGGCAGTTGCTTCGACGTCGCTCGGGTCGATCGATATGGCCTCTGGTCCCAGCTGATCGTGGGCGCCGGCGGTGGTGCTCAGCACGACTGCCCCATTGTGCTGATTGATGGTGGGGCCTTCGAAGGCCACCAGGTTCAGCCCATCGGCGATGGGGTTCACGATCAGCACGTCGTAGCCGACAAGGCCGGCAACTGCTGCTTCGTAGTTGTCTTCGAGATCGAGCTCGATTGGCTGCCACCGTGGTGTTGACCATGTTTCATTGATTCGTGTCACCACATCGGCCACGGCGGCGGTGAGGGCTTGGTAGGCCTGAAGCTCGGATCGAGACGGGTACACGTAGGCACAAAAGACGACCGCGCCAACCATTTCGGGGTGGGCGCGCAGCATTGCGTCGTAGGCCTCGAACCCGGCCACGATGTTCTTCGTTGGTTCGAGCCGATCGACCCTGACCATGAGTGAGCGGTCGCCAAGGCGTGCCTTCGTTGCGGCGACGAGGTCGGCGACGGAGTCTGATGCCGCAACGACTCTGAGCCGTTCGGTGTCGACGGGCAGCGGCGACACGAACACCGGGGGAGCGTCGACCCCAAATCGAGCACAGCTGGCCCCGAAACGGTCGGACCACATGGTCGAATGAAACCCGCAGGCGTCGTGGGCGGCCATGCCTTCCAGCAGTTCGGTCGCAATGGTTGAGCCCAACACTGCCAGTGAATCGGGGTCGGCAAACGGGGTGTGGGAGAAGTGCACGGTCGACAGGTCGGGGCGCAAGGTCCTGAGCTGTCGGGCGACGAGAGGTAGGTGGTAGTCCTGGATCAGCACAATGGCGTCGAGTGCGGCATGAGCCGCGATGTGGTCGGCCATGCGGTTGTTGGCGACCACGAAGGCATCCCAGTCGTGGGCAATGGTGGTGTTGTTGGTCGCTAGCTCGACCATCGAATGGTGGATGAACCACAGGCGTTCGTTGGCGAATCGTCCAATCGCGGCGGTCAGCGTGTCTTGGTCGGTATCGACCAGGTTGACGGTAAGGGCACCGTCGCTGAGCTCACCTGAGCTGTTCATGGCCTCGCGATCGGCAGAGCTCATCGGATGGGCAAACCACTGAGCATGGCCTGATTCGAGCAACGGGCGCATGCCCGAAGCGAGGCCACCTCCGGTCTTGGTCGGTGCGAGCTCGCCCTCGTTGTTGCGACCATAAGCAACCGGGCCTCGATTGCTGACGACAACAATCGAGCGGGTGTGATCGGCGACGCTCATGGCGATGAGCGTAGGGCCCCTGTGTGACGCTGTTTGGCCCCGCGGTGTCCGATGGGCCTGACGATCGGCGACAATGGACGCCATGATTCAGCAGCGACAAGCGACATCGCGCACCGTTGTCGCAGCTCCGGACAAGTTCCGGGGCACGGCGAGCGCAGCCGAAGTCGTTGCCGCCATTGATGCTGGCGCCGCCGCGGCCGGATGGTCGACCATCGCCAAACCCCTTGCTGACGGCGGCGAGGGCCTGCTCGAAGTACTGGGTGGTGCCAACCGCAAGACCGTGGTGACGGGTCCTCTTGGCGATCCTGTCGAGGCCGGCTGGCGACTCACGGGCCGGCTCGCGGTGATCGAGATGGCCCAAGCCTCCGGGCTCGACCTAGCGGGTGGCAGAGCCCGAAACGATCCGTTGTCCGCCACGACGTCGGGCACCGGCGAACTCATTGCCGAGGCCGCCCACGCCGGTGCTCGCCGGGTGATTGTTGGCGTGGGCGGATCGGCCACCACCGATGGTGGTCTGGGCGCGATTCGTTCGATGGAGCCATTGAGCCGCCTCGCTCGGCTCGATATCGAGGTGGCATGCGATGTTCGGCTCGGTTTCGTCGAAGCCGCGACCCGGTTTGGTCCACAAAAGGGAGCGTCACCAGCCCAGGTCAAGCTGCTTGTTGGGCGGTTGCAGCGGCTTTCCCAGGTCTATGCCGAGCAGTTCGGGGTCGATGTCACCGACCTGGTGTTTTCCGGTGCGGCTGGCGGACTCGCGGGCGGTCTGGCTGCGATTGGGGCAACCCTTCGACCTGGCTTTGACCTGGTTGCCGACGAGGTCGATCTGGCCGAAGCCATCGAGCGCGCCGACGTGGTCATCACTGGCGAAGGACTGCTCGACGATCAGTCCATGGACGGCAAGGTGGTCGGCGGCGTCATCGGGATGGCCCGCGACCTTGGTGTTCCGGTCGTGGTTATTGTTGGCGCTATTGCCGACGGAGAGCATTCGCCATCAGGGCTATCCGGCGTCGAGGTGGTGTCGCTCGCTGCTGAGTTTGGGCTGAACGCAGCGATGAATCAGACCGAGGAGCTCATCGCCACTGTGGTCCAGCGGGTGCTGGGCCAGCGCTGATTGGTTGGATTTCTCCCCACTCACAGGTTGCGAATCGGCGCGTTGGCTGGTTTGCTTGTTAGCACTCTCGCCCTGAGAGTGCTAACGGGCTGCTCGGCCCGGAAGCGGATCGACACGGTTCCGGATGTCGGAAGCCGCGACCCCAAATGGAGAACAAGCCAGATGGCGAAATTGATCTCGTTCGACGAAGAGGCCAGGCGGTCCCTTGAGGCCGGCATGAACAAGCTGGCCGACGCTGTTCGAGTCACGTTGGGCCCAAAGGGCCGCAACGTGGTGCTCGACAAGAAGTGGGGCGCCCCCACCATTACCAACGACGGCGTCTCGATTGCCAAGGACATCGAACTCGATGATCCCTTCGAGCGCCTCGGCGCCGAGTTGGTGAAAGAAGTTGCCAAGAAGACTGACGACGTTGCTGGCGACGGCACCACCACCGCCACCGTGTTGGCGTGGGCCATGGTGCGTGAAGGCCTTCGCAACGTTGCCGCCGGTGCCAACCCGATGAGCCTCAAGAAGGGCATCGAGGCTGGTGTTGCTGCGGCTGCTGACTCGATTCGCGACCTTGCCGTCGACGTGTCGACCGACAAGGCCCAGATCGCCAACGTTGCCTCGATCTCGTCGGCTGATCCTGAGATTGGCCGATTGATTTCCGAAGCCATCGAAAAGGTCGGCAAGGACGGCGTCATCACCGTCGAAGAGGGCCAGACCTTTGGCCTCGAGATGGACCTCGTTGAGGGCATGCGTTTCGACAAGGGCTACATCTCGCCGTACTTCGTGACCGACCCTGATCGTCAAGAAGCAGTGCTCGAAGAGCCCTACATCTTGTTCTTGGGTTCCAAGGTCAGCGCCGTGCGCGACATTGTTCCGATCCTCGAAAAGGTCATGCAGGCCAACCGTGCCCTCGTGATCATTGCCGAAGATGTCGAAGGCGAAGCGCTGGCGACCCTGGTCGTCAACAAGATCCGCGGCACATTCCGCTCGGTCTCGGTGAAGGCTCCTGGGTTCGGCGACCGCCGTAAGGCAATGCTGCAGGACATGGCCATCCTCACCGGTGGCCAGGTCATCACCGAAGATGTTGGTCTCAAGATCGAAAACGTCACCCTCGACCTGCTGGGCACCGCCCGCCGCGTCGTGGTGACCAAGGACGAGACCACGATCATCGAAGGCGCCGGCCAGTCAATGGACGTTGAGGGTCGTGTGGCCCAGATCAAGAACGAGATCGAAAACACCGACTCTGACTATGACCGCGAGAAGCTCCAGGAGCGTCTTGCCAAGCTGTCGGGTGGCGTGGCCGTGCTGAAGGTTGGCGCCGCGACCGAGGTCGAGCTCAAGGAAAAGAAGCACCGCATCGAAGACGCGGTCAGCACCACCAAGGCTGCTCTTGAAGCCGGCGTGGTTCCTGGTGGCGGCGTGTCGCTGCTTCGTGCTCGCACTGCAGTCGAGGCTGCTGCTGACAAGCTCGAAGGCGACGAGGCTGTTGGTGCCCGCATCATTGCTCGGGCCCTGTCGGTTCCGTTGCAGCAGATTGCTGAAAATGCCGGCCTTAACGGCGGCGTCATCGTCGAAAAGGTGTCGAACCTCGAGGGTGCGTTTGGTCTCAACGCCGCCACTGGCGAGTATGTCGACCTGGTCAAGGCTGGCGTCATCGACGCCGCCAAGGTGACGTTGTCGGCCCTCCAGAACGCCGGCTCGATTGCTGCGCTGTTCTTGACCACCGAGTGTGTGATCGTCGAAGCTCCGGCGAAGGGCGCCCACAACCACGGCATGGGTGGAATGGACGACTACTAGAGTCCATCATCAGTACTGACGACTACTAGAGTCCATCATCAGTACTGACGACTACTAGAGTCTGAGTACTCGTTGTTCAGAGGCGCCCTTCGGGGCGCCTCTGGCGCGTCTGGGGCCGAATGTGACTCAAGTCACAAGTGGTTGTTCGGGCCGTCCGCGAGCCGACGTGAGACAGTGACGCTAGAAATGTCTCATTGACTCGCCTGCTGATTCTTTGGCAGGGTCGTTGCGAACGGGAGCTGCCATGACCGACGTGCAAGACGCGCCGCTAGAACCAATCACCGATTGGGCGACCCAGTTCGACCACACCCGGCCCGAGTACGCCGCGTCGGCCCCCGAGGTGTGGGCCGAACTGCGCGAGCGCTGCCCGGTGGCTCATTCAGACGCCTTCGGTGGCACCTATCTGCCAACGCGTCACGAAGACATCAGCACCATTGCCCACGACACGGTCAACTACACCTCCCAGGGTGTGGTGGTCACGCCGTGGAAGCCTGAGGTTCCCCGTCCGATCGGGTATGCGCCTCCCATTACGTCGGATCCTCCGTTCCATCGTGAGGCCCGACGTTTGTTGCTGCCTCCGTTTGGTCCCAAGCCCATTGCTGACCTTGAGCCATGGACCCGTGAGTACTGCCACACCCTGATCGACGAGTTGTTGGCCAAGAGCACCTCGGTCGCCGACGCAGCCACCCAGTACGCCCAGCACATTCCGGTCCAGGTCATCGCCCACATGCTGGGTCTGCCGCCCGAAGATGGCGACAAGTTCCGAGGGTTCATCTACCGGATCATCGAAGCCCCGGGCCAAGAGCACGACATGGCTCCAGAGGACACCCTCGACGCGTACTTGACGATCGCGATCGAACAGCATCGGGCCAACCCCAAGACCGGCGACGACGCCGACCTGATCGATTACCTCATTGCGGCTGAGATCAACGGCGAACCGCTGTCGAACGAGCACATCTTCGGAACGATTGCCCTGTTGCTGATCGCCGGTATCGACACCACCTGGTCGTCGATCGGTGCCAGCTTGTGGCATCTGGCCCAGCATCCAGAGGATCGTCAGCGTTTCATCAACGATCCTGAGGTGCGTCCGTACGCGATCGAAGAGTTCCTGCGTCTGTATGCGCCCGTCACGATGGCTCGCATCGTCGCCGAGGATCACGAGCTCAGCGGCTGCCCAATGCAGGCGGGCGAATGGCTGTTGTTGCCGTTCCCAGCTGCGAACCGCGACCCGGAGATGTTCTCCAACCCCGACGAGTTCGTGATCGATCGCAAGATCAATCGTCACGCGGCCTTCGGACTCGGTATCCATCGGTGCCTCGGGTCGAACCTGGCCCGTATGGAGCTGTCAGTGGCGATTGAGACCTGGCTGGAGCGCATCCCGGAGTTCGCCCTTCAGGATCCGACCACGGTGCGATGGTCGACTGGCCAGATCCGCGGTCCGCGTCAGCTCCCGCTCACACTGGGCTGAGCCGCCTGCTCCGAGTCGGCTCCTAGACTCCACGCGATGCAACGCACGGCCAAGGTGCTGGTCCGCCGGCACGGCCCTCTCGGTTCGGTTCGGCGTCCCGACGAGGTAATTGTCGAAGAACCACTCGAGATCCGTCTCGACGATCAGCTTGTGGCGACCACGATGCGCACACCGGGGCACGACTTTGAGCTCGCGGTGGGGTTCGTGCATGCCGAAGGGTTGACCGCTGGCGCTGTCGTGCGCTCGGTGCGCTATTGCGGCACCGGAAGTGGGGTCGACACCGAGTTCAACGTTGTGTCGGTCGACACGGACGGCCACGGCCCCGCGGTCACTCCCCGGCTCGGGCCCGTGACGTCTGCTTGTGGTGTGTGCGGGTCGGACCAGTTGGCCCAGCTTGCGGCGCGTCTGGTCCCCTTTGGTGGTGTGGGGCCCTTGTCGGCCCAGGTGCTCGATGGAGTCCATGCCGCAGTGGCCCAGCAGCAGGACCTGTTCGAGCGCACCGGAGCGGTCCACGCGGCCTGGCTGGTTGATCCGGTGGGCCGGGTCGAACTGGTGAGAGAAGACATCGGGCGGCACAACGCGGTCGACAAACTCGTCGGGCGGTTGTGCCTTGATGGCCGACTTGGCGATCCAGAGCTCGCGAACAGTGTCGTCGTGGTGTCGTCGCGGGCGAGCTATGAGATGGTGCAAAAGACATGGGCCGCTGGTGTTGGGTCGATCGTCGCGGTGAGTGCTCCGTCGTCGCTAGCGATCGACACGGCAGAGCGCGCAGGCATGAACCTTGTTGGGTTCTGGCGCGGCTCATCGTTCAACGTCTACTCCGGTTCGGTCGACTGAGCCCGAGGCACTCCTAGACTCCCGGTCGTGAACGCTGAAACGAATGCCTCGGATCCGACCTTTGTGACGACGTCAGTTGGCTGGGGTGTGTTCCACATCTTTGCCCGCATCACGCCTCAGGCGAGCGCCGAGCAGATCTCAGCTGCTGTTGAAGCAACTGTCGGCGACGACCATCAGGTCGTGCCCTTTGCGGTGTTTGGTCACAAGGCTGACGTCGGTTTCATGGCCCTTGGCCCCGATCTGTGGCGGCTTCGTCGCCTCCAGACGCTCCTGCAACACGCGGGCCTTGAAGTCATCGACAGCTATGTCTCGATGACCGAGGTGTCAGAGTATGCGGCCGGGATGCCTGACGACATGAAGTCGCCCCGCCTTCACCCTGAGTTGCCGCCCGCCGACAAGCACGCGTTCTGCTTCTACCCCATGTCGAAGAAGCGGGTTGGCGACGACAACTGGTTCACCCTCGACTACGACCGCCGCAAGGAGCTCATGTACGAACATGGGGCATCGGGCCGCAACTTCCGGGGTCGGATCCTTCAGGTCGTCACGGGATCGACGGGCGTCGACGATTTCGAGTGGGGTGTCACCTTGTTCGGGCAGCACCTCGACGATCTCAAAGAGGTCGTGTACACGATGCGTTACGACACCGCTTCGGCGATCTATGGCGAGTTTGGTGCCTTCTACACGGGCCTCGTCGACGACCTGGCCGTGGTGCTCGACCAGGTCGGTATTTCCTCTGCCGGCTAGTCCCTAGCGGTCGAATTCGGGGCGGCTGACGTAGCCCAGCGCGGCGAAGGCGCCAGCAGCGCCGCCACCCAAGAGCAGTGTCTGGGTGCTGATATCGCCGCGGGCGTATCCGGCAATGGCGCTGACGAGGTCGATCGAGTCGATCGCGATGCCTTGGCGGTAGATCTCTTCGAGTTCGGCATCGGATGCTTGATAGAGCTGGTAGCCGAGCATGGCTTCGCGGATTGCGAACAGGCGCATGACATAGGACAGTGAGGGCGCCGCGTCGCGCACTCCGAACAGGCGGGCGACCAACCTCGGTGCGGCCAGACCAGCCATCGCCAGCGTGACCCGAGATGTCACGATGATCCGTCGTTGCAAGGCTGTATCGAACATGTCTCTCCTCGGCCGGGTGGGGATCGACAGTCTGCCAGCTCTCGCCCCTAACCTGATCAGTCCGGAGGTCACTGAATGACATATCGCCCACCGACAGACGATGCCTTGTTTGTACTCCACCACCTCGTTGATGTGTGTGGTCTCAGCCGACTCGACGGATTCGACGACCTCGACCTTGACACCGTGGCTGGTCTCTTGAGCGAGGCGGGCCGCTTCGCAGCCGAGC
>CAYGMW010000046.1:14741-15679 GCA_964350975.1 uncultured Acidimicrobiales bacterium | reverse complement strand
CCGCGGGGCGCTCCAGATGACGTGTCCCATCGTCGACCTGGTCGGCGATCGCACCGGCATGATTGTGCCGATCTACGCCCTGTCTGAAAAGGCAGGGCTGAACACCTGGGAAACAGCCGCGATGGTGGCCGAAGCGCTGCGTCGGTGTGCCCCTCGAGGTATCGCTGACCCGGTTCCAGAGGCAACTCGCGTCGAATATGGCCTGATCGATCGCCAGGAAGCATTGGGGCTGATCCATGCCCCGGAGTCGATGGCTGATGCCATGCGCGCCCGCACCCGCCTGGTTTTCGATGAGCTGTTCCGGGTGCAACTGGCGCTGCTCGAACGCAAGCGGGTGCTCGACTTACACACCAGCGGTATCGAGCACCGAACCTCGGGGGCGTTGCTCGACGCGTTCGTGGCGTCGTTGCCCTTTGCCCTCACCGGCGCCCAGCAGCGCACGATTGACGAGATCTTCGCCGACCTGCGTCGGTCGAGCCCGATGCATCGGCTGTTGCAAGGCGACGTGGGCGCGGGCAAGACACTGGTGGCCGTCCACGCCCTGCTCGCTGGGGTTTCCGGCGGGTTCCAAGGAGCGCTGATGGCCCCGACTGAGGTGCTGGCCGAACAGCACGCCCGAGGCATCAGGTCGCTGTTAGGCGGCCTTGAGGTCGAGACCAGCGACTCGTTGTTCCCGACTCGACCCCTGTCAGTTGAGCTGTTGACGAACAAGATCAACGCGGCAGAGCGGCGCCGCATTGTTGAAGGTTTGGCTTCGGGCGGGGTCGACATTGTTGTTGGCACACACGCCCTGATCCAAGAGGCCATCACGTTCTCGTCGCTCGGTGTGGTCGTGGTCGACGAGCAGCATCGCTTTGGTGTCGATCAGAGGGCGTGGTTGCGAGATAAGGGACGCGCCGATGGCCGCACCCCCGATGTGTTGGTCATGACGGCCACGC
>CAYGMW010000046.1:0-14731 GCA_964350975.1 uncultured Acidimicrobiales bacterium | reverse complement strand
CACAATCTCGGATTGGTGATCATCGATGAGCAACATCGATTTGGCGTGCATCAACGCCTCTCACTATCCGATAAGGGCGTTGCCCCCGATGTGTTGGTCATGACGGCCACGCCGATTCCGCGCACCGCAGCCATGACGGTGTATGGCGACCTCGATGTGTCAGTGCTCGACGAATTGCCGCCCGGCCGCACACCCATCGTCACCGAACGGGTGAACTTCGACGACGATCATGCGATGTGGGACGAGATCTGCTCCCAACTCGACGCCGGGCGCCAGGTCTTTGTCGTGTGCCCCTTGATTGACGAGTCGGAAAAGATGGAGGCCGCGTCGGCTGAGGAAACCTATGAACGCCTCGGATTCGGCGAACTTCACGGCCGTCCGATCGGGCTGTTGCACGGTCGGCTTCCGTCGGCGGAGAAGGAAGCCACGATGGAGGCCTTCAGGCGGGGCGAACTCCAAGCCCTTGTGGCGACCACCGTGATCGAGGTGGGCGTCGATGTCCCGAACGCCACTGTCATGGTCATCTTGTCGGCCGAACGATTCGGGATCGCCCAGCTGCACCAGCTGCGTGGTCGGGTGGGTCGTGGTGCCCACGCATCTCGGTGTTATCTCGTATCGGGCGACGAGCTCACCGCTGACGGCGAAGCTCGCCTCGATGCGCTCGTGGCGTCAACAGATGGGTTCGAACTGGCTGAGATCGACCTGGATCTGAGGGGCGAGGGCACGATCTTTGACCAGCGCCAATCGGGTCGTAACGACCTCAAGCTGGCCTCGCTGCGGCGCGACCGTCAGTGGGTGGCCCGGGCCCGTCGGGCCGCGGCCGAAGTCGTGAACGCCGGGGTCGGTCACTACCCAGGACTCGCCGATGAGTTGGCGTGGTTCACCGACGACGGCGGCGACACCGAGTATCTGCTGAAGGGCTGAGTACTTGCCGAAGGGCTAGTTCTTCTTGCGGCGCAGCGTCTCGGCAGGAGGCGGCGACCCAACCGTGTCGTCGATCATCCACCTCAGCTCTTCCATCTCTTCGAGGTACGGAGGGATGCGGGTCATTTGGCCGTCCTTGAGACGCACCATGAGTACCCGGCTCGCGGGCGCATAATCGATGTCTTCCCAGGCGTGGAACTTGGCCTTGGGGATGTTGTAGCGAATCGACAGACCATCCTCGGTGGCCACGACGCCCGCAAAGATCACCTGGCCGAGGGCGTACATGCCAAAAGCAACGAAGAACACGCCCACGATGGGGTTGCCGGCGCCGAGCAGGTTTGACACGCCGAGGCCGACAACCATGATGCCGCTCACGGTCTGGACGGTTCGGATCCAGCGCTTGAGTCGGAAGTGCTGTGGTTCCATGGCTTCGGTTTCTGACATGGCGACATTGTGCCTTACTGATCGGTGTCGAAATTCTGGTCGGTGTCGAAATCGTCTTCGGTGAGTTCGACGTCCCATCGATCCAAGCAGTCCTCGCAGCGGAACGCAACGATGTCGCCCGGGTGCATGCCGTCGGGATCGAGAAAAGAGATGAGGTGGCAGCGGCCGCCGCAGTCAACACAGGTGATCATGGTCGGAATCGGCGAGGTCATCGGTTCAGCATGGCTCATGTGGCGGGTAGCGTCGCGCCGGTGAGAGTGATCGCAGGGACCGCCCGAGGCCGACGCATCGAGGCCCCGAGGGGCCAAGACGTTCGCCCCACCTCCGATCGGGCACGCGAGGCGCTGTTCAATCGGCTCATGTCGCTCGACCTCATCGACGGGGCTCATGTGGCTGACGTGTTCGCCGGGTCAGGAGCGCTGGGCATCGAGGCATTGTCCCGCGGCGCCGCAAGCGCCACCTTTGTCGACTCCGACCCAAAGGCGATCGCGGTCATCAGATCGAATCTGACCACTCTGGGATTTGTGGGCGATGTCATCAGATCGCCAGCGGCCCAGTGGCTGCAGGCCACCCGCACCGTCTTCGATGTGGCGTTTTGTGATCCGCCCTACGCTTTCGACGCCTGGAACCAGCTCCTTGAGGCACTGCCAGCGCACTGGGCGGTCGTCGAGAGCGACCGGCTCATCTCGCCTCCCGATTCGTGGGTGGTGGTGAAGTCCTCCAAGTACGGTCGGGCCGTGATCTCGGTTTTGGAGCGGCCCGACGGGTACCGTCTCGGGTGATGTGTCACCCGTCCTGCGTCAGGGGTAACCGATGACCCGAGTGTTCTATCCCGGCACCTTCGACCCGCTCCACAATGGCCACCTGGAGATCATCACGACCGCGGCCAAGCTGTTTGATGAGGTGGTGGTCGCGGCCATGCGGAATCCGTCCAAGGCCCAGCCCTTGTTCGATCGCGACCGCCGGGTCGAACTCATCAAGGAATCGACCGCCCACCTCGACGGCGTCAGCGTCATTGGCATGGAGGGCCTCGTGGTCGATGCGGCCAAAGCTGCACGCGCTGACATGATCATCAAGGGCGTCCGGGGAGTCGCCGACTTCGAGAACGAACTCCAGATGGCCGAAATGAACCGCCACGTGTCGGGGATGGTGTCGATGTTCCTGCCGTCAGAATCGGCGAACAGCTTCATTGCCTCGAAGTACATCCGGGAAATCTCACGCATGGGCGGCGACGTGACCGATCTGGTGCCGCCTCCTGTTGCCGCGGCGCTGCGATCCATGCAGGCACAACGCTGATGAGCGTCGGTGCCGACGACCCGGTGAGGTCAACTCCTGGTGCCGAGCAGCGCATCCGCGACCTGATCGACCTGCTCGGACAAGCCCGTCCGATGCCGTTGTCAGCATCGGTCATGGTGAACCGCGACGAGATGGTGGCGGTGCTGCAGGCGGCACTGACCGAACTGCCCGAAGAAGTGCGCGCCGCTCGGTGGCTGCTCAAAGAGCGCGAGGAATATCTCGAACAAGCGCGTACCGACGCCCGCGAGATCGTCGAAGCGGCATCTCGGCGAGTCGAGCAGATGGTTCAGCGCACCGAGATTGCCCGGCAAGCCGAGGCCCGGGCCCGGTCGTTGATCGCCGACGCCGAAGCCGAGGCTCGCCGTCACCGGCGCGAAACCGAAGACTGGTGCGAGGAACGCCTCGCTCAATTCGACATCACGCTGGCCAAGGTGACCGAGGCAGTGCAGACCGGCCGCGAGCGGCTGCGGGCGCTGCCGCGGGCCCAAAGCGACGACGATGTGCTCGACCTCACCGAGGCCGCGCCAGCACCGCCCACTTTGATCTTCGACCAGGACAGCTACAACTAACAGCTACAACTAGTCGCGTGTATCGACCGCGACTGAGGGACCACCATGGCTTCACCACCACGTTCTGAGTTCGTTGTCCCGCTGCACGACCTGCGGCGCCGGTCCCACAACCGTCGCGACGTGAAGATCAGCACCCGCATGGAGTCGGTGGTGGTTGCCGACACCATGATCGACGCTCGCCACCCGGTTGTGGTCGATATCACGATCGAAGCCGCGGCCGACGGAGTGTCGGCCACCGGTGTGATCGAAGGTCGGTGGCATGGCCCGTGCAGCTTGTGCCTCGACGACGTTGGCGGCGTTCTGAAAGCCGACGTCACCGAGGTGTTCAAGGAGCGTCCGCTCGATGAAGACTCCTATCCGCTTGGGTCTGACCACATCGATCTCGAACCCATGGTCCGCGACGCGCTGATCCTCGAACTTCCTCTGCTGGCGCGCTGTCCTCATGGCGGGATTGGGGTGTGCGACCGGGTCCCGGAGGTGTTGCAGGCGTCGTTGTTGTCAGCCGGGCCGGGCGATTCCCAGGCCGGTGATGGGGGCGAAGACGCCACCGATGGACACGACAGCGACAGTGGTCCCGAGCTTGCCGACCCCCGCTGGGCTGCCCTGTCGGCACTCAAGTTCGACGACCCTGACGACGCCTGAAGAGATACTTCGACAAGATCATTTGTCGATCTGTAGCCAGAGGGGTCCTTGAGCCGCTACGATGCTCGATTCGTGCCGAGAGGTCCTCTCTCGTGTCGCCTCAAGTTTTTCCTCCCGGATCGACGCTCAGGATCCATCGATGGCTGTTCCAAAGAAGAAGACCTCTAAATCCAAGTCGCGCAGTCGCCGCGCCTCTGCATGGAAGCTGTCTGCGCCCTCGCGCAGCGTGTGCCCACGCTGCAGCGCGACGAAGGTGCCACACACCGTGTGCTCGGCATGCGGTTGGTACAAGGGCCGCCAGGCCATCGAAGTCGACTGATCAACCATGACTCGCACTGTCGCTGTTGATGCGATGGGTGGCGATCATGCCCCCGACGAGATTGTCGCGGGTGCGGTTCGTGCCGCGGCAGAGCTCGATGTTCGCGTCGTGCTTGTTGGCCAGCCCGAACGTTTAGCCGGCGTTGACCTTGAGGTCGTTGCCGCGTCTGAAGTGATTGGTATGGCTGCCGATCCCGCGCGCAGTGTTCGCACCATGAAGGACTCCTCGCTCGTGCGGGGTGCCGAGCTGGTGCGAGACGGCAAGGCCGATGCCTTCGTCAGCGCAGGCAATACCGGGGCCATGGTCGCGGCGTCGCTGCTGCGCATGGGCCGCATTCCCGGCGTGGCTCGGCCAGCGGTAGCCACCACTGTTCCCGTGCCTGGGTCCACCCCCACGGTGTTGCTCGACTCGGGTGCAATCGCCGAATGTCAGGCTTCGTGGCTCGTGCAGTTCGCCCAGATGGGTTCGATCTACACCGCTCGCCGCTATGGCATCGAGCGCCCGCGAGTCGGCCTGTTGTCCATCGGCGAAGAGCCTTCCAAAGGCACCTCGCTGGTGAAGGAAACCTTTGCGCTGCTCAGCGAACTCGACGGCATCAACTTCATCGGGAATGTCGAGGGTCGCGATGTCATGACCGACGACGTCGACGTAGTGGTCACCGACGGTTTCACCGGAAATGTCGTGCTGAAGACCCTCGAAGGCGCACTCAAGACCTTGGTGTCGGCAATCTTTGGAGCGCTGACCTCACCCGAAGCGGGCGAGGCCGGCTCGGCAGCAATCGGGCACCTGCTTCCGCTCGCCAGCGAACTGAACCCTGACAGCATCGGCGGCTCCATGCTGCTGGGTGTTGACGGGGTGAGCATCATCTCCCACGGTTCTTCGTCAGCGACCGCAATCGTGAACGCCATCAGCGCTGCATCTGAGCTTGCAGACAGCCAACTGGTCGACTCAATTCGCCAGGTGATTCGCCCCTGAAGTTGGGCCCGGGGGCGAACCGCATCGCCACCGTCTACAATCTCGCCGTCCCATACACCGCAGGAGCTGCAGTGCCAGCAGAGACGCACGTCGAACAGAGCCCCATGGATCGTCAACAGATCTTCGAAATCATCCGCGACCAGTTGTCGGACATCCTTGAGATCGAGCCGTCACAGATCACCGAGTCGGCTTCTTTTGCCGACGACCTCGACGCCGACTCGCTCGCGTTGATCGAGCTCGTCGAAGGCCTCGAGGAAGAGATGGGGGAGCGCAGTGTTGGCTTCCGTATCGACGACGAGGATCTCGAAGAGCTCAAGACCGTCCGCGACGCGGTTGATTACGTAGCCGCAAAGCTCGAGTCGTAGACCCTGAGCGATCAGATCACCGCCCTTGCGTCACGCCTTGGTCATGAGTTTTCTGACCTCGGTCTGCTGAAACGCGCGATGTCGCACCGTTCGTGGTGCTCCGAAAACGGCGGCGTTCCGTCCAACGAACGCCTCGAGTTTCTTGGTGACAGCGTCTTGGGTTTGGTGGTTACCGACGAGACGTTTCGTTCGTTTCCTGACCTTCACGAAGGTTCGCTGGCCAAGCTCAGGGCCGCAGTAGTTAACACGATCGTGATTGCTGAGGTTGCGGCCGAACTCGATGTGGGTGCCGCACTTTTGCTGGGCAACGGCGAGGAACGCAGCGGCGGTCGAACCAAGACCTCGATCTTGGCCGATGCCTTCGAAGCCATCATTGGGGCGATCTATCTCGACGGCGGCTGGGAACCGGCCAGGGACTTCATCCTCAGCCGACTCGACTCCCGGATTGACGCTGCGTCCCAGGGCCCAGGCGGCGATGATCACAAGACGAAACTCCAAGAGTTGGCCGCTCGGCACTTCGACTCGCCTCCGCTGTATAGCGTGTCGAGTGATGGTCCGGACCACGAGCGCTGGTTCGTGGCCACGGTGTCTCTCGACGACCAACCGGTTGGCGAGGGTGGCGGGCGCACCAAAAAACAAGCCGAACAAGCTGCAGCAGCGTCCGCGTGGGGCGCGCTACAAGAACTCAACCTTCCAACCGATTTGAAGTCTGGAAACCCTGATGCTCGAACTACCTGAGGCCGAACTGATCCGCCGCGATCTCGACAAGGACATCACTGGTCGCAAGGTCAAAGAAGTCGAGGTTCCGGGGTCGACGCCTCTCATCAGTGGCTTCGCGTCACGAGAGGCGTTCGTTGACGCCCTCGTCGGCCGCAAGATCGTGGCGGTTCGTCGCCAGGGCCTCGTGTTGTTGATCGACCTGAGCGACGACGACACCTTGGTGCTCGATCTGACCGGTCGGGTCAGTATCCGTCGTGCAGCCAACAAGGACGCCCTCGAAGACTCGACTGCGCTGATCATCGGCTTTACCCAAGGTGGGCAGCTGAGGGTGATGTTGCCGGAGAAGTCCGACGCGATGTGCCGCATTGTGCCAACCGAATCACTCGCTGAGGTGCTTCCCAAGCCGGGCGGTTTTGATCCGATCATCGATCAGATCCCGTGGACGACCTTCGGGCAACTCCTTCGGGCCCGTGGTCATCAGAGGCTGCGCACCTTGTTGCTCGACGACTCCTTCATTGTTGGCATCGGACCGGTGTATGCCGACGAGATCCTGCACGCCGCGCTGCTGCGCTACGACCGCACGGCTGCCAGTACCACCATCCAAGAGATTCGCCGGCTGTACCGAGCCATCGTCGAGATGATGCACAACGCGGTCAAACAGGGCGGCACCAGCCTCGCTGACGACCCGTTCTCCGACGTTTTTGGCAAAACCGGTGGTTTCACCGAGTACCTCGAGGTCTACGGCCGGGCCGGTCAGCGGTCACGCAACGGTCGTGGCGATGTGCAAAAGATCCGTACGGGCGGCCAGAACCACTTCTTCTGCGATTACCAGGTCTGATCCCGGCTCAACCGCCGCTGAGGTCGCTTCGAGGCGGCCACGCTTCGTCCGTTCTCGATCCAAGCCGCGAGCACTGTGTTTCTCAAATCTCTCACCATCAAGGGCTTCAAAAGCTTCGCTGACACCACCGTGCTCGATTTCGAGCCCGGCGTCACCGTGGTTGTTGGACCCAACGGCTCAGGCAAATCCAATGTCGTCGATGCGATTGCTTGGGTACTTGGCGCCCAGGGGCCACGCACGGTTCGTAGCCAAAAGATGGACGATGTCGTGTTCGCCGGAACCGCCAAACGGGCTGCGCTTGGGCGCGCTGAGGTGTCGATGGTGCTCGACAACTCCTCGGGTGTTCTTCCGGTGGAGTTCAACGAGGTCACGATCACCCGTGTCCTGTACCGCTCGGGCGACTCCGAGTACTCCCTCAACGGGGTGGCCTGCCGATTGCTCGATGTGCAAGACCTGTTGTCTGATGCCGGTGTTGGGCGCCAGCAGCACATCATCATCGCCCAGGGCCAGATCGATCAGGCCCTGAATGCTCGCCCGGAGGAACGGCGCCTCATTGTTGAAGAAGCCGCCGGAATTCTCAAGTACCGGCGCCGCAAGGAACGAGCCCAGCGGCGCCTTGACGCAACCGAGGCCAACCTGCTGCGGCTCCAGGACCTCCAGCGCGAGGTTCGCCGCCAGCTTCGCCCCCTTGAGCAGCAGGCCGACGCGGCCCGTCGCCACGGCGATGTCATCGCTGAGCTGAATGCGTTGAGGTTGTACCTCGCCGGGCGCGAGCTGGCCGAACGCCGCCAACGGCTGACGGCATCGGCTGGGCAACGGGCCGAACTGAGCGCGAACGAACAGCGTTATCGTTCCGAGTTGGCCGCCGTCGACATCGCAATGATGTCGGCCGAAGCCAAGATGTCGGCGATCGGCGACGACCTGGGCGACGCCTTGCCCAGGTATGAGTCGCTACGCGAGCGGTGCCGGGGCCTATCGGCGCTGTTGGCCGAACGCCGGCGCGGTATCGAACGCGACCGAAGCTCAGCCCTCGCCGACGACCTGGTCGCCAGTCTGGAAGCCGAGCGTGCCGAAGTGCGCCTGCAGCTTGTTGGCATCGATCAGGCGGCTACCGCTCTGGCCCCCGAGGTTGATCAATTGGTCGAACGCGAAGAGCGTCTCGTGGTCGAACAAAAGGCCTACGACGATGAGCGCCATGAGTTCAGCCCCGACACCACGGGGCGCGCTGCGGAGATTCGGGGCCAGCTGAGGGCGATCAAGGGTGCCGTCGAACGGTCCGAACGCGAACGTTCAAAGCTCGACGACAAGGCAACGGGCCTCCACCAGGGTCGCGCTGACAAGGTGCTGCGAGTCGAAACGCTCACCGCCGAACTGGCCGTGCTGGCCAGTGCTGCAGCCGAACTCACCCAGCAACTCGCCGATGCCGAAGCGGCCGCGGTCGATGCCGAGCAGATCCGGCTCGTGGCGGCCGAAGCAACACAGGCCGCTACCACCGAGGTCGACCGCTGGTCGGCCCGTGCTGAAGCGTTGGGGCTCGCCCTCGACCAAGCCCGGGCCCATGCTGGTGTCGAGCGGCTGGACGGCGTCGATGGTGTTATTGGCACCCTGGCCGACCTGGTCGATGTCGACGCCGGCTGGGAACAGGCTTTCGAAGCCGCCGCTGGCGACGCGCTGGCGTCCGTTGTTGTGGCCAACAGCGATGCCGCCCGTGCCGCCCTCGAGCATCTCGCGGGCCACGACGTCCAAGGCGCAGTGCTCGCGCTCGGCGGATCGGCCGGTTCTGGCCCTGTGTCTCTTGGC
This sequence comes from uncultured Acidimicrobiales bacterium, assembly GCA_964350975.1. GTDB lineage: Bacteria > Actinomycetota > Acidimicrobiia > Acidimicrobiales > Poriferisodalaceae > JAADHX01. Next base: position 5,839 of record CAYGMW010000046.1, on the reverse strand, counting down.
CGACCCAGCGTCGGTGAGTCGCTGCGAGACCATGTTCGGCCGATCTCGCCCGAGGCCGGACCCCTGCTCGATCGCCTGATTGGCTCCGCAGTGGTGGTCGACGGTGGCTGGCGTCAGGCCGTCGACGTCGCGCTCAATGACCCCACCGCCGTGGTCGTCACACGAAGCGGCGACCGTTTTGGTATTTCAGGCTGGCGCATTGGTGCGGCTGGTAGCGGCGCCACTGGTGCCGCGTTCGACGAAGCTCGTTCTGAAGCTGAACGAGCCAACGTCGGTCTCGAAGCTGCCAAGTCGGCGCTGCAGGCGGCCCAAGCAGATGTGGCTCGCTCCAAGGCCACTCTCAACGACGCCAAACGCGCCGTCACCGATCACGAAGCTGCGGTTCGGCGAGCGACCGAGGCAGTGCAGCGAACCGAACGCGATCTGGTCGAGTCGGCCAACGAGATCGAGGTCGTCAACGAGCGAATGACCGAGCTCGCAGCCCAGCTCGAGCGTGACGTGGCCCAAGTCGCCGACCTTGAGGCCCACCTGCCAGCACTCGAAGCACGCGAGGCAGCCGACCGCACCACAGCGAACTCACTCGACGAACGGCGCGGCGAGCTCAACCAGCAAGCCCGAGCTATCGCAGCTCTTCGCAGCGACCTCGGGGTGAGGGCCGCTGCACTCGAAGAGCGCCGAGAAGTGCTGACCAAGCGGGTCGACCAGATCGGTCAGAGGCTGGTCGAGCACGAACAGGAAGTCGTGGTCGCAGCCCTTCGGCGGGAGCGACTCGATGGGCGCCTGGCTGCGGTCGACCGGCTCGTGCCGTTCGTCGAACAGCGCACAGCACAAGTCACCGTTGAGCTCGAGCGCCTGCGAGCCAAGCGCCAGGCAACCAGCGACGCAGCCAAGGCCGTCGCCGCCGAACTTGATGAGCTGAGGGCGAAGCGCTCTCACCTCGATCGCCAGCTCGACCAGGCCCGTTCGCAGTTGGCGAGCCTCGACGTAGCCGACGCAGAACTCAAGCTGAGGCTCGAAACGCTCGTGCATGCCATCCGCACCGAACTCGAGACTGATCCCGATACCGCAATGGCTGCGGTGCTGCCCGAGCTTCCCCCGGGCGCCACTGCCGCGGGCCGGGTGCGCGAACTCGAACGCGATCTCAAGAAGATGGGGGCGATCAATCCGCTCGCCTTGCAGGAGTTCGAAACCCTCAAGGAACGTCATGAGTTTGTGTCGACCCAGCTCGACGACGTCCGCAATGGTCGACGCGAGCTGTCGAAGGTGATTCGGGCGATCGACGACGAGATCGTGCAGATCTTCGCTTCGGCAGTTGCCGACGTCACCGAGAACTTCGAACAGCTGTTTTCGACCCTGTTTCCCGGAGGCAAGGGAGCGCTCAAGCTCACCGACCCTGACGATCTGCTCAACACCGGTATCGAGCTTGAAGCCAAGCCGTCAGGCAAGAACGTTCGAAAGCTGTCGTTGCTCTCCGGCGGGGAGCGCTCATTGACCGCGCTTGCCTTCCTGTTTGCCATCTTCCGCAGCCGGCCCTCGCCGTTCTATGTGATGGATGAGGTCGAAGCCGCTCTTGACGATGTGAACCTGCACCGCTTCTTGGACCTCGTCGCCGAGTTCCGCAAGGAAGCCCAGCTGGTCATCGTGTCGCACCAAAAGCGCACGATGGAAGCGGCCGACTGTCTGTACGGAGTCACGATGGCGCCCGGCGGCTCGTCGCGTGTGGTGAGCGAAAAGATCGCCTAAGCCGATCGACCCTGTGGGGTTGGCCCTACGTCAGGTACGGCACCAGCGAGGCGCCGCTACCATGCACAGTCGCATGACCACCACCTTGATCATCATCATCGCCATTGTCTTGGTGATCCTCGCCTTGTTGCCGTTCTTGCACCGGGCGTACACCAATCGCACACGAGTCGCCGGCGAAATCGACGATCGACCACGCCCGGTCCTGGTCGACACTCGCCCGCCCGAGCTCATCGAAGACCTCGGCGATGCCGAGCCCGTGCCCACCGCCGACCCTCCGGCCGCGCCGGTAGCGCCGGCTCCACCGGCGTCCTTTGCGGCTCGCCTGGTGAAGGCCCGCTCGGTGGTGTCGGGATATCTGGGTTCGGTGCTGTCACGTGGTGTCGACGACGACACGTTTGACGAGCTCGAAGAGGCACTGATCCGTGCTGACGTCGGTGTTGCTACGACCATGGAGTTGCTCGACTCGTTGCGAGCAACCGCGAAGGCTGAGCACATCAAGGACTCTCGGGCGCTGGTCGATGTGCTCAAAGCCGACATGGTCAGCAAGCTCGCTGGCGACCGGAGCCTGACCACCACCAGCGAGGGGCAGACCGTCTGGCTTTTCGTGGGCGTGAATGGTGTCGGCAAAACCACCACGATCGGCAAGGTCGGCCAACGCCTGGTCAACGAAGGCTCGACGGTCCTCATGGCCGCCGGAGACACCTTTCGCGCCGCAGCGGCCGAGCAGCTGACGACGTGGGCTCAGCGGTGCGGAGCTGATCTCGTGCGAGGTACCGAAGGTGCCGACCCCAGCTCGGTCATCTTCGATGGCGTCCAAGCCGCATTTGCCCGAGGTATTGACGTTGTGCTTGCCGACACTGCCGGCCGTCTGCATAACAAGGTGAACCTGATGGACGAGCTGCGGAAGGTCCGCCGCATCGCCGAACGCGAACCGGGTGTTGTCACCGAAACCCTGCTCGTCATTGATGCCACCACGGGCCAGAACGGCCTTGCCCAAGCCCGCCAATTCACCGAGGCTGTGTCGGTGTCTGGTGTGGTGCTGACGAAGCTCGACGGGTCAGCCAAGGGTGGCATTGTGTTCGCTATCCAGAACGACCTCGGCATCCCCGTCAAGCTGGTCGGGTTAGGCGAGGCCGCTGAGGACCTAGTCGAGTTCGACGCCGCACAGTTTGTCGACGCGCTCGTTAGTTTGGACGATTGATGTTTGATTCACTTTCTGACCGTTTTGAGGGCATATTCGGCCGCCTGAAGGGCAAGGGTCGCCTCAGCGACTCCGACGTCGACGAGGCCATGCGCGAGATTCGTCTCGCCCTGCTCGAAGCCGACGTGAACTTCAACGTCGTCAAGGACTTCGTGGCCCGGGTACGGGCTCGTTGTGTGGGCCAAGAGGTCTCGGTCAGCCTGACGCCTGGCCAGATGGTCGTGAAGATCGTCAACGAGGAGCTGACCGGCATCCTCGGCGGCGACACATTGCCCATCACCTTTGCCCCCAAGCCGCCCACCGTGGTGCTCATGGCTGGCTTGCAGGGTGCTGGTAAGACGACGAACTCAGCCAAGCTGGCGGCATGGTTCAAACGCCAAGGCCGTCATCCGCTCCTGATTGGCGCCGACCTTCAGCGCCCGGCGGCGGTCGAGCAGCTGCGCACGCTTGGCGAACGCATCGGCGTCCCGGTCTTTTCTGACCCAGGCGACCCGGTGACCACGGCTCGATTGGGCATCGAAGAGGCCAGGCGCACCGGCCGCGATGTCGTGATCTGTGACACCGCTGGTCGTTTGGCGATCGACGAAGCCCTCATGAACGAGATCCGTCAGATCTCCGACACGATCTCGCCGCACTACACATTCTTGGTCATCGACGCGATGACCGGCCAAGACGCAGTCAACACCGCTGAGGCGTTCCACCAGACCCTTGAGCTCGACGGCGTCATCTTGACCAAGCTCGATGGCGATGCCCGCGGCGGCGCCGCATTGTCGGTCAAAGAGGTGGTCGGCCGACCGATTGCGTTTGCGTCGACTGGCGAGAATCTTGATGAGTTCGATCAGTTCCACCCCGACCGGATGGCTAACCGCATCCTGGGCATGGGCGACGTCCTCACGCTGATCGAAAAGGCCGAAGAGGCCTACGAAGAAGAACAGGCCGAAGAAGCCGCACGTCGCATGATGGAGGGCACCTTCACCTTCGACGACTTCCTCGACCAGCTCGCGGCGGTCAAGAAGATGGGCAGCCTCAACTCCATCGTGGGCATGCTTCCGGGTGTTCCCAAAGAACTCAAGAACACCAACATCGACGACAGCGAGATGGCCCGAGTTGAGGCCATCGTGTATTCGATGACGCGCGAGGAGCGCACCCACCCAGAGATCATCGACGGATCGCGTCGTCTGCGAATCGCCAACGGCAGCGGCACATCCGCGGCCCAGGTCGCGGCCCTCGTCAAGCAGTTTGGCGAGATGCAAAAGATGATGCGGGGCATGATGGGCCCTGCGTTTGCCAAGAAGAAGGCCAAGCGCAACAAGAAGAAGGCCAAAAAGGGCGGTCGCGTCACTGCGGCCAAGCGAAATCAGGTTTCTGCGGGTCCGGTTTCTGGCCTTCAACTGCCCGATTTGCCTGCTGATCTGCTCAAAGATGCCGGTCTTGACCAATCAGACGTATCCTTTCGCCTTCCAGGCCGCTAGGATCGTCCTTCGGTTTCAACGCGCCCTCACTGCACGCCGTGTGGTGGGGGCCATCTCTCCGGTACGCATCACCTCGCGTGCCGAACCCCACCAAGGAGCAACATGGCCGTTCGACTTCGCCTGATGCGAATGGGCAAGAAGAAGCAGCCGACGTATCGCATCGTCGCAGCCGACAGCCGTTCGCCCCGTGATGGCCGATTCCTCGAGATTGTCGGCACCTACCAGCCGCGCCTCGAGCCATCGGGTATCCGGATCGACGACACCAAGGCACTCAAGTGGCTTCGTAACGGCGCCAAGCCGTCCGAAACCGTTGAGAAGCTGCTCAAGGTCACCGGTACCTGGGATCACTTCCAGAACGGCACCGAACCAGCACCCGTCGCAGAGACCGCCGAGGCTTCGGCATGACCGACGTTGACGTCGACGAAAAGATCAGCAAGGCCGAGGAAGTCCTCGTCTACCTGATCACCCAGATCGTCGAAGACAAAGATGCCGTCGAGATCGAGATCGAGGAAAGCGACACCAAGTTGTCGATGGTTGCTCGGGTCGCTCAAGACGACATGGGCCGCGTCATCGGCAAGCGGGGTCGGGTTGCTCATGGCATCCGTGCCCTCGTGCGCGCCGCGGCGGTACAAGATGACCTCGAGGTCGAGGTCGACTTCGAGAATTAAGATTCTCGGTCAACGTTTGTCTATGAACGACGACGCCAACGTCTTGAATGGTCCGCCCACACTTCTCGAAGTAGGGCGGATCACTCGCGTCCATGGCCTTCGAGGCGAGGTCACGGTCGACCTGACGTCCAACGTCGAGGGCCGGTTGGCTGCGGGCTCGGTGCTGCACACTGGCCCCGATGAAACCTCTCCACCGCTGACCATCGAAACCTCGCGGCGTCACCAGGACAAGTGGTTGGTTCGATTCGCTGGGGCAACCACCCGCGAAACAGCCGAAGCGCTCGGCCGCCCCCGGTTGTACGCGGCGCCGATCGACGACCCTGATGCGGTATGGCTCCACGAACTGTTTGATGCCGTCGTCGTCGACGGCGACGGCATCGAACGAGGCATCGTGGTCGAGGTCATTGACAATCCAGCGTCAGAGTTGTTGCAACTCGACACCGGGCATCTCGTGCCGGTCCAGTTCGTCGATCGAGTCGAAGGCAACCAGGTCATCGTGAATGTCCCCGATGGCCTGTGGGATCTGTAGCTCGGCGCCGATCTCATGCGCATCGACGTCTTCACCATCTTTCCCGATGTTGTACGTACCTTCTTTGATGCCTCCGTCTTGGGTCGCGGTCAGGCTGCTGGGGCACTCGACCTGAGAGCCCACGACCTTCGAATGGCCGCGACAAATCGCCACCGAAGTGTTGACGATGCTCCCTTCGGCGGGGGCGCGGGCATGGTGATGAGTCCCGTGCCGCTGTTCGCGGCAG
>CAYGMW010000045.1:7107-15689 GCA_964350975.1 uncultured Acidimicrobiales bacterium | reverse complement strand
CCCGGCGAGCCCAAGCCCAGCTTCGACTGCGGCTTCTTTGGCTGGGAACCCGAGCAGGGGCGGAACACCAGCCATCGACGCTGCCGACAGGACGGCGACACCACATGCAAGCGGCATCGAGCGCCACAGGCCGGTGAGCTCGCGAACGTCGCGAGTCTTGGCCCGCACATCAATCTCGCCAACAACCATGAACAGGGCGGCCTTGAAGATCGCGTGAGCGAGGAAGATGGAGATGGCCGCAAACGTGGCCTTGGCCGAACCAACGGACAACAACGCAACGAGGAAGCCGAGCTGCGACACCGTGCCCCAGGCCAGGATCAGCTTGGCATCAACGTGGCGGAGCGCCCCGATGGCACCCCAACCCATGGTGGCAAAGCCCAGTGTTGCCCCGAGCGGAGTCCACACATCGGCATCGCCGAGCACCGGCGACATCAGCGCCAGCAACAAGATGCCCGCCTTGACCATCGTGGCCGAGTGCAGATAGGCGCTGACCGGCGTCGGGGCAGCCATGGCTCCGGGGAGCCAGACGTGGAAGGGCACCTGGGCGGACTTGGTAGCGGCGGCAATCATGACGAGAATCGTGGCGACCGTTGCGCTCGTGCCGGTCACGGGGCCCATCTCGCTGAGCCGAGTCGTGCCGGTTTCGTCGACCAAGACCACGAGCGCGGCCAGCAAGGTCAGCCCGCCCGCTCCGGTGATGAGCAAGGCCCGTCGCGCCGCGGCGCGCACCGCAGCATCGACGTTCTTGTGGCCGACCAGCAAGAACGAGGTCACCGAAGTGGCTTCCCAAAAGACGAACAGCGTCCACACCGAGTCGGCCCAGACCAAGCCCAACATCGCCGTAGCGAAGGCCAGCAGTGTGGCAGTGAACTTGGCCAAGCCAGCCGAGCTAGAGAAATAGCCGTAGGCGTAAACGAAAACCAGCGCTCCGATGCCCGCAACGAGCAACGACATGAGCGCCGAGAAGTCGTCGATACGGAACGCGAACGACAAGTCGAGACCCTCGACCCACTGGACCTCGGTGTCGACCGTGTCGTCTCGACCAAGCGCTACTGCCGAATAGACCGCGGTCACTGCCGGGGCAATGCCCGCAACAAGTAGGGCGGCCCGCTTGAGCTGGGCGCCGAACGCGACAATGAAGACCACGGCTGCGACATGGGCGCCAAGTAACCACCAGATCATGCGCGCCCTCGGATCTGGACGCGATGCGCATTCTTGCTATCGCTGGCTACGAACACACCGCTGCTTTCTGATCACACACGAAATGGAACAAGGCCTGACCTTATCGAGCCACGTTCCAGTAACTCCATCGACCAGATAGGTGCACGATATTAGGCAGCTTGTAATTGACCTCTTGAAAAAGGTCCTTTATAATGGGTGCATGACTCATACGCATCAGATGGCTAGCCAACGAGCGCTGCTGACAGCGCACGAGGAAATCGAACTCGCCGAGCGCATCGCTCGAGGTCGCGCGGCTCAATCACGAGTCGACAACGGTGCCGGTCAACCCGGAGATCGAAGGTTGATCGCCGATGCCGCCAACGCCCGGCAGCACTTCGTCGAGGCCAACGTGCGCCTCGTCATCAGCGTCGCAAACAAGACCAGGGCGCCGCGCCACATCGACCGCGACGACATGATCCAAGACGGCCTCATTGGCCTCGACCGGGCTGTCACCAAGTTCGACCCGTCCAAGGGTTTCCGGTTCTCGACCTACGCCACCTGGTGGATTCGCCAAGCAATCCAGCGGGGCATGGAGTCGACTGATTCGATCATCAAGATCCCAGCCCACCGAGCCAGCGAGCTTCGGACCCATGGAGCGGGCGGAGTGACCTTTGACGACCTCTCCCCCACCCTGCGCGCCGCTGCAGCGGCATCTCGCGTCGACTCCCTCGACCGACCCGTCGGCAGCGACGACGAGCCGCTCGGAAACATCACTCCGTGCAGCGGGGCCAACCCCGCGGACGTAGCACTCCAGCTCCTCGACGACGAATCGCTTCGCAACCTTGTTGACACCCTTGAACCAACGACCAGGTTTGCCGTCGTTCGCCGATTTGGATTGGATGGTCAGCCACCAGCCACATTCGTCGAAATCGGCTCCGAACTGGGCATTGGGCCAGAGGCAGCACGCCGTCGAGTTCTCCGAGCCTGCGACCGGCTCCGAGACCAGCTGGAGCTGATTGCCGCATGAAACCCAGCAACGCTGAGCGAGCACCATGGTCGCCAGAACAACAGTCCACCACCGCAAACGGCAGCGCCAGATCCGCCGGTACTGTCTCGACGGTGCTCGACCCGCAACCCGACCTTCCTTCGTGGACGTTCCTCACCAATCACGCCCATGTCCTGATCGCAGTAGCTCGCCATCCGGAGCTGCGCCAACGAGACATTGCATACCAAGTTGGGGTCACGACGGGTGCCGTCCAACGCATCCTCGACGATCTCGAACGGGCTGGGTACCTCAAGCGCCACAAGCTGGGTCGTCGCAACGAGTACGAGATCATGGCTGACCAACCGCTGCGGCACCCCCTCGAAGATCAGCACACGGTCCGCGACCTGATCGAAAGCCTCGACCAAGACTGATCAACTGGCACTGGCTCATCGGTACTGGGTATCCGGTAGCGTCGACGGCTGCACAAACGATCCGGGGGCGCTCATGGTCGAACCAGACCTGTACAAGTTCGACACCTTGAGCCTGCACGCGGGCCAACGTTGCGACCCAACCACGGGAGCCCGGGCCCAGCCGATCTATTTCACGTCGTCGTTTGAGTTCCCCGACACCGACGAGGCCGCGGCCCTGTTCAATCTCGAACTGCCCGGCCACATCTACAGCCGCATCTCGAACCCCACGGTTGCGGTGTTCGAAGAACGCATCGCAGCCCTCGAAGGTGGGGTTGGAGCGGTGGCCACGGCAAGCGGTATGGCCGCTATCCATCTCGGTCTCGCCACATTGTTGTCGGCCGGCGACCATGTCGTGGCGTCAAAGAACCTGTATGGCGGCACGTACAACATCTTGAATCTCACGATGCCGAGGTTCGGCATCACGACGACATTCGTCGACCCCCGAGACCACGACGCCATCGCGGCGGCCATCCAGCCCAACACCAAGATCGTCCTCGCCGAAACGCTTGGCAACCCCGGCATCGAGGTCCTCGACATCGCGGCGGTGGCCGCCATTGCCCACGATCAGGCCATCGCGTTGATGGTCGATTCGACCTTTGCCACGCCGTACCTCATCAACCCGATCGCTCATGGGGCCGACATCGTGATGCACTCGGCCACGAAGTGGATCGGCGGCCACGGCGTTGCGCTCGGCGGAGTGTTGGTCGATGGTGGACGGTTCGATTGGGAAGCATCGGGCAAGTTCCCCACCCTGACCGAGCCCTACGCCGGGTATCACGGGATCCGGTTCAGCGAAGAGTTCGGACCCTCGGCACTGGGAATGCGATGCCGAGCCGAGGGCCTACGCGACTTCGGCGCGTGTATGAGCCCAATGAATGCGTTCCAACTACTGCAGGGGCTCGAAACGCTGCCCCTGAGGATGCAGCGTCATGTCTCCAACACCCACGCAGTCCTCGACGTGCTGCGCGAACACCCGGCCGTCACGTGGATCAGTCACCCCTACCTTGACACCCATCCCGATCACGACCTCGCGGCCCGGCTCTATCCGCGAGGCGCCGGCTCGATCTTCAGCTTTGGGGTCAAGGGCGGCCGCCAGGCGGGCAGGAAGTTCATCGAAGCCGTCCAGCTGGCATCACATGTCGCAAACGTCGGAGACGCTCGCACCCTGGTCATCCATCCAGGAAGCACGACCCACGGCCAGCTGAGCACCGCCGAACTCGAACGATCAGGTATCAGCGAGGACCTGATCCGGGTATCGATTGGTCTCGAAGACCCCTCGGACATCATTGCTGACCTGTTGCAGGCCCTGAAGGCGAGCCAGCGATGATCATCGAGGTAGCGGGCAAGCACGTCCACGCATCCACCGGCGGCGTCGACATCACAGCCCCCGACGCCGGCCACAACACACCCGTTGTCATCTTGGTGCACGGAGCGGGTATGGACTCGACGGTCTGGCAGCTCCAGACTCGCTATTTGGCGTATCGCAATATCCGGGCAATCGCGGTCGACCTTCCGGGCCACGGGTCGAGCGAGGGCCCCGCTCTCGACTCGATCGGCGCCATGGCCACCTGGTTGTGCGACTTCATCGACGCTGTCGGCTGGGGTTCGGCCACTGTTGTTGGCCACTCGATGGGCACCTTCATCGCCATCGAAGCAGCCGCCCGACGACCCGAACTCGTGAACGCCCTCGTGCTGATGGGCACTGCGACGGCCATGCCCGTGCATCCAGAACTGCTGCGCTGCGCCACCGAGGACCTTCCCACAGCGGCAGCGCTCATGGCCGGTTGGGGCCACGACAATCCGGCCCGCACAGGACTCAACCCCACCCCGGGGATGTGGATGACCGGCGGCGCTCAAGCCTTAGTCGAACGCTCAGCTCCTGGAGTGTTGGCCACCGATCTTGCTGCGTGCGCGTCCTACGGCGATGCGGCGGCAACCGCCGCTGGGCTCACAACGCCAACCACCGTGGTCATCGGCCTCGGCGACCGGATGACCCCACCGGCCAGCGGCCGCACAATGGCATCGCTCATCGCCGGTGCGACCACTGTCGAACTCGCCGGCACGGGCCACACGATGATGTTCGAGAACCCCCGGGCCGTGAGGGCGGCGATCCTCGCCGCGGTCAGCGGCCGTTGAAGACCGGCTCTCGCTTGGCCACAAAGGCCTTCGACGCTTCGAGATGGTCCTCGGTGCCGCCGCAATGGGTGTGGTGGGTGACCTCGAGATCCATGCAGTCGCGCAGCTCGCCACCGACAGCTCGATTGATGTTTTCCTTCATGTACCGATACGCAATGGTTGGGCCCGCAGCCAGACGGGCCGCGAGCTCTCGCCATGTCGGCTCGAAGTCCTCGACGGTGGTGACCCGGTTGACAAGGCCCAACTCGAGGGCTTTGTCCATTCCGAGCCGCGGCGACAGGTAGTACAACTCCTTGGCCATCGCGGGCCCGACCAACTGGGTCAAGAACCAGGTGCCGCCGTAGTCGCCAGAGAATCCAACTCGGGCGAAAGCCGTCACCATGATGGCGGTGTCGACCGCGACCCTCATGTCGCAGGCCAACGCCATCGACATGCCAGCCCCGGCGAACGGGCCAGGAATCGCCGCGATCGTCGGCTTCGGCATAGTGAACAGGGCGCCCGATGTTGCCCTCTGCGACAGCCGCTGGTTGTGGATACGTTCGTCGAGTGACACCCGGCGAGCGTCAGTGGCTCCGCCGGCGGCGAAACCCTTGACGTCGCCGCCCGCACAAAACGCGCCGCCGGTGCCGGTCACAACAACGCAGCGGACGTCGGGAGCGACTTCGAAGTCGGCCAACGCAAGCTGCATCGCCTGCAACATCTCGCCCGAGAGAGCGTTTCGAGCCTCGGGCCGGTTGAGCGTGATGACCCCGACGCCGTCGTCGCCCACCTCGGCAAACAGATGCTCAGTGCCGGTATCGATCGTGCGAGCCATGACTCAGCCCTCGACGATCGCCGCGATGCGATCGAGCGTGTTGGTCATGTTCTGTCGGTTGAACTCGGCCCGATCCTCAACACCGGAGATCGACTTGCTGGCCGCGAGAGCGGCTTCTGGGCGAAGGTCTTCCCAGAACTGGGTCAGCCGGCAGCCGGCGTCGGTCGGTTCAATCGAGTATCCCCAGGTAGCGAAGTGGAAGCCTCGCGACGTGGCGTGGAAGACGAACCGTTCGTTGTCGACCAACTCCACCACCTTGCCTTGGGTAGTCCACTGATTGCCGTTGTTGGAGTTGTGACCGTCGAACTCGGCGCCGATCGCGGGGCCAGTTGCGCCGCCGATCCACTCGCACGCGGTGCACTCGTCGGACCATTCGCCCGTGCGAGTCACATCGGTGATGACGGCAAACACCGCGGCCGGCGTTGCTGCGATATCTCGGGAAATCTCAAGCTCACGAATCATGATGCGCACCCTACGCGCAGCACCACGTCGCAACCGAAACGGGGCTCAGCTCAGGCTTGCTTCCGTAGCGCCAAACTGACGCCACAAGGTCAGGTCGTACGCGATCTTCAGGGTGCCAGCCACCACCAGGGGCCAGCCAAAGGTCGACCTCGACAACATCGCGCCAGCAAATGTCGGCCCAACAGCCGCGGCCAAACTTCTGGGCACATTGGTGAACGCAGCGGCCGCAGCTCGTTGTTCAGCTGACACGACCGACATCACGAACGAGGTGCGAGCCGGAACATCCATCGCGGCAAAAAGACCCCGGGCGACCAGCAGACCAACCGCCACCGTTGCGTTCGGGGCAAAGGCAGCCCCGATCAGCAGGCAGTTGGCCGGGATATGGGTGAACACCATCGTGTTGATCATCCCGAAACGGTCCGACAGTCGGGCGGCCAAGGGCAACGACGCCGACGCCATGAGCCCAGTCCAGAAGAACACGAAACCGAGCGTGGTCGTCGAGAAGTCGAAACGAAGGAAGAGCCACAGGGCCAGCATGGACTGAACAGCAAAACCGCTGGCGAAGGAATCGAGGCTGAACAGCGCAGCCAACCTCAACACTGCGGGCCGAGCTTCGCCAAGACGAACCCGTTCGGAGGCGACCTGTTCGATGTCGACGCTGAGGCCGCGGTACAGCACCACGCCGAGAACCCCAACCAAGCCGTAGGCCACGAAGGCCAACCGGTTGGCATCGGTCGCAGCCATCCCCAACGCGTCGCCGAGACGGCTCGGAACTCCGGCCGCAAGGGCGCCGAGAGTCCCACCAACCGAACCAGCCAAGGCATATCGGGCAAAGGTCCGGGTGCGGCTGACCCGCGACGCGAGCTGTGGAATCAAGGCTTGTTCGGTGGGCAAGAACACGCTGACGTCGCCGCTTGACGGGTTGAGCGTGCCCACGAAGGCCAGCACCATCAACAGCCCGAACGAGGACAGAACAGCGAATCCGGCTCCCGTGGTGATCATCAACACTGAGGCTGCGAGCAGCACTGACCGGCGCTGATGAGCCGCTCCGCTCCAGCCAACGAGCAGGGTCAGACCTGCCGAACCAATCATCATTGCGGTCACGACCAGACCAATACGAGTGGTCGAGAGCCCGAGGTCGGTCAGGTGGGTGGCCAAGATGACGCTCGCGAGACCGTCAACAAAACCCCGGGCGCCGCGCATTGCCACAACGCGGGCCAAGTTGGCGTCAGTCGACAGCGATCGCCGCGGCTCGGAGGGCACCGATTCCCTCATCGATCTCGTCGGCGGTGACGTTGAGCATCGGCGTCATACGAATGACGTTGCCATACAAGCCGCCCTTGCCCACTAACAACCCCGCGGTCTTGCACGCCTCATGGAAGGCAACCGTTCGATCCGTGGCTGGTTCGAGTGTTCCGGACTGGACCAGCTCGAGCGCCTGCATGAGACCCTTGCCTCGCACCTCGCCGATCCAATCGTGACGCGAGGCAATGTCGTCAAGACCAGCCCTGAAGCGGTCGCCCATCACGAGCGCGTTGCCCTGCAAGTCGTGAGCAAGTACATGGTCGATGGTTGCGTTGCCTGCAGCAGCCGACAGCGGATTGCCACCAAAGGTCGAGAAGTTCAGCACATTGATCGTGTCGAAAATCTCAGCGCGAGCAACAATGCCCGCCAACGTGATGCCATTGCCCACACCCTTGGCGAAGGTGAGCATGTCCGGCACGATCCCGTGGGCCTGATAACCCCAGAAATGCTCGCCAGTGCGACCCCAACCGGTCTGGACCTCGTCGGAGATGAACAAGATGCCCCGGTTGTCGAGCTCCTTTTTCATCTCACCAAAGAAGCCGTCAGGAGGGGTCGCGAAGCCACCGACGCCTTGGATCGGCTCGGCGATCATGGCCGCAACATCACCAGCCGACGTCATATCGACCAGCTGAGCCAGGTCGTTCACACACGCCGCGGTGTAGGCCTCGGGGTCGAGGCCGCGGAACGGGCTGCGGAGCGAATACGGGCCCTGCACGAAGGTCACCTGGAGACCCGACAGCGACGTCGACGACCACGACGAATGCGACGTGATGGCCTGGGTCGTGAACGAACGACCGTGGTAGCTGTTCCGCATTGCCAGAATCTGATTGCTCTTGCGATACGACGTGGCCAACAAGATCGCGGTGTCATTGGCTTCGGTACCCGACGGGGTCAGGAACACCCGAGCGTCTGGGATGCCCGACAGCGCCGCAATCTTTTCGGCCAGCTCAATCATGGGCTCGCTGAGGTACAGCGTCGAGGTGTGCATGACCTTGGCGGCCTGTGCTTGCACGGCGGCGGTGACGTCAGGATTGTTGTGCCCGATCATCGTGGTGAGCACGCCACCGAAGAAGTCGAGATACCGGTTGCCGTCGTTGTCGAAGACCCAGCTGCCCTCGCCTCGATCGATCTCGATCGGTTCGGCGTAGTACGGCTTGAGGAACGACGGCAGGGAGTTCCGGTAGCGGGCGAGCAGTTCAGCGTTCATTTCAGGTCACGATTCATCGGGTTGATGGGTTCAGGGTGATGG
>CAYGMW010000045.1:0-7007 GCA_964350975.1 uncultured Acidimicrobiales bacterium | reverse complement strand
GTTCAGCGTTCATTTCAGGTCACGATTCATCGGGTTGATGGGTTCAGGGTGATGGATTCAGGGTGATGCTCTCAGATCGAGCTAGGCACCGCGCAGAAATCTCGAAATCTTGAAAGCGACGCGTGCTTCCTTGTCGGAGCGTTCTTCCATGGCATCAGCTCCGACCAGTATTCGACGACTAGCCCTGACCCCAAGCCAACGCAACGGTTCGGGCTCCCAGCGCCGCGCGGTCGCTCCGACCCACGGCAGGGTGACCCGCTCGGTGTCTTGACCAGTGATCAGCTCGGCCATGGTGCGCCCAGCAAGGTTTGCGGCCGCGACTCCTTCGCCGACGTAGCCGCCCAGCACACCGGACCCTGTTGCCGGGTCATAGGTCAAGCCCGGCACCCAGTTGCGAGGTATTCCCAGCACGCCACCCCAGCGATGGGTGAACGTGGCGCCCTTGAGTACAGGCAAGAGTTCGACCAAGGTTTCCGCGATGAGTTCATGCGACGGCAAACGTTCTTCTGCGGCCCGGCTGATCTTCGATCCGAACAGGTACGGAACACCTCGTCCGCCAAAGGCAAGACGGTTGTCGGCCGTTCGCTGACCATAGATGACCATGTGGCGGTCGTCCGCGAAGCTTGAGCGCTGGTGCAAGCCAATCTCTTCGAAGACCTCATCGGCCAACGGTTCGGTAGCGACCATGAGCGAGTAGACCGGCAGGAGGGTGCGCCGTTCGCCATCGAGGTCGCGGGTATAGGCCTCCGTTGCCCTCACGACATGTCGGGCAGTCACCGTCCCAAGGTCGGTGTAGACGCTGCGGCCGTCGATGCGGGCCACCGTTGTGCCCTCATAGATGCTGACACCAGCTGCTTCGACCACCTCCGCGAGCCCGATGACGAGCTTGGCTGGATCGACGACCGCCGATGGGGTGAACACGATGCCCGAATGGACCTTGGAGGCGTTGAGGTACGTGCGGGCTTCGTCCGCGCCGAGGTACCGATACTCGTCCTCGGAGTAGCCCATCTCCCTCAGCTCGGCAATGTGCTCGACCTGGCGCTTGGCCTGGGGGGCATTACGAGCGACATAGATTGTTCCGCCCTTGGCGTAGTCGCAGTCGATGCCTTCGGCTGTTGCCACCCGATCGATCTCGTCAACAGCGTCGAAGGCGGCCCGACTCAGCCTCATTGCTTCGGCCGCCGACGACCGCTTCGCATACTTGGCGAACGATCCGGCGATCTCGCCGACGGCCCAACCGCCGTTTCGACCCGACGCTCCATAGCCGCAGTAGTGCCGTTCGAGCACCGCAATCTGCAAGGTGGGGTCGTGGCGCTTGAGGTAGTACGCGGTCCACAGACCACTGAATCCTCCACCCACAATCGCCACATCGACGTCGAGATCGCCGGGCAACGCGTCGCGGCCGATCGGCGCGTTCGGGAGGCGATCGATCCAGAGCGCGTTGGTGGCGGCATCACTCACAAGGGACATGAGTTGTCACCGTATTGCGCCACGACGATTTGGGCAACGCTCGCGGTCGTAGCGATTCGAATTTCGATGCCCTCTAGCCAAATCACTTCGAAATCAGTACACTCCTTCGAAGTGACACAACTCGCCCACGCGAAAAACACTCAACCATCAACGAAAGAGCAGTCATGTCTGACTCCGCCGGCCTAGCCACCGACGACGCAATCACCGGCCCAACTTCTGGATTGCGTTACGTCCACCTCCGATCCGACTGGGCCACCGAACTCGAGCAGCTCGAGCACGTCTCATTCCCTACAGCTGACCCTGACAGCCTCTACAAAGCCAACGACTTCAGCCGGCTCGCTAAAGATTTTTCGGCCGGTTGCTACGTAGGATTCGACGGTGACAACCTGGTCGCCGCTGGTCTCGGATTGCGTCTGAACTTCGACTTCGACCATCCGCAGCACACCATCCACGACATTGTTGGCGACGACAGCAGCGGTCATGACGACAACGGTCTTTGGTACTACGGAACCGACATCGTTGTGCGTCCCGAATACCGCCGCCGCGGTATCGGTAAGGAGCTGTACGGCCTGCGTAAGGACGTCTGCCGCAAGATGAATCTTGCTGGCATCGTGGCCGGCGGGGTCATTCCCGGTTACGCCGACCACAAGCACGAGATGTCAGCTGACGACTACATCGTGGAAGTGACCGCCGGTCGCCTCTACGATCCAACATTGTCGTTCCAGCTTCATCAGGGTTTTGTCTCACCATGTGCCTTGCATGACTACATCGACGATCCAGCAGTCGACGGCCATGCAGCTCTGATCGTGTGGCATAACCCGGAGTACAACCCAGATTGATAGATGACATCGATCGAAAGATCGTCACCCACCTGCAGACCGATGGGCGCATGCCTTACTCACAACTCGGTCAGCTGGTGGGCCTGTCCGATGCCGCTGCTCGCCAGCGCGTCAACCGGCTGACCGAACGTGGTGTCATCGACATCGTCGCGGTCACCGATCCGAAAACCATCGGCTTGGGCTATCAGGCAATGCTTGGTATCACCATCACTGCCGACGCCCGATCAACAGCTGAGATGTTGGGCCGCTACCCCTCGGCGGTGTATGTCGTGATGACCACTGGCCGTTACGACATCATCGTCGAGGTGCTCATCAACGACGCCGACGC
The DNA here is from genome assembly GCA_964350975.1 of uncultured Acidimicrobiales bacterium. Lineage (GTDB taxonomy): Bacteria > Actinomycetota > Acidimicrobiia > Acidimicrobiales > Poriferisodalaceae > JAADHX01. The sequence goes on along the minus strand of CAYGMW010000045.1, from coordinate 4,370 downwards.
GTTCCTTGACTTGATCGATGAGATTCGCACCTCGCCGGGCATCGGCACCGTCGAGGTTCTGACCTATCTCGGGGTCAGTAAACAAACCTTCGACTGGGGCGTTCGATGACCCGCCACCCTCGATGACCGAGCCCACCCAAGACCGCCAGGCCACAGGCGGCCACATCGAGGGCGACCAAGCTTTTCGTCGTGTGGGTCTCAAGGGTTCAGGTGCCGAGTCTCCGTACGCGGGCGCGGTGTCGTTCCTACGACGCACGTACACTCGCGACATCGCCAACGCCGACGTCGTCGTGACGGGTATCCCCTTCGACATGGCGACCTCGGGCCGACCTGGTGCGCGATTTGGACCTCGGGCCATACGGGAAGGGTCGACCGGCATTGCCGAACTGCCCGGGTTCGGGTTCGGGTTCGACCCCTTCGAGGTGTTGAGCATCGCCGACTACGGCGACTGCTTCATCGACTACGGGTACCCCGCCCAAGCCGTCGAACGAATCGAAGCCCACGCCCGCGAGATCTTGACCCACGACACGTTCATGTTGTCTCTCGGTGGGGATCACTTCGTGACGTATCCGCTCTTGCGGGCTCACGCTGAGAAGTTTGGGCCACTGTCGCTGGTGCACTTCGATGCCCACTGCGACACCTGGCCCGACGACGGCGAGCGTCTCGACCACGGCTCGATGTTTCTGCGAGCCGCCCGCGAAGGCATCATCGACCCCGCAACGTCGGTTCAGATCGGACTGCGCACTCCCAACAGCACCGACCACGGGTTCACCATCTTGACGGCGCCATGGGTGCACCGCCATGGGGTGGCTACGGCCACGGAGGTCGTGCGAGAGGTGGTCGGCGACCGGGCCGCGTACCTCACGTTCGACATCGATTGCCTCGACCCGGCCTACGCCCCCGGAACCGGCACACCGGTCGCTGGCGGGCTCACCTCGGCCCAGGCACTCGAAGCGGTTCGGTCTCTGGATCGGCTCAATCTGGTTGGCGCTGACGTGGTCGAGGTTGCACCGGCCTACGACAACGCCGAGATCACCGCAATCGCGGCCGCGACCATCGCCCACGACATCATCTGCCTGAGGGCGCTACGACTTGGGGCCAGCCGAAGGCCGTACGGTCGCAGCGACTAGCAAACCCGGGCTGACCCCGGCGACCGTTGCGTCCTTGGAGGGTTGCGCTTCCGGCCGCCGGGAGTCAGGTGGATATCTCGGTGCGGTGGGTCGTCGCTGCCAGTGAACAAGCTCCCAAATCGACCTGTCCACAAGCAACCACAACCCGCGCCGGCACTCCACCGATGGTGCGCCAGCCCCTCATCGAGCGGCAGTGGGTTCTTGACACCCGCTGCCACTACTGAGTACAGCAACTCAGCGACGCTGCGTCTGTGAACCGGATCACACAGCTGGATCAAAGACGGCAAATCGTCAGGACACCAGATGCCAGTTGCCGTCCACACCGAGATACAGCCGACCCTCAGCTGAGTCGCGATAGAAGCTCGCCGCCCCTGCGTCCTTGGCGACTTGGAGCATCCTGGGCAGCGGTGCGCCTTCGGCTTCGATCTTGGCGATGACTCGGCCGAGCCCGACGACATCGAGGGTTTCGAACGGGCCATGGGCCCAGTTGAAACCCCATCGAATGGCATTGTCGACGTTCACGATGTCATCGGCGATCTCGGGCACGAGATCGGCCGCATAACGCAGGGTTCCGCCAAAGATGGCCCATGCCAACCGTCCGGCCGCCGAATCGGCGAACATCACCTCGCCAAGATCCCCGGGGACCCCGTCGAGGTCTGGTTCGGCAGCATCGCGCCACTGGCTCGTGGTCAGATCGAAGGTCTCCTTGTGGCGCGATCCATCGTCGAGCTTGGTCATCTTCGCGAACCCGCCGCCACTCTTTCGGCCAAGTTGACCGCGGTCGTACATTGCCTGCACCGGATCGGGAAACGCCGTATAACCACGGCCGGCATCGTCGTCCGGAAGATTGATCTCGAGGTTCTTGCCCACCAGATACATCACGTCGAGACCGATGAGATCGATCAGCCCGTACAGGCCAGTCGGAGGCAACCCGATCGGCTTACCGAGGACCGCGTCGACCGTTTCCTGCGTCATCGACTCGCCAAGGAACGCTTCGGCCAGGTGCAAGCCAGACAACATGAAGTAGCAGCCAATGCGGTTGCCGATGAAGTTGACGGTGTCCTTGGCGTGAACGACACCCTTGCCAAGTTCGTTGGCGCCAAAGGACGCAAAGGCCTCGACCACATCGTTGGTGGTGTCAGCGCCGGGAACCAGCTCGAACAGCCGCATCACCCGCACGGGATTGAAGAAGTGGGTGATCGCCACATCGCGCTGGAACCGCTCGGGCATACCAGCGGCGATGTCGGCCAGCGGTATTCCTGAGGTGTTCGAGCTGATGACGGATCCGTCTCGGCGCAGCGGCTCGACCCGCTCGAACAGCTCTCGCTTGGTGTCGAGGTCTTCGATGATGGCTTCGCAGATCCAGTCGTAGTCGGCGATCTTTGCGAGATCGTCGGCGATGGTGCCCGTCGTGACGAGATGCCGGTGCTCGTCGTCGACGCCCTGCAAGGCCCGCTCGACCGCCTCGGCGGTGACGTCGAGCATCAGTACCCGGCATCCCGCGGCGGCGCTTGCTGCCGCAATTCCGGCACCCATGGTCCCGCACCCGATGACTGCGACCGATTCGATTGTTCGACTCATGTGCCTGCTCCTTTTGCGGCGATGAGTCTGCCATGCGACCGACCCCATCGCTGCCAGTGTCACAGCGGCCGCATAGGTTCTTGAGCTGTGAACATGCGTGTTGTTGCTACCGAATTTGGGCGCCCAGCCGGGGCGGTGCTGCGCCGCTTGGTGGCAGAAGCAAAACACGACGACCCTTTGGCTCCCGTCACCGTCATGGTTGCCTCGAACTATGTCGGGGTGTCAGTACGACGCACCCTTGCTCGCCAACAGATCACGAGTGTTGGTATCGGCATCACCGGTATCGACCTCGTGACGACCTATCGGCTCGCCGAGCTGATTGCGGCCCCCATATTGGCCGCCCAACAACGTCGTCCGGTCTCAAACCCGGTGGTTGCGGCCGCAATCCGCCAGGTGTTGGGTGCTGGCGGCTCGATGTTCGAGCCAGTGCGCGATCATCCGAGCACCGAACGCCAACTCTTGCGGGTCCACCGAGAGCTGCGCGATCTCAACCCGTCTCAGCTTGACGTGCTGGCCGCCCAATCCGATCGGGCCGCCGAAGTCGTACGAATTCATCGCCAGACGACCTCATTGCTCGCTGAGGCCTGGTACGACGAATTCGATCTCTTCGCCGAAGCGTCACAGATCATCAGCACCCAGCCCGAACAGATCACGCGTCGGGGTCGCATCATTGTGTATCTGCCAAAGGTTGTGTCCGCAGCGGCTACCCAGATGCTGACGTCGGCCTCGGCCCACACCGAAGTGGTGGTCGTTGTCGGCGTCACCGGTGACCATCGCGCCGATGCCTCTGCTCGAAGGTTGTGCTCGCAACTGGGCGTCAGCCTTCCCGATCGGCCGATCACCCCTCCGACGGGCACCCGGATCGTGTCGGTGTCCGACGCCGACGACGAGGTTCGCACCGTGATCCGCCATGTGCTCGACGCCCTCGTCGAAGGCGATCCGCTCGAGCAGATGGCCATCGTTCATGCCTCTGATGAGCCCTATGCACGGCTGCTGGCCGAACAACTCGAAGCGGCTGCCATTCCTCACAACGGTGCTGCTGTTCAACAGCTCGGACACAGCGTTGTTGGGCGCACCCTCAAGGCGCTATTGGCGCTCGGCGACAACCGCTACAGCAGGGCCGACGTGATGTCGGTGCTGTCGTCGGCCCCCATTCGCCAGCTGCCTGGTCGCCCGGGGCTGACGCCCACAACTGAATGGGAGCGTCTGAGCCGACGAGCAGGCGTCACGCGCTCCCACGAGGAATGGTCGCGCCGCCTGCTCCGGGTCCGCATCGATGCCGAGGACGACCTAGCTGGCGTCGACGAGCACGACGACCGGCCAGAGAGGCAACACCGTCGCCGCCAAGCCGAACGCACCGCCCGGTCTGCGGCCGAGTTGTCCTTGTTTGTCGACGAACTCGTCGAACGAACGGCACCATCAGCGGTGCCATCGAGTTGGGCCGACAAGTGTGCGTGGGCTCGGGGCCTGATCGATCGTTATCTCGGGCCACCAGATGAGGACTGGCCATCAGCCGAGGTCGAGGCCGCTGACCGAGTCGCCGCCGCACTCGACCGGCTCGCTGGTCTCGGGGCCGTCGAGGCCCAACCAACGCTGGCGACGTTTCGGCGCTCGCTCGATGTTGAGCTCGAGTCTGGTTTGGGTCGCACTGGCTCCTTC
>CAYGMW010000044.1:8643-15716 GCA_964350975.1 uncultured Acidimicrobiales bacterium | reverse complement strand
TCAGAGTCGTGGAACCGAGCCGCGAATTCGGCGTTGTGAGCAATCAGCTCATCGGCGGTGGGGACAAATTGCTCAGTCATCGGCATCGCACGCTACGACGCTACGGCTACCAATGCGACCCTGTACCCCCGACGTTCGCGCGCCACCTGCCGGAAGGTGACACAGTGTCCATCTGCAGTTTGTTGCATCGTCTCCGGAGCCCCTCGTGAAATCTCGCATCAACAGACTCGACCCTCGCAGCGTCGGAACCGACCCCGATTACCGGTTCACCCTCGCGAACGAGCGCACCTTTTTGGCCTGGATTCGCACGGCGTTGGCGCTGGCCGCAGGCGGTCTCGGCGCGATCGCCGTCATCGACAACTTCTACGGCCAGGAAATTCTGGGTCTGATGCTGCTCGGGCTGAGCTTGTTGACCGCGGCAACGTCGTATCGCCGTTGGATGGCCAACGAGCGTTCGATGCGTCTCGACCAACCCTTGCCAGTGTCGCGCCTGCCCCTCTATCTGGCCATGGGAACCGCAGTGTTGTCCGTGGCGGCGGCACTGTTGTTCGTGCTCGGCGAACTGTGAAACCGCCCGGCACAGCCCGCGCTGGACGACCGTTTCGCAGCCCACGAGTTCGGACGTGGGACACCGTGATCGACGGCGGGCTCCAGCACGAACGCACCGCCTTGGCGTGGGAACGCACGTCGATTGCCACGATCGTGATGGGTGTGCTGCTCGCCCGCTATGCCGCTATCGAAAAGGTGTGGCCGATTGCCTTCATCGGCGTGCTCCAAACCCTCGCCGGAGCAACCGTTCTGGTGTGGGCTGGAAAACATTACGACGCCTTGCATGCCCCACTTCGCCAAGGCGATGGCGTGGTGCACCCTCGAGCGGCCGCCGCGGTTGGCCTGATGACGGTCGCATTCACGGGCACCGCGTTCGTGCTCGCACTGTTCACCCTCTTTGGCTGACTCGGCTCGACTGGCCCTGTTCGACTGGGTCTGGCTGTGGCAGGATCCGTAGCTGTGACTGCTGCAGAGTTCGACCATGTTTCCGTCAGCCACACCAGCGACGACCACGGGCCGATCAATCTGCACGTCGCCAGTGCTGGCAATCCGAACGATCCGCTCATTGTTTGCATCCACGGCTGGCCCGAAACGTGGTGGTCGTGGCGACATCAGATGCGGCACCTTTCTGCACGCGGTTTTCGGGTGGCAGCCATGGACGTCCGGGGATATGGCGGTTCGTCGAAACCGGACGAGATTGCCGCCTACCGCATCACCGAACTGGCGGGCGACGCTGCGGCGGTGATCCGCGCGTTGTCGCCGAACTCGCCCGCCATTGTCTTGGGCCACGACTGGGGCGCCCCGATTGCCTGGCACACGGCACGTTTGTATCCCGACGTGGTCCGCGCTGTCGTGGGCATGAGCGTGCCCTACACGCCTGCGTCACAGGGCAATCCCATGGACCTGTGGGATCTGCTGTATCCGGACAAGTTCTTCTACATGAAGTACTTCCAAGTCCCAGGTGTGGCAGAGGCCGCGTTCGAAGCCGACCTTGCCGCCGCTATCCGCAAGACGTACTACGCCGCCGGCGGAGAGTCGTCGAACGACCTGTGGCTCGCGGAGCGGCCGGCCGACCATGCGTTCCTGGATGGCCTGGTCGATCCCGATCCGGCTCCGGCATGGATGGCGCCGTCTGAACTGTTGCCCACCATTGAGGCCCTGGCCGCGGGCGGAATGCGCGGCCCGTTCAATCGGTACCGGGCCCAAGGTCTCGACGGCGAGGAGCTGTACCGGCTCGGCGAGCCGACCATCGGCCAACCGGCGTGTTTCATCGCTGGCGCTCAGGACATTGTCCGACACTTTGTTCCCGGAATGGACATGTTCGAGGTGGCACCGGCAGCTTGTGCTGACTTTCGAGGATCAACCATCGTCGACGGCGTTGGCCACTGGGTGCAACAAGAGGCCCCTGATGCTGTAAACGCGGCCCTCGATGCGTTCATTGCTGGCCTCTAGCGGTGGATTCCGCGACCCATCAGTCCCATCTCGTGGGCATGCTGCGTCAGCCACTCGCGGTGCTGCGGTGCCGCAACTGCGATCAGAGCCGCGGCCCGTTCCGCGAGGGTTTTGCCTCGTAGCTCAGCCACGCCATGTTCGGTCACCACATTGTCGACCGTGTTCTTCATCGTGGTGACCACGGCGCCCCTCTTGAGCGACGGGGTGATGCGGCTGATCTGCCCACCAGCGGTCGTCGACCTCAGCACCACGAATCCGTCGCCACCCGCCGAGTACTGCGCACCGCGCGCAAAGTCGGCCTGACCGCCGCTGCCCGACCAGTACTGGGTGCCCAGCGTTTCTGACGCGCATTGCCCGAACAGGTCGACCTCGAAGGTGCCGTTGATCGACACAAAATGTGGCTCGCGACCAATATTGCGAGGGTCATTTACCTCGTCGACTGACAAGAACACGACCGCGTCGTTGCGGTCACAGAAGTCATACAAACGGCGGCTACCGAGGGCGAACGTGCACACGATGCGGCCCCGGTAGCTGCGCTTATTGATGCCGGTCACTGCGCCGGCTTCGACGAGGTCGACCACCGGGTCAGACAACAGCTCGGTGTGCACCCCGAGATTGCGGTGGTCCTTGAGGTAGGTGGCAACCGCTGCTGGGATCGACCCAATCCCGAGCTGGAGTGTTGCGCCGTCGCTGATGCGGTCGGCTACGAGTTCGGCGATCCGTTGGTCCTGCGGGCCTGGTGTTGGCTGCGGCACCTCGACGAGGTCGGTGTCGGCTTCGAACCACGCCGCGACCTGGCTGACGTGGAGCCGGTTCGTGCCATAGGTGCGGGGCATCTGAGGGTTCACTTCGAGCACGAACGGCACCCGACCAATCATGGCGGCGGCGTAGTCGGCGCTGACGCCCAGGCTGAAGTATCCCGACCGGTCCGGGGCACTCGCGGCCGCCAGCACCACCGCGGGGTTTTTGTCCATCAAGAACTTCGGGACCTCGCTGAAGTTGGCCGGCGCAAAATGACATCCGCCTTCTGCAAACGCGGGACGGGTGACGTGCGACAAGAACCACGACACATGCTCGAGGTGGCCCTGATAGGCGCCGTGCAGGTATGGCCGGTCCCGTAACGCGTGCATCTGATGGAGCCTGACGTTCGTCAGCTGGCCGGCCCTGGCCTCGAGCTCATTGAGCAGATGAACTGGTTCGCCGTTCGCGATGGGCACCACAATGTCGGCCGAGTCGGGCAACGACTGGGCCAAGGCCTCGGCGATGTCGGCCGCGGTGCTCGATGGCATCGCAACTCCGGCCAGCCGATCGATCTGGATCAACTGGTTCATAGCGGCGCATCCCTCAACACCGATTCGACGGTGTGGCTCAGCCCATGCGATGTGTCGACCCGGTGTGCGGTGGGCCACGCAACAAACCGGCTCCTGAGCAGGTCGACCATAGCGGGCAGCGCGTCGGATGCGTCGACGCCCGCGTCGAGGCGCTCAGCAATGCGGGTCTTGGCCACCTCGGCCGCCACGACACATTCGACCTCCACCACACGGGCGCCAAGACGTTGGGCCAACGCCCGAGCTTCGGCTCGTCTGGTGTCGTCGTGCCAGGAGGCGTCGAGCACAACCGAGTGGGCTCGTTGCAGCACCGCGTCCGCGTGTTCGAGCAAGGTCCGATAGGTCGCGTCGGTACTGGCCTCGCTGTAGATGCCGTCGTCGACGGCCACCACGTCATGTTCGTGGTGGCCCCGGCCCGCGAGATCCTTGCGTAGCTCATCGCTCGACAGCACCAGATACCCCAGCCGGTCACCCAGCGCGTGCGCCAGCGTCGTCTTGCCCGTGCCTGGCGACCCACCAATCAGCAGCACCGTGGGTGCAGCCCGCTCCAGATGCCGAAGACACAGATCGTGATACGCCCTGGCCACGGCGGCCTGCGCCCGGTCACCTTGGAGATACCGGATCGCGGCGACCTTGGCCCGAACATGGGCCCGGTAGGCCACATAGTGATGCGCGAGTGCAGACGGATGGTGCTCGTTGGTGAACTCGCAGTACCAGGCCAAGAATCTCCGCGACATCTCCGGGCCTGCGAGGCGGTCGAGGTCCATGGCCAGGAAGGCCACGTCGAGCAAGACGTCGCAGACCCGCAGGTTCGTGTCAAAGGCCAGGCAGTCGATCAGCCGTGGACCATCGTCGAGGACAAAGGTGTCCTCGGCGGTGAGGTCGCCGTGACCATCACGCACGAACCCGCCCTCGATCCGCTCGTCAAACAGCACCCCGCGATGGTCAACGAAGGCGGCCACGAGCACCCGAACCCGTTCGATGTCGGCTGGGTCGATGACCTGGCCGCTCACCTGGGCAACGTCGGCCATATTGTCGGCCCAGTTTGCCGCCACGGCCTCGCGGCCGGCGATGGAGTTGGTATCGACCATGGGCGGCTGCTGAGCGTGGAACACCGCGATCGCTCTGGCCACGGATCGAACGGCGTCGGCGAAGCCGTCGGTGTCGACCAGCGCCGACAACCGCCGGTCGTTCGGCAGACGCTGCATCACCAAGAAGCGGTCGACGAGCTCGCCACCTTCGACAACGTCGGCCGTGCCGAGGTACACGTCGGGGGCCAGCCGGCGGTTCAGCTCGAGTTCGAGATCGATGGCGCCGAGTCGAAGAGCTGTTGTGGAGTGATCCAAGAAGCTCGTCGCGACCGGCTTCAGCAGCTTGTAGGCGCGGTCGCCGACAAACATCACCGTCGAGATGTGGGTTTCAGCGACCTGGGGCGCGAGCTCGAATTGGACCATAGGGACATCAGACACTGTCGCGGTCGCAACTCGACAGGGTCCTTGGTCCCAAGACTGGAGACGACGCCGAGAGTAGTACTTGACCACCTTGAGTGATTTCTTCTAGGTTGCACGCTCGGTAGGTGCGGCACACCAATCACCCTAAAAAGGTAGAAACAGATGAAACGACACCTGTTGCGTGCCGCAACTGTTGCGATAGCAACGCTGTTCATCACCAGCCTGATGGCTACGGCCGCACCCGCGGGAGCTCAAGAGACCTCCCCGGACGCGAACGTACCGTCAGCCCCCGTGTGTGCAGTCACGATCACTCCAACCCAAGCCACGATCACCTGGTCCGCTGTGGAAGGAGCCAGCGTCTACGCCGTGAAGGCAGGAGGCGCGTGGCTCGGACGGACCAAAGACACGGGCTACACCCACATGCGCGGCCAGAACGACCCGGCCGACTACTACGTACGGTCGATCAATGACGCGGGCCGCTCCGGCTACAACCGGTGCACCGTTTCGGGATCGGTCGTTGAACTGTCATCGCCCGTGTGCGGCGTAGATCACCCGAACGCCTCGGGCAATCGGCCGGTGATTTCCTTCGGCCAGGTCCCCGGAGCCGAGTACTACATCGTGCGGGCCAACGGCCTCGCCTTGCCGCGGATCGGCCACGACGATCGCATCGACACCGTCTATGTCACGGACCCTACAGCGCCTGAGCGTGGACAGGTCGCCTACTCCGTCTCAGCTGTCTCGGGCAACACGTCGTCAGCCTGGCAAGACTGTGGCGTCGCTACGTACCCCTACTTTGGAGCACTCGACGAGACCCCACCGACCCCAGAAACGCCAGCGCCCGAAGCACCAGCTGAGATCGTGGCCACCTGCTCGGTCGACAGGCCCAACGCCGCTGGCAATGTCCCAGTGTTCACTTTCGGGCTCAGCAATGGCGCGGCTGCGCAGGAATGGGAAGTCCGCGTCGACGGCAACATCGTCGACCGATTCGCCAACAACCCCGAAGCATGGGTTGACTGGCGCTACGCCAATGCCCCTGCCAACGGCACCGTACGCATCGAAGTACGCGGCTACATCGACGGCCAGCCCACCGCCTGGGGCAACTGCGGAGACATCGAGTACAACCAACCAACCCCAGAGGTACCAGAAGCTCCAGAAGCTCCAGAAGCTCCAGAAGCACCAGAAGCACCAGAAGCACCAGAAGCACCGGCTGAGATCGTGGCCACCTGTTCGGAAGACAGGCCCAACGCCTCTTGCTGTACTCCAGTCTTCGAATTCGGTCTCAGCAACGGCACCGACGCTCAGGAATGGGAAGTCCGCGTCGACGGCGTCATCGTGGACCGATTCACCGACAACCCCGAAGCATGGGTTGACTGGCGCTACCACAACGCCCCCGCCAACGGCACCGTACGCATCGACGTGCGCGGCTACGTCGACGGCCAGGCCACCGAATGGGGCAGCTGCGGAGACGTTGTCTATGTCGAAATGGACGACCTCACGCCCGTGTGCACCGTCGATCGCCCGAACGCGACAGGCAACCAGCCAGTGTTCGACTTCTGGCTCGAAGGCACCGAGGTCGACACCTGGGAAGTCCGCGTCGACGGCGTCATTGTCGACGAACTGCGATTCAATCCATTTAGCAGCTTCGATTGGTCGTATCGAGATGCCCCTGAAAACGGGACCGTGCACATCGAGGTGCGCGCCTACAGCTGGAGGGACATGTCCCCCTCACAATGGGGCGACTGCGGCATGATCACCTACGGCTCTGACGTAGCACCGCCGGCGCTTGTGCCTACCTGCCTCGTAGACAGGTTCGAGGCCCAGAACAATGTGCCACTCTTCGATTTCAGCTTGGAGAACGAAGTAGTCGAGCTGTGGGAAGTGCGGATCGATGGCAACGCAACCGAGACCATCAGTAACAACGGTTGGGGCACCTATGACTGGCTCTACCGCGACGCACCCGCCAGTGGCGACGTCCACATTGAGGTGCGCGGCTATGTCAACGGCCAGCCCACCGAATGGGCCGACTGCGGCGTCGTCGCCTATGGCGAACCACCAGCGCCACCGGTGACGCCTGAGCCACCGGCCACCCTTGTGCCAACGTGCTCGGTGGACGCGCTCGCTGCCACTGGCAATAGCCCGGCGTTTGAGTTCGGTGAGCCGAACGGCGAAACCATCCTGGAGTGGGAAGTCCAGATCAATGGCCAAATCGTCGACCGCTTCCAGAACAACCCCGAAGCGTGGGTTGACTGGGGTTGGCGAGACGCACCGTTCGAAGGTCCGGTCCTCGTCGAGG
>CAYGMW010000044.1:0-8543 GCA_964350975.1 uncultured Acidimicrobiales bacterium | reverse complement strand
TGGGTTGACTGGGGTTGGCGAGACGCACCGTTCGAAGGTCCGGTCCTCGTCGAGGTCCGCGGCTATACCGCGAACCAGACCACCGAGTGGGCGAGCTGCGGCATGGTGACCTTCTAACCACTACCGGAGCTGTCAGCGATCGCCTCGCACCACCAGTGGTGCGAGGCGGTCGACGTCGGCTGCACTACACAGCTGAGAGCCAGCGGTGATCACCGCGGCCGTGCCATAGGCGACACCGCTGGCGACAGCGGCGCCGATGGCGTGGCCGCGGCTGAGCGCTATCGAAATGCCGGCGACCATGGCGTCGCCGGCGCCGACCGTGCTCTTCACTTCCACAGCAGGTGCCCTGACCCGCAAGGTGCTGCCGTCGGCCGACACGCCGAAGGCGCCTCCGGGTCCGAGCGACACGACCAAATGCTCAAGATTGGCCGCGGCCATGATCTCGACCGCTGCGGCCGCAATATCGGCTTCGGTTGGTAGCGGCCGCCCAGCGAGTACCGCCAGCTCTCTGGCGCTCGGCTTGGCGAGGTAGCAACCCGATTGCAGGGCGTCTCGCAGCGCAGGCCCTGCGGAGTCCACGACGACCTTGGCTTGGGGCAGCCGGTCGACGAGCTGCCGGGTCAGACCCAGATCGCCGTCACCGGGGATGCTGCCTGACACGACCACGACCGACGCGTGCGCCGCCAGTTCGACGACCCGTTCAACACAGCGATCGACGACGCTGGTGGTGAGAGCGGGACCGGGGAACACGAACCGGAACTCCTGGCCGGTCGACGATTCAAAGATCGCGAAGCTCTGCCGGGTGTCGGCGTCGATGTCGACCACGTGGGCGTTCAGTCCCTCGCTCGCGAGCAGTTCGACAAGGCGCGCCCCGGATGGTCCCCCAGCGGTGGTGACACACCCAACCGAGACCCCGAAACGCTGGCACACACGGGCGACATTGATACCCCCACCGCCGGGCTCGGCCGTCGGAGGATCACATCGCAACTTGTGCGTCGGCACCACCGCGTCGACCGCCGACGACACGTCGAGTGCAGGGTTCAACGTCAAGGTGACTACCGATGGCTGGCCGTGTGTGTCGCCCACGCCACGGCAACCTAGTCGGCGTGGCGGGCAATGGTGCGACCCGTGAGCGACAGCGGCTCGAGCCGCAGCCACTGCCACGCGGTGGCGTCAACCCATGGGTCACGCACGTGTTCCCACGCCTTGCGGAGCTCAGACTGGTCGGCGATGACCTCAAGACGACCTTGGGCTAACACACTCCAGCCCCAACGCCGGTCCTCGTCGATCCCGTCGATTTCGAGGCAGACCGCGTCGTTGCGTTCGGCTGCGTCGAGCTTGCCACCGGGAAGGCTTCGAAACATGATCGTTCCTTCATGGATCGAGTAGTTCACCGGCACGATCACGGGATGGCCGGACTCGACGTAGGCGAGACGACCCAAACTATTGCTTGCGAGAGCGGCCGCACATTCGTCGGCAGACATGACGACCATGCCGACCGCGCTGCCTGGTGCTGTTTGGTCCCTGGCGACACGGTCGGTCGTCTGCACGGGTACCCGCCGAGACGTCGCCCCAGCGTCGAATTTCGGCGCCAGTAGGGTCGGTTGGCCTGCGGCCTCGGCGACGATGGCAAGATCGTGACACCCCGACCACTGTGCTCCGACGACGAGGGCAGTTGCTTGGCATCCCAACGCAATGTCGACCAGTTGTGGCCGCTGCGGACTCAGGGGCTCAGCGCTGACCGACACACCCATCTGGTGGAGTCGAGCCATATGTTCGTTCATTACCTGGTCGCTGGCCGCGCCCTGTTGGACGAGCAGCACCGCCAGGTCGAGCGCGCTCGCCCAGATGGCAGCAACAGCGAGCGCGTCGAGGTCCGCGCTCTCGTCGTTGATGGGCACGACGAGGGGCCCCGTCGACATACGGTGAGCATGCTCAGGGGCAATCGGCACGAAGGTAGGTTGACCGCTGCGCTCCATGACCGCAAGGGCCTGACGGGCCGAATCGACCACGCACAATGCGGGTGCCACCGAGTGCAGGTGGGCCACCAGCGCATCGATGGTGTCGACCGTCGGGAGCACACCAACAGGGTTGCTCACAACACCGGCGTTGGCGGTCAAGCGCTCGCAATAGGTCACTGCGTCGGGATCGTCGGTCATGATCTGCACCGAAGCACCGAACCAGTCGGCAAGAACAACTGCTGCGACCACTGCGGCGGCTTCGTCGGAGACGTCAAGCAGCGCAAGAACCACCCGGTCGACGCTGCGCGCCCGGGGCGGGGCAAGCTCAGCATCGCGTCGAGGCGGATCCTGAACGAGTGATGCTCCCCGTAACGATGACGCATGACTGGCCGGCATGGCTTCTCCCCTTCTCCGTGCGGCTCTGTTGGCCGCTCCCCCACCTTGGGCGAGACCGGCCCAAACGACCAGGGACTTTGGGCCCTACATAGATGGGCTCACATCTGAGACAACTACTGAGTCCGTATTTCGACTTGGAGTCCACATGACTGTTGCTACCGCCCCGCCGCCTGTGCCAAAGGCGCCTGATGAGAAGATGAACCCCGGGTTGGTCATCGCGTTCCTGCTCGGCCTGGTCGCGATCGTGATCGCCGGGTTCGTTGCTGTTGCCGCCATTGCGTTGGCGTTCGGCGACGATGGAGGTTCGTCGGCGGCTGTTCCATCGACCACCCTCGAGGTCGAATTGGTCGAGTTCGCGATTAACGGCAACCTGACCGCGCCCGCTGGTGATGTGCAGTTTGCGATCACGAACAAGGGCACGATGGTCCACAATGTCGCCGTGATGGAGCTCGGCGTGATCAGCGCCGACATCAACGCTGGACGAACCGGCACCCTCGACCTCGGACGCCTCGAGCCCGGTGTGTATGAGGTGTCGTGTGAGATTCCGGGCCATGCCTCGTCAGGCATGGTGGCCACGCTCACCATCACCGGCGAAAGTGTGGGTGCTGCCGCCCCCGACGCGATGGCCGGGATGGACCATGGTGGCGACGACACCGATTGGGCTGCCCTTGACGCCAAGATGATGGAGTCGATGCTGGCGTTCCCTGCCGAAACTGAGGGCAAGGGCAACCCGGTTCTTGAGCCCACTGAGGTCTTGTCAGACGGAACCAAGGTGTTCGACCTGGTCGCTGAGCGGGTCGATTGGGAGGTTGAGCCGGGCAAGTTCGTTGATGCCTGGACCTACAACGGCGTCGTGCCGGCACCACAGATCATCCTGGATCGTGGCGACAAGGTGCAGTTCAGAGTCGTGAACAACCTTCCGATGGGCACCGACATCCACTGGCATGGCGTTCACACACCAAACGACCAGGACGGTGTTGCTCCCTACACCCAGGATCTGATCGAACCCAACGGTGGCACCTTCACCTATGAGTTCGTGGCCGAAGACGACGCCATTGGCATGTACCACGCCCACAACCACGCCCAGATGCAGGTGGTGAACGGGATGTTCGGCGCCATCACCATTGGCGACAACCCGATCCCGTACGGCGCAACCATCAGCGGCGTGACCATCCCCGACGACATCGAGCCGGTGGTCAATATGCCCATGGTGCTCAACGACGCCGGCACGATCGGCTTCAGCCTCAACGGCAAGAGCTTCCCGGCCACCGAACCACTGGTGCTCAATCAGGGCGACTGGGCCACGATCACGTACTACAACGAGGGGTTGCAGATTCACCCGATGCATCTGCACCAGTTCCCCCAGTTGGTGTACGCAAAGGACGGCGTTCCGCTGGATCAGCCGTACTGGGTGGACACCTTGAACGTCGCCCCCGGCGAGCGGTACACCGTGCTGTTCAGGGCCGACGATGCCGGCACCTGGGTGTGGCACTGCCACATCTTGAACCATGTCGAAAGCGAGGACGGGATGTTCGGCATGGTCACCGCCATCGTGGTGCAGCCGAACCCCGACTTCGATCCTGAAGAGGTTCCGATCGCCCCGAGCAACTGGCGTAAGGACACCGATGGCGTGTCAACCGTCCTGAGCGCCGGGGCCATGAACCACGACAACCACGGAAGCTGACGCTTCAACGCGGTTCCCTCGACCGGGCGGCCTCAGGGTCGCCCGGTCGTTGCGCGCCCGAAGCCCGGTGCTGCAGTCCTTCCGGCGCCGAAAACCGACGCTAGAGCGACGCAATCGTGGGTCAGGAAGCCGATCGTGGCACTCGCCAGCTGACGATCGTGCCGTTCGGGCTGCTGTCGACAGCAAGATCGCCGCCCAGCATCTCGGCTCGTTCGCGCAAGTTGCGCAGACCGCTCCGCTTGATGACATGGCTTGGGATTCCGGTGCCGTTGTCGGTAACGCGCAGCTCGATCGCGGCGCCAGCGCTGACCACGACCGACACCTCGGTGGCGTGTGCATGACGAGCAATATTCGTCAGGGTCTCGCGCACAACAGCGACCGCGTGTTCGGCGACTGCATCTGACACCTCGCCGTCGACGTCGCCAACAAAGCGGATCTTGCTGTTGAGCCCGAGCTGATCGGAAAGGTCCAGGACCAGGTCGCCGATGAGGGCTCGGGTGGTGGTCGCAATCGGGTGCGCTGGCGACATGTCGAAGATCACCGAGCGGATCTCGGTGATCACGCGGTCGAGTTCACCGACCGCCCACCGAATGCGCTCGCTCACCGCGGGGTCGGTCGCGGTGTTGTGGGTCGCGCTCAAGCCCATTCCGAGGGCGAACAGCTGCTGGATCACGCTGTCGTGCAGATCGCGCGCGATGCGCTGGTGTTCTTCAGCCAGCAGGCGACGCTGCTCGGCTTGGCTGGCGACGGCTTCAGCAGCGGCCATTTCGCTGACGTCGCGCACTGCAACCAACGTGACGGGAAGCACCACGTCAATCGTGGGTTCGATCGCCTCAGCGGGCAGGGGCGACAGGGCAATGGTCACAGGAAAATGTTCACCCGATCGTCTCACTGCTGACAGTCGGCGGCCCTCGGCCATCGAGCGCGTCGACGGCAAAGCCACGAAGCCTTCATGCAGCGAACGGTGTCGTGTTCGGACCTCATTCGGTACCAGTTCGTCAACCGACATACCGGCAAGCGGGACATCTCCGCCGAACATCTCGGTGGCGCACACGTTGGCATCCACAATCCGGCCGTCAGCACCGACGAGCAACATGCCGTCAGGCAAGGCATCCCACAGGGCCTTCACTTCGGCCAGGCTCACACCAGTTCCTTCCACCGTTCGGCAAGAACGGCAACCTCAGTGCGGCGCTCGACTCCGAGCTTTGCGAACAGCATCGTGAGGTGATTCTTGACGGTCTTTTCGGCAATGAACAGCTCGCGAGCGATCTGCAGGTTCGTGTTGCCTTGACCGATCAGCAGCACAATGCGTCGTTCTTGCGGGGTGAGCTCGTCCCAGAGGGAGTCGCCGCTGGCCCGCTGGCGGCGTCGCGCCATGCGCACTTCGGCGTCGTCGAGCAGGCGTCGGCCGTTACCGACAGCTCGCACGGCCTCGATGATTCCGTCGCCATTGATCTGCTTGAGCACATAACCCGACGCGCCAGCAACGGAGGCGTCGATGATGGCCCGGTCGTCGGCGAACGATGTCAAGATCAGGCACTTCACCTGAGGGGCCAACGCCACGACGTCTCGGCAGACCTCAATCCCGCTGCCGTCGCCCAGACGGTTGTCGAGCACTGCGACATCGGCGCCGGCCGCGATGATTGCGTCGGCGGCGCCAGTAGCAGCGCCAGCCTCGCCAACGACAGCCATGTCGTGTTGGCTGTCGATCAGTGCCCGCAGTCCAGCGCGCACCACCTCGTGATCATCGACCAAGAAAATTCGCATGAAACCAGTATCGCCTGTTCCCAAAGACATATCTGGGGACCTAGGTCCCTAGTCGTGTGTGGCCCCAGGCCCGACGATGGACACCATGAACGATCCAGCACCCGTCATCGATACCCAACCTGCCTCGCTCGCTGTCGGAGTCGATGGCGGTCCGGCCTCGCTCCATGCCCTTGAGTGGGCGCTCAACAGCCCGCCGGCATGGGGCCCGGTAACCCCGATCGCGGCGTGGGACGTCTCGATGTGGCGCCAAGTACTCGCCGGTTCCGCTGCGCCGATGGCCTTCTTGGCTGAAGAGATCAACGTCACCGATATGACGGATCATCTGCTCACCCAGATCGAGCCCGCTCTTCGGGATCGACTCACCGAGCCAGTCATTGCCCGAGGGTCCGCCGCCGCCGTGCTGACCGATGCCGCCAAGCACCACGGCACCCTCGTGGTGGGGACGCGCAGCCAAGGAGCGGTCGCCGACACCGTGCTTGGTTCGGTATCGATCGATTGTGCGTCGCGGGCAACAGGTCCGGTCATCGTGGTACCCGAAATCGGAGGCGACCGGGCTGGCCCCGTGGTCGTCGGTATCGACGGATCCGAAAACTCCGTAGCCGCACTTCGCTGGGCGCTCACCAATGTCGACGCTGAGGTGCCGATCATTGCCTTCGGGGTCTGGACCTATGTCATCCATGGAGCTTGGCAAGAACTCCCGACCTATGACGATCGGACCGAGGCCGACACCATGGAGATCGTCGGCAAGGTCGTGGCCGCGGCCACCGAATCAGTAGGAATGCCGGCCGATCGGGTCCAGCTGCGCATCGGTCGCGGCGACCCCCGCCGGGCGCTGCATGAGATGGCCACCACGGCGAGGATGCTGGTCTTGGGTGCGAGCGGTGTCACTGGCTGGCAACACGCCCTGCTTGGTTCGGTCACCACCGCCTTGCTGCACCGTCCGGCAGCGCCGACCGTGGTTGTGCCGGCACACCCCCGCGGCTGACGAACTACTGGGCATTCAGCGCGGTCCTGAGACCGAGCCGAATCATCTCGTCCAACGACAGCTGGCGATCTTCAACGCTCAGCCGTTCGCCGGTCATGAGATGATCGGTCATGGTGAGCAGGGCGAGCGCATCGACCCCTTCGGCCGCAGCGATCGAGTAGAACGCAGCGGCTTCCATCTCGACGGCGAGCACGCCGTCGTCGGCCATTCGCTGGTTGAGCTCAGTGTCGGGGTCATAGAACAGGTCCGAGGTGAAGACCGTGCCCCGGTGAAGCTCAAAACCAAGCGACGCGGCCGCGTCGTCAGCTGCTGCGGCCAACACCTGAGAGCACACAATCTGGGGGTTCGCACCCAGCAGGAACTCCGGTACCCGGCTGTTGGTGACCGCATCGGTCGCCAAGACGATCGACCTCAACGCGAGATCTGGCGAATACACACCGGCGGTCCCGACCCTGATCAGCTTCGTCACCCCATAGTTGCGGATGAGCTCGGTGATATAGATCGACGCTGACGGAACACCCATACCCGAGGTCATCACCGAGACCGGCACACCTTCATAGGTGCCCGTGTATCCCGCTGCAGCCCGCACATTGGTGACGCGCACCGGGTTGTCGAGATAGTTCTCAGCAATATGGGCGGTGCGAAGTGGATCGCCCGGCATCAACACCACCGATGCAAAGGCGCCGTCGGGAGCTTCGATATGGGGAGTGGGCATGTGACACCTCTGCGAGTTTGCTTGGGCGAGCTGGCTTTGGACTGACGTTACGCCACCGGCCATGATGCCCACATGCGCATCTCAGTCTCGGTAGGTAGTGCCTACTACAACGGCGACAACTTCGGCGAGATCGTCGAGTACGTCATGGCCGCGGATCGTCTGGGCCTCGACAGCGTCTGGTCGGCCGAAGCATGGGGCATGGAGGCCGTGTCGTCACTCGGCTACCTCGCGGCGAAGACGAACAACATCCGCCTGGGCACCGGCATCATGCAGATCAGCGCCCGCACCCCGGCCATGACCGCCATGACGGCCCTGTCGCTGGCCCAGATCAGCGGCGACCGGTTCAACCTTGGCCTCGGGGTCAGCGGACCACAAGTGGTCGAAGGGCTCCACGGCGACGCCTTCGCCAAACCCCTGTCGAGGCTGCGCGAGTACATCGACATCGTGAGGATGGGCATCAACGGCCAGCGCATGCAGTACTCGGGCGAGCGATATGTGCTCCCCCGCCCCGGGGGCGAGGGTAAGGCCCTCAAGTCGTCGATCCCGCCCAAACCCGACCTGCCGATCTATCTCGCCACGCTCGGACCCAAGTCGCTCGAACTCACCGGCGAACTGGCTGACGGTTGGCTCGGCACCTCGTTCGTTCCGGCCCACGCCGACGTCCTGCTCGACCCGATCCGTGCTGGAGCCGAGGCGGCGGGACGGTCAATGGACGACATCGACATCCAGGTCAGCGCCAGTATTGCGGTGTCTGACGATGTTGACGCCCTGCTCGAGCGGGCCCGTCCGGCCATGGCGTTCACGCTTGGCGGTATGGGTTCGGCCACGACCAACTTCTACAACTCGGCCTACACGAGGGCCGGCTTCGGCGATGTGGCCGCTGAGGTGCAACGTCTCTGGGTCGAAGGCGACAAGGCCTCCGCTGCGGCTGCTGTACCCGACGAGCTGTTGTTGATGGCCCACCCGATCGGAACCGCCGACATGGTGGCCCAGCGGAACCGCGAGTACGCAGCAGCTGGCGTCGACTGTCTCCGG
>CAYGMW010000043.1:11822-15783 GCA_964350975.1 uncultured Acidimicrobiales bacterium | reverse complement strand
TGCCTGCTGATGGCGATGGACGCAGCTTCGGTGCCATGACCGACAACGAAAAGTCGGCGATCTCGCACCGGGCCCGAGCAATGGCGGCCTTGGCCGAACTGCTCGGCGTCTGAGCTCTACCGGTGGCTTGCTACCAGTGGCCCGCTTACCAGTGACGCAGGTCGATGTCCCAGACGTCGACGACCGCGCGGTCGCGTGCCACCACCAACTCGGCGTGTTTGGCAATCGTGGGGTCGATATGGGCCGGGATCATCGTGACCCGCTCGCCCACGGTCAGGCGGGCCATCTCATCTGACTGAGGCACGATGACGGTGTGTTCGTCTGAGCAGTACCGAACGTCCGCGCCGACAATGGTCGGGTTGCCGTGGTCCATCGCTAGAGCCTTGAGCCCGGCATCGAGCACCACATAATCGGGGGCAACCGACACCACCGATGACTCGACGAACAGGCCCTGCTGGAACGGGTGACCCTGCCCGGTGTAGGCGGTGTCCATCAAGACATAGCTGCCGGCTTGGAGTTCGGTGACGGTCGTGTTGTCGACATAGGTGCCCGTGCCGCCTCCGCTGACGATAGGGCCACCCACGAGTTCGTGGGCTCGGCGCAGTCGTTCCATAGCCGATTCGACGAGCGATGCCCGCTTGGCCGCGTCGGTGAGACCCATGGCGTGACCCTCGTAGCCCATGACGCCGCGCACTTCCATTCCTGCAGCGCGCGCTCGGTCAGCGAGGCGACCCGCGTCGTCGACATCGCACCCGCATCGAAACCCAACCCGGATGTCGATGAGCACTTCGTTGATGCCATTGCGAGCCGCAGCGTCGACGGTGGCGTCGCTATCGACGGCTACCGTGACCCGGCCTCCTGATTCGGCCATGCCCCTCAGCCGCGACGCATCAACGGTCTGGTTTGCCAGCAACAGATCGTGTCCCAAGCCCGCGTGCGCCATGCCGATGACTTCGCGCGGGGTGGCGCAGGTGAAACCGGTGTGGCCGATGGCGGCTTGGCGGCGGGCCAGCGCCGTGGTCTTGTGGGCCTTGACATGGGGTCGCAAGGTCGTACCTGGCCACACCGCCGCCATAGTGGCCAGATTGGCGTCCAACACTCGCTCATCGGCCCACAGCACTGGGGTGGAGCGTTCGTCAAGGGTCGACATGAAAGTTCCTGACTGCAAAGCGATGGATTTCGACAGCTTCGCAGATGCCGCTTGCGGTGGGGCAACCGGGGTCGACGGGTACCCTGCACAACTGCAGTCGCCGTGGCGACCGCAACAGTCGTAACCCGCACACTGAATCCAGTGGTCGGGTGTCCACCACCGCACAACACTGACGGAAGAGTGCTCGATGACCCAGCCGACGATCCAGCCGATCACCGCTCTCGATTCTTCGATGTCGGCGTCGCCGTTCGACATCTACTCCAAGCTGCTGACCAACCGCATCGTGTTCCTCGGCACCGAGGTCGACGACGACATCGCGAACAAGGTCGCAGCCCAGATCCTGTACCTCGAAGCCCAAGACGACGAGTCCGACATCTGGCTCTACATCAACTCCCCAGGTGGCTCGGTCACTGCCGGCATGGCGATCTACGACACGATGCAGTTCGTCAACTGCGACGTTGGCACCCTGTGCATGGGCCTGGCCGCTTCGATGGGCCAGTTCTTGCTCACCGCCGGCGCACCCGGTAAGCGCTTTTGCCTGCCTCACGCCCGCGTCATGATGCACCAGCCACTTGGCGGTGTTCGTGGTCAGGCATCCGACATTGCGATCCAGGCCGAACAGCTCGCCTACGTAAAGCGCCTCATGGCCGAACGGATTGCCCAGCACAGCGGCCAGTCCGTCGAGCAGGTCCAGGCCGACTCCGAGCGCGACCGCTGGTTCACTGCCGAAGAAGCCAAGGCCTATGGCTTGTGCGACAACGTCATTGTCAAGCGCGGCGAGATCATCTGATCAACCCGGAGCCGGGGTGCAGTTGCGGGCAGCGAATGTCGTGAGTGCCTGATTGTCGATCTCGATGGTCGGTACTGAGGCGCTGGCAGCCGCCAACAGCGCGGCCCGATCGAATGGGTCGTCAGGATCTGCAGCCAGGGCAGCATCGGCTAACGCTCGACCGAAGGCGGCTACGCCTTCGGTCGAGGCGCGTATGTCCTCAGGCGCAACCTCGGCGAGTTGGTCGACGTCATCGGCAAAACCGTTGAGCGCGGTGCGCACAGCGTCGCTGTCGTCAAGGTCGACATCGAGCGCCAACAGGTCCGAGGAGCTCATCTGGCCAAGCTGATCGCAGAAGGCCTCGATCGAGCGACCATTGTTGCCACTGCATGCGGCGAGTGCCGCAATCGCCAGTGCTGCAACGGCGAGTCGTGACGGGGTGCGGGTCATGGTCGAGCGGCTTGAGCCAAGGCCCTGAGCTCTGCAACCCCGTGGGCCAAGCCTTGTGGGTACTTGTACAACGCGCTGCCCGAGATGAACACGTCGGCACCGGCGCGCGAAGCGCCTGCGATCGTTGCCGCTGAAATGCCGCCGTCGACCTCGATGCTCACTCGTTCGTGCCCGGCGGCATCGAGGGCGCCGCGCAGTGCGGCAATCTTGGGTTCCATGGTGGAGATGTAGGCCTGGCCGCCAAAACCGGGATTGACGGTCATCACCAGCACCATGTCGATCAGGTCGGCGACGTGCAACACCTCATCGATCGGGGTTGACGGGTTGAGCGCGACGGCGGGCTGGGCGCCAAGCTCGCGCACCCGTCCGACGGTGCGGTGCAGGTGTGCGGTTGTTTCGGCGTGGATGATGAGCATCTGGCAACCAGCCTCGACGTACAGGTGCATCAGGGCATCGGGCCGCTCGACCATGAGGTGAGCTTCAAAAGGCACCGAAGCGTAGGGCCGGGCGGCCGCGATGACGTCGGGGCCAAAGGTCAGATTCGGGACGAATTGACCGTCCATCACGTCCCACTGGATCTTGTCCACACCTGCCGCGTCGAGGGCGGCGACCTCCTCGCCGAGCCGGGCGAAGTCAGCAGGGAGTACCGAGGGGACGATCTGAACCGGATGCATCATGGGCAGGCACAGTACCGGCCGATTCGAGACGGCGAGCGCGGGCCTAGGGTGACGAGGTGAACGAAACGAACATCGGTATCGAACGACTGGCTATTGGCGGCCAAGGCGTGGGGCGCCTCGACGACGGGCGAGTCGTCTTTGTGAGCGGAACCGTGCTTGGCGACCGCGTCGATGTCGAGCTGACCGAGGAAAAGAAGCGTTATGCGAAAGGTCGCGCCGTCGCGGTGCTCGAAGCTGGCCCCGAC
The DNA here is from genome assembly GCA_964350975.1 of uncultured Acidimicrobiales bacterium. Lineage (GTDB taxonomy): Bacteria > Actinomycetota > Acidimicrobiia > Acidimicrobiales > Poriferisodalaceae > JAADHX01. The sequence goes on along the minus strand of CAYGMW010000043.1, from coordinate 12,492 downwards.
CGGGCCGAGCCGGAGTGCGGCGCTGTAGCGGCTGGGTGTGGTGGCTGCGATTGGCAACACCTCGCCGATGGGGCTCGACCCGCGGCCCAGCTTGGGTTGGTGTCTGAGGTGCTGCAACGGCAAGGGCTCACCGAGGTCAGCCCCATCCATGGTGGCTCCGTGCCGATGGCGGGGTACCGGTCGACGGTTCGTTGTGTGGTGCACGGTGGTCGGGCCGGGTTCCGGCGGGCTCGGTCTCATGAGGTCATTGCCAGCGGTGCTTGCGATGTTGCGGCCGCGGCCCTGCAGCCGTTGTTCGAGGCCGATTGGGGTCACGCCACCGAGGTGGTCATGCGGGCCGGGGTTCACACTGGCGACCTGATGGCCATTGTCGACCCGTCCATTCGTGGGATCGACATCGACGTCGATGGCGTCCGACTCGTGGGGCGCAACGACCTGGCACAGGGCCGTCGGGCATGGATGTTCGAGGTCGCAGCCGGCCGTCGGTGGCGAATCTCGGCCGACTCGTTCTTCCAGTCCGGCCCGTGGGCTGTAGATCTGTTGGTCGACGCCGTGCGCCGCGGTATCGCCGCCGGTGCTGTTTCGTCAGGGCGTATCGCCGATCTGTATGGCGGGATCGGGATCTTCAGCGGATCCTTGTCGGACACCGTCGAGGCCGAATCGCCGAGGT
>CAYGMW010000043.1:0-11812 GCA_964350975.1 uncultured Acidimicrobiales bacterium | reverse complement strand
TGCCGACGCCTAGTTCAACCTGGCCGACCTCGGCGATTCGTCCTCGATCATCCGTTCCATGGTCGAGCGGTGGAAACCCACCCAGCACGACATCGTGATCGCCGACCCGCCCCGATCCGGGCTGGGAGCCAAGGGCTGCGACACCGTCAATCGCACCGGTGCCACCGAGCTGGTACTGGTGTCGTGCGACCTCGGAGCGTGGGGCCGCGACCTCGCCCAGCTCGTCGCTGATGGTTGGGAGCTTCGCAGCGTCGAGGTCCTCGATGTGTTCGCACAGACCTCCCACGTCGAGGTCGTGAGTGGTCTTCATCGCGCTCAGCGGGGTTGTTGACTGTTACGCTTCGAACTTCGGCGGACACGAGGTGGACCTCATGCGAAGAAAAGACAGACTCGCCGCAGAGGCCAGTGACGTCGAGCTGATCGCCGCTGTTCCTTTTGACGAATGGGCGTTCCCGGAGTTTTACCGCCGGTACTTCTTTCATCTCGCGGGCTGGATGTATCGCCGAACCAACGACGCCGAAGCAGCCCACGGTCTAGCTAATGAGGCGATGGCCAAGGCGTTTCAGTACGCAGTGAAGCCGTCGCGGCGCCCGGTCGAACATCCCAGAGCTTGGATGTTCACCATCGGCAGACGCGAGCTTGCCAAGTGGCGCGAGCGTGGCGAGCTCGAGACACCGACCGCCGACGACATCGGGCTCGCACTCCCAACTCCAGACGAGCGGCTTGAAGCGATCGTCGAATACTCCGATCTGTACGCGGCACTTGACCAGCTGTCCGACGACGAAGCCTTCGCGCTCATCATGGGATATGGAGAGGGCCACTCGATGGCCGAGGTTGCCGAGGCGATCGGAAAGAGCCGTGAAGCCACCAAGAAGATGATGCAACGTGCTGCCGGTCGGGTGCGCGACCAGTTGGATTCCTGACCATGGCCAGCGACGAACTGAAGGACGACCCGTATGCATGGGCGTTCGCTCGGGCCCATCTCCAAATCGCTCCGGCCCTCCAGAAGAAATACCGGCGGACAAGAGCCCTACGCATGTCTGTTGCTGGGCTCATTGTGCTGCTCGTCTCAGTCGGCGGCACCTCGGTGATGTGGGCCGAGTCGGAAGCACTCGTGAGCTACGAGGGCCTCGACGATGGCTCTGGGGTGATCACGGTTCGCCCAGACGCCGATGGCGAAGACATCGCCGAGTCACTTCGATCGCTGCTCGAGTCCCAAGAACGCGACATCGAGGTGGGTTGGATCACCGGACGGGCCGAGATCGAGGGTCGCATCCTGCCTGAAGGCGACCGGATGGTGTTGCTCGACCAAAGCTTTGCCCACGACAACACCGGCCTTCGTATCTGGCTGGCTGCCGATGCCACCGGGAACGTGCTCGTCGCTGTACCCGCCGCTCAGGGTGCGATCAGCGAGCTCGCAGGTAACAACCTCGCATGCTCGATGGTCGGGTTGGCCTGGCCCGAAGCCCGGGTGCTCGCCCAGTCGATGGGCTACCGAACCCACTTCGTCGACGATGCCACCACACCAGCGGACCCTGACTCAGCGGTGGTGGCCATGGTCATCACGTACGGCGATGTGGCTGCAATGGTGCTGGTCGACAATGGTGAGTCCATCCCCGTTCCCAGTGGGTGCCCCTGACACGGTGCCCCTGGCACGGTGCCCCTGGCACGGTTCACCGGCCGGGTCGGCAACGGCCTGCCGCCCGCCGGGCTCCCCGCGTGCGAGGTGCCCGGCGAGTCAGCCAAGGTCGGTCTCAGTACTCGTACCAAATCGAATTGGCCCGGTTGTCATACGATCCGAGGGTGCCGTTTGGCCACGTGCTTCGGTAGCCACCAGTCAATCCGTCGCCGTCATAGTGGCGGATCCGGTCGCAGCCAGAGTTGAAGCCAGCGATCGTCGACGAGACCCGGTTGTCCCAGTTCGAGGGAATTTCATACCAGCCGCCCGTGCATCCGTTCCCGGTGATGGTGAGGGAGCTCCCTGCATAGATGCCGTCGTAGTGGGTGGCCAACGTGCCTGAGCGAGCCCCGGCCGCCAGTTCGCCGGTACCGATGAACTCGCCGACTCCGTGAGCCGCAAGAAGCTCGGCCCGAGAGCTGTCGGTGCACTGCAGCGCTGACAGGACCATCTGTCCGTCAGCTTCTTGGCCGAGCACCTCGGCGAGACAGTGTTGTTCAACCCCTGCGACGTCGCTGCTGCGAGTGATGGCAATGGCTGTTGTTGCAATGAGCAGGCTGACAAGCAACCCAATGAGAGTGCGCCGCACGGCGTGTTCCTCCGGATGTGGTCCCACCCAAACCCGACGGCCACGCAACGTAGTGAAACTTTCGTCAGAACTACATCTAGTGATATTTCGCCCGTTGTGATAACGCGCGGCCAAAAAATGTCCAAAAAGTGGAAATTATTTTCGAAATCCTGTCCCCAAAACGGTCCAACGCGACTCTCAGCAAACATGAAAGCTCTCTCTTCGGTGGAAGCCCCGCACGCGTCCGCGCTCGTCTCGTCGGACCGAACGGACCTCGAAGAGCACGAAGTCGAGAGGGTCAGAGCCTTCGTTTCGAACTCAGATGTTGACGAGGTGGTGCACCACATCGTCAAGAGTGAGCAGCGCCTGCGCGAGCTCGACGAGCGCCTGCGTCACATCAAACTCATCGTCGATGGGGCCAAGCTCTAGACCGAACCTGATTCAGGTTGCGTCCGAAACGGATCCAGTCCACCATGGGTGATCTGACCCCGGTCTGGCGTCACTATTGGTCATCCCACCCGACCTGACGCGCTGGACCGGGGTCGTTACCTTTTTGAGATCGCGGCCCACACATTGTTGGCGATGTACTCATAACCCAGGTCGCTGGGGTGGAACTTGTCGGCCGCCATCGTGCCGCGACGCGTTGGCCAGCGGTATGGGTCAAAGGCGACCACCCGTTCTGCGGCGACGGCCTCGTCGATCGGCGCAGTGAGCGCTGCGCTGCGCTTACGGCCCGGTCCGGCGGTTCGCCCGACAAGGGTGCCTCGGGGCAATCGAACCATGAGGCGGCGGGCGTTGGCCTCGATTCGTGCCGCCGAAGCACCCGCGATGAAATCGTTGGTCCCGATCATGCAGGTGACCAGGTCCGGTTTCAGGTCGAACTCGTCGAACAGGGCGAGTTGTTCGTCGACCACATGAGACAACCGAGCGCCGGTCATGGCCAGGTTGAGGACGCGCCACGATGGGTCACGGCGCCGATGTAAGTGGCCCAGAACCTGTGGAACCCAGCCGTGCTGGGGCGATGAGGCCCCGATTCCCTGCACGGACGAATCGCCGAGCGCGATCCACAACGGGCCCGTTGAGCTGAGCGCCTGTCGATTGTGTTCGTCCCAGTGCTCGGCATAGGGCTCTCGCTGGGAATCGACCTCCGCGACACCCTCGGAGAAGCGGGCGATCGCTCGGGTGAGGTTCCACGGCTTACGTTCGACACGCAGACGGGGAAGGGAGGGCTGGCTCACAGCCGGACAGTCTGGCGGCCGATCGGTCGTTCGCGGCTACTCCCGCGCGAGTTGGGTGCGGCCCGCGACCTCGTGGTCGACGTCTTGGTCGGGTTCCATCTCGACCACGACCCGCCGGAGCACGCCGGTGAAGGGGTTGGGCGCCTCGTATCGGCCGACCGGGCTCGACCGGTCGAACCCAATATCGAGCCCCGAGAACGACACCATGGTCGAAAAGGTGTCGTTGGTCGTCATCTGACCTACGGCGACACCGTTGATGAGCAGGGTGCCCACGCCGGTCATGGTCCGATCTTCGCCGCGCTGCCTCACCAAGTCGAACGACAGCTCGTGGGAGCCGGCAGGAACGAGCTGGTCGGACGCGACGACCTGATGGGAGCCACCGATGTTCAGGTCGTGCACGAGCCTTCCCTGGTCGAGGTACAAGCTGTAGCCACTGGTGGCGTCTCCGTGAGCTACCAACACCCCGTTGGCACCAGCAGCCGCTATCTCGACTTCTGCGGTGATGCGATAGCTGCGGCTGCGCACGTCGGGGGCAACATCGGTAGGTAGGTGGCCCATTCCGGCCCAGAACTCGTAGCGCCGTCGTTCGCCATGGACTCTGGCCGCGTTCTGCGCGAAACGAGGGCCAAACCGGTCGTCGAGGGGGAGCACTTGGTGGGCCTCGGCTTGTTTCCACCAGGCATCGATCATGGACGCGAGCCGTTCGGGTTCGGCATCGGCGAGATTGTGGGTCTCGGAGAAGTCGGTGTCGAGGTGGTACAGCTCCCAGACGTCGTCATCGATCGGGGTGCCGGGAGCGTGGTAGGCCACGGCCTTCCAGCCGTCGCTCCAGAGGCCCCGGTGGCTGAACATCTCGAAGTACTGGATGGGTTTGGCCGTCGGAGCCAATGGATCGTTGAGCGAGGCCGCGAAGCTGGTGCCTTCGATCGGCTGTTGTGCAACGCCATTGACGTGCGATGGCGCTTCGAGACCAATGATGTCGAGGATCGTGGGCACGATGTCGCTCACGTGGCAGAACTGATGCCGCACGCTGCCGTCGTCGACGTGGGCCGGCCATGACACGACGAGGGGGTCGCGGATGCCTCCGCCGTGGGTGTTTTGTTTGTAGCGCTTGAGCGGCGTGTTCGAGGCCATGGCCCAGCCCCACGGGAAGTTTGAATGAGTGCCGGGTCCGCCGATCTCATGTAGCCGGTCGACCTTGTCGGCCAGCGATTCGCGGATGCCGTTGAAGGGTCCCAGCGCGTTGACGAAGCCCTGCGGGCCGCCTTCCTGACTGGCCCCGTTGTCGGACAGCACCATCACGACGGTGTTGTCGAGCTGGCCGGTGCGCTCGAGGAACGCCATGAGTCGGGCCAGTTGTTGGTCGGCGTGGTCGAGCATGGCGCTATAGGCCGCCTGCAGGCGAACCGCGACCCGCTGGGCATCGGCGTTGAGGTCGTCCCATGCAGACACGCCGTCGTTGCGCGGTGGCAGCTCGGTGTTCGCGGGCACGATGCCGATGTCGATCTGGCGGGCCAGCCTGCGTTGTCTCGCGACGTCCCAGCCGTCGACGAAGCGTGCTTCGTAGGAGTCGATGAGGTCCATGGGGGCCTGGTGGGGGGCGTGGCACGCACCGAGGGCCACGAGGGAGAACCACGGCAGCTCGGGGCCCGCAGCGTGGTGGTCGGCCAACATGGCGATGGCCTCGTCGATGAGGTCGGCGGTCAGGTGGTAGCCGTCGTCGAAGGTTCCAGGTGGCGGGACGAGGGTGTTGTCGCGGACCGTCTCGGGCGCGTAGTGGTCGGTCTCGGCATCCAAGAATCCGTAGAACCGGTCGAATCCCCGACCGAGGGGCCAGCCGTCCGTCGGGCCGGTGGGTCCTGTCTCGTGAAGGGGAGTGACATGCCACTTGCCGATCATGTAGTTGCGGTAGCCGTGGGGCCGAAGCATCTCGGCCAAAGTGCCCGCTGACTTGGCGATCTTGCCGCGATACCCCGGGAACCCGGAGTCGAAGTTGGCGAGGCAGCCAACACCAACGGAGTGGTGGTTGCGACCTGTGAGCAGGGCCGCGCGGGTCGTCGAACACATCGCCGTGGTGTGGAATCCGCTGTATCGAACACCCCGAGCCGCGATGGCGTCGATCGTCGGAGTTGCCGTGTCGCCCCCGTAACAGCCGAAGTCTGAAAAGCCGACGTCGTCGAACAAGATCATGAGCACGTTGGGGCTGCCGAGCGGGGGTTCGGCTGGGCGTGGCCAATGCGGGACGGACTCGGCGACGGTGCGACCGATCTGTGGAGCGCTCTGGTTTGGGTTCACGGGTCAGATCATCGCAGGCCGAGCCCCTGGCCGCTGCGTTGGGCGCCGAACGTACACTCGCTCAAGCCAACGACGCGGGTGAGGACATGTCCACCGACAACAACGAGTTCGATCAGCGCCATCTCGACGCGATCGCCGACGCCGACCAGTTCCCCTACTGGTACGAAGACGTCGACGAACCGGACTCGAACCCCACCCTCGTGCGCACCGAGAACTGCGATCTGTGCATTGTCGGCGGCGGCTACACCGGATTGTGGACGGCGATCATCGCCAAAGAGCGCGACCCGTCCCGCGACGTGGTGCTGATCGATGCTCACGAATGCGGCTCCGCGGCGAGCGGCCGCAACGGCGGCTTCATGGACGCGAGCCTCACCCACGGCATCAGCAACGCCATGGCCCGCTGGCCCGATGAGGTCGAGATCCTCGAGGAGTTTGGGCTACGGAACCTGAACGAGATTGAGGCCTCGATCGCCAAGTACGGCATCGATTGTGACTATGAGCGCACCGGCGTCATCGACGTCGCCAACACCTTTCACCCGCCGTCCTACCTGGCTGACATTCGGGCCGAGTACGAACTGCTCGTCGACCTTGGCTACGACGTCGAGTGGCTCGACACCGATGCAATGCAAGCACAGGTGCACTCGCCGATCTACACCGGCGGGCTCTGGAACAAGGACAGTTGCGCGATCGTCGACCCCGCGCGGCTCGTGTGGGGCCTCAAGGAGACAGCAGAGCGACTCGGCGTTCGGATCTATGAAGACACCAAGGCAACCGACCTGAGGCGCGACGGCATCGGTGTCATCATCAGCACTCCGCTCGGATCGATTCGCGCCAGCAAGGTGGCACTGGCCACCAACGCGTTCCGACCGGTGCTCAAACGCCTGTCGAACTTCATCACGCCGGTCTACGACTACTGCATGGTGACCGAGCCCTTGTCCCAAGAGCAGATGCGCTCGATTGGATGGACCAACCGGCAGGGGCTGTCCGACCTTGCCAACCAGTTCCACTACTACCGCCTGACCGAGGACAACCGGATTCTGTGGGGCGGCTACGACGCCGTGTATTTCTGGGGCGGCAAGGTGAACAGCGAGCTGGAGAGTCGGCCAGAGACGTGGGCCAAGCTGAGCCAGCACTTCTTTGAGACATTCCCACAGCTCGACGGGGTTCGATTCACCCACATGTGGGGCGGGGTCATCGACACGTCCAGCCGTTTCACCGTGTTTTGGGGGCGCGCCATGGGCGGCCGGGTCGCGTACTCGCTCGGCTACACCGGTCTTGGGGTTGCGGCATCGCGGTTCGGCGCATCGGTGATGCTCGACCTGCTGCACGGTCGAAACTCGCTGGCGACCCGCACCCAGTTCGTGCAGAGCCGACCCCTTCCCTTCCCGCCTGAGCCGTTCCGGTTCATGGGCATCCAGGCAACTCGCTGGTCGATGGACCGAGAGGACCGGACCGGTAAGCGCAACTTGTGGCTGAAGGGCCTCGACCGGATGGGCCTCGGCTTCGACTCATGAGCGACCTGCTCGCGGGTCAGATCATCGCAGGCCAAGCCATCTGGCCGCTCGCTCGGCGAACGCGATCGCGGCCGCGGTTGCGCCAACAGCGAGGGTCGCGTGGAGCAATACGGCAATCCACAGGCCGGCAATCAGGCCGACCCGCCAATAGCGGCCGAAGGTCAGCGATATCGCCGCCGGAAACGCCACGGCGACGACCCCTCCGGTCAGCAGCTCGATGAACCACGGTCGGTCGCCCATCCATGGCACCTGTGGTGTCCACTGCCAATCGACGACAGGAAGGGTGAGTGTCCGTGCATCAAACAGGTCGATGGTGGCCACCACGCCAACCCCGGAGGTGACGCCGACGAGCACGGCAATGGTGACCCACCACCTCACAGCCGACCACACCTCGGACTTGAGGGTGGCGGTCATGACTGCGGTCCAGATGAGCCACCGCCTGAGGAACGGGGTGCCGCAGCGCTTGTTGGCCTCGCGCAGCAGGCGGTCGGCTTCGACCCTGGTGACTTCAGGGCCGATGTGGGTGGGGTCCGGTTCGGTGAGCGGGTTTCGAACCAGACCATCATGCAGCAATACGCCTGGTGTGTGGCGGCCGTTGGCAGGCACCAGCCAGGCGAAGATCGGTGGGATCGACATCATGTCGGACCGAAACGAGTCGAGGTCGGCGGGCACCACGAAGGTTCGACCCTGGACGTCGGTGTAGGCGAACTGGTCGTCGAACCGCCACGTCGAGGCGCTGCACCGACGCAGGCTGAATCGTGGCTCGCCTGGCACGGCAGTGCCGTCGACCGCGGCGCTAAACCCCGCGTCTTGTGGGTCGATTTCGGTTGCGTTGAACGCCATTGGACCCCCGTTGGTGTCAGCTGCCCGAGCCAACCTAGTGGGTCCACCCGAGCACGCCCACGGCAATGGGGTCGGGCTCGACGCGGTGGTTGTGGTCCATCAACACGGCGTGCCACGCCAGCAGGAGCGCGGCGACCGCCTGGTGGCGATCAGTGCCCAGAGGGGTGATGGCGCCAGTGGTCAATGGGGCGTCCGTCGTGTCATTCCAGAGCAGAACGGATGTCGCGTTGGGGTTTCGCACGGATCGCCAGGCCAGTCCGTCGACGTCGGGGTGCTCGTCGTGCAGGCGATCCGCCGCATCGCGAGCGACGCGATAGATGGCGTCGTCGACGGGGTAGCCGAGCAACCTGATGTCGTTGTTCAGCGCGGGCCACATGCCCGCGCCGCGTAGATCAATGAGCACAAGGTCTCGTGTGGCGACGACTCGCGAGACAGCAGTGTTGGAGAGCCGAGATGTCGGGATCATCGTCGCAGTGCCGGTGGCGATGTCGCGCAGCAGGGTCTCGCCGAACGCTCCTTGTGTGGTGAGTCCGTAGTACGACGATGCCCAGCCGCCCGGGTCGGGGCAGTCGAATCGGCCCGTCGGGTTCGGGTGCGCGGCCCTCAGTTTCTCGGCTGGGTAGGCGATGTGGTGGTGGCGCCACAACGACGATCCCACCTCGATGGTGAAACGCTCAAGTGCCACTATGAGTCGATGGTCAGCGTGGCCTTGGCTGCGTCAATGAGACGCTCGATCTGGGTATCAATGCCGCACAGCTCGAACGGAGCATGCCCATCGAGCCGTGCGTTTGGCGTTGCCCACCAGCTCGCGGCGGCATGAGGTTCGGTGCGGGCGCCGAGGAGCTGGTTGACCTCTGCCACGACGGGCCGGACCTCGACATCTTCGTCGAACTGGAAGGACGGATACACGCGAGCCTTGCCGGCCAGGGGGTCGAGTGACACCACCGTGCCGGAGTCTCGCAACACCTTGGCGTAGCCACGAACATCAGATCGTCCTTTCGCCAGCGTCTCGGCGGTGTACAGCGAGAACACGTCATAGAGATGTTCGAGTGCGGCCCGCTCGATGCGAGCAGCCTCGAGCGCCGGGGGGACCTCGAAGCGCGGCTCGACCAGCAACCAATGGGCGCCGTGGAGAGGGGCTGGCGTGAAGCGGGGTGAACCTGTTCTTGGCGAAGAGGGCGTGACGGAGGCATGCACCGGTGTCTCTCCCGTGGGTTGATGGCGACTTGTTACACTCAGCGTACAACAATACAACGACGTGGTCTATCGTAGGGTCGTAAGGTCACACCAGCAGGGGAGCAGGCTGGTACGGAGCAGGCTGGTACACAGTGGCCCATGTTGCTTGGCGCTGGTTCGTTCACGGTTGATGTTGACGTTGTGGTGTTCGACAAGGACGGCACACTGATCGACAACAACGCCGCGTGGGCGGGAGTGACCTCGGCGTGGATCGACGACCTCGTCGCCGAGGCTGGCGACCACTCGGTGCGAGCCGAGCTGTGTCGCGCTGTGGGCCTCACCGACGACGGCGCGTTCGTACCCAACGGCATTGCGGCGGTCGAGCCCCCAGGAGTGTTGGCCGACGCGGCCCGGTCGTTCCTGGCTCATCGAGGGCTGAACGCGGACCTCGCAGTTGGTGTCATGGCCTCAGGATCGTTCGACATGTCGAACATCACCTTGACCCCGATCGGGGCGGTCGAGGCCACCTTCCAGCGCCTGGTTGCGGCCGGGTTCCAGCTGGCAGTAGCGACCTCTGACCTGAGAGTTTCGACCGTGGCCAGCCTCGACCAGTTGGGCTGGACGCAGTACTTCGCGTGCGTCACGTGTGCCGACGATCCGGCCGGGGTCAAACCCTCGGCATCTGTCCTGCAACACGTGGCCCGAGTGTGCGGGGTCGAGCCACAGCGCCTCGTCATGGTCGGAGATTCGGTCGGTGATGTGGCTACGGCCCGAAATGGGGGAGCGGCTGGCGCGATTGGTGTCGTCGGAGGTGGCGGCGAACCCTATGGTGCCGACGTGTACATCGATTCGATCGACGCCATCGAGACCCGATGACGCTGGAGGTTTCATGAAGTTCGTGGTTCGCTCGGCATCGATTCCCACCGCGATTGCCGACTCGGTGATGTTGCGCGCCATGGGGCTTCCAGGCGGGGGTGTGGTGCAGGTCGGCAACACCCACGTCAAGGTGCGGCCAGGAACCGTGTCGTCTCCGTCGAACTTGATGGTTCCGGCCCATGTGCTGGCCAACTCGGGGCTCGCCGAGGGGGCCAGCGCTGATGTTGTGCGACGAATCTTGAGTCCTGCGGCGAGTGTCGAGCTCGACCCTCGTCCGGGCGACGAACACGGGTTGCTTCACGCACTCACGGGCCAAGCGCTCACGGTCGGCGACAGGGTGGTGATCGCCAGCGGCTATCTCGCCGAGTCCGAGCCGACGTCGTACCGGGTGGTGTCGATGGCGCCTGGCCCCGCGGGAATGGTGGCCCAGGCCACCCGCTTCGGCCGCCCGGCCCAAGCAGCAGCGGCTTCGGCCGGCCCGACGGTTGCTGGCTCCACGACGGGCGAGGTTCGGGCCCCCGCGGTGCTGGCCGGGCTTGACAATGAGGTCGACCTGCTCACGGGTTGGCTGTCCCTGCTGGCCGGACCAAACGATCTCGCAAGTGCGTGGGGACTTCCTCAGGTTGCAGGGGTGCTCATCGCGGGACCCAACGGGTGCGGCAAGTCTGAGCTCGTCGAAACAGCAGCTGCGGCTGCGGGTTGCGCGGTGGTCGAGATCAACGCCACCCTGGTCTTCAAGGCCGAGCGACTACTTGACCGGTTGAGCGCGGCGATCGACCAGGCATCGGGGCCGACCGTCATCTACCTGGCCCGGCTGGAAGCGATCATGGGCGACGATGCCACCGTCACGTTCCGCACTCACGCGGCCGCGGTGTTGCGATGGTTCCTCGACAAGGTGGCGTCGACGCCTCGCTTGGCGTGCGTGCTCGGGGTGTCGTCGCTGTCGCAGATCCACCCGTCGATTGCTCGGTCGCAGCTGTTGCCTCGGTCGATCACCATCCCGCCACCCGATCAACAGCGTCGACGACTGCTGTTTGCCGAAGCGCTCGACCGACTGCCGACTGATGGACAGATCGATCTCGACCGGCTCGCGGCGACGTCGTCGGGGTTCTCCGGAGCCGACGTGATGGCCGCGGTGGTGCAAGCGTCGAGTGTGTTGGCGCTCCGTGGTGGCGACCTGACGACCGATCTGGTGCTCGACGCGGTGAGGTCGGTGTCGCCATCGCTCGGTGCGGTGCCGATGGGCGAGATGACCTCGTCGGGGTTTTCCAAGGTCGCCAACCTCGACGATGTGAAACAGCGCCTCACCGAAGCCGTCATCTGGCCGGTGCGAAACCCCGAACGGTTCGCCCAGCTCGGCATCGATCCCCCTCGTGGGGTGTTGCTGTACGGACCGCCCGGTACCGGCAAGACCTTCGTGATCAAGGCCTTGGCCCACGAGGCAGGCGCCGCGTTCTTCTCGGTCAAGGGCGCAGAATTGCTCGACAAATACGTCGGTGAGTCTGAGCGCGGAGTCCGGGAGGTGTTCGCCCGGGCGCGGGCTGCGGCACCGTCGATCATCTTCTTCGACGAGTTCGACGCGCTGGCTCCGGTGCGGGGTCGTTCGTCGTCGTCGGTGTCGGAT
>CAYGMW010000042.1:0-16081 GCA_964350975.1 uncultured Acidimicrobiales bacterium | reverse complement strand
GGTCGTGCTTGTCACCGGCGGATCGCGCGGCATTGGCCTCGCTATCGCCACCGCATTCGCCGATGCTGGCGACCGTGTGGCCGTCACCTACCGGTCAGGCCCGCCTGCAGACGACCGCCTGCTTGCCATCCAGTGCGACCAGACCGACGGCGCGGCCGTCGACGCCTGTTTTACTGAGATCACCGACAAGCTCGGCCCCGTCGAGATCCTTGTCGCCAATGCCGGTATCACCAAGGACCAGCTCGTCCTGCGGATGTCAGATGACGATTTCGACCAGGTCATTGCAACCAACCTGACCGGCACCTATCGCATGGTCAAACGGGCTGCCAAAGGAATGCTTCGAGCCCGCAAGGGATCGATGATCTTGATCTCCTCAGTCGTCGGATTGACCGGCCAGGCCGGCCAGGTGAACTACGCAGCGTCCAAGTCAGGCCTCGTCGGCATGGCTCGCTCACTCGCCCGCGAGCTCGGCAGCCGCAGCATCACCGTCAATGTGGTGGCCCCCGGCCCGGTGGCCACCGACATGCTCAACGAGCTCAGCGACGACCAGAGGGCCGCGATCACCGACCAGGTACCGCTTGGGCGGGTCGCCGAAGTCGACGAGATTGCATCCGTTGTGCAGTTCTTGGCCTCGCCAGGGGCGGCCTACATCACCGGAGCCGTCATCCCCGTCGATGGCGGCCTCGGAATGGGCCACTGAAACCACCAACCACCGCGGGTCACACCGACCCGCTGATAGATTTCAACGCCGACCTCGCATGGGGTCGGCCAGCATTAGGAGACATGCCGTGAGCGACACCTTTGAACGATTCAAGAAGTGCGCAGTCGACGTCCTTCAGGTCGAAGAAGACAAGATTGTCCTGGAAGCCAGCTTTGCTGACGACCTCGACGCCGACAGCCTCGACCTTGTCGAGCTGGTGATGGCCCTCGAAGAAGAGTTCGACATCAATGTCGACGAAGACGAACTCGAGAACGTCACCCACGTCAAGGACGCCGTCGCCCTCGTCGAATCCAAGCAATGACCTCGCGTCGTCGCGTCGCCGTCACCGGTATTGGTGTCGTCGCTGCGTGCGGCACGGGTATCGACAACTTCTGGACGGGTCTGCTTGGTTCGCCAAGCAATGACGCTGAGCGCCGGGTCACCGACTTCGACCCAGCCGACTGGTACGACAACCCCAAGGAAGCTCGCCGAGCCGACCGGTCGACCCAGTTCGCCATGGCTGCGGCCACCCAGGCCATCGCCCAAGCGGGTGGTATCCACGGCGACCCAGCGCGCAACGGCACCATCTATGCCACCGGAGTTGGTGGTATGGCCACCTTCGAAGCCGAAGTCGAGAAGTTCCTCGACAAGGGCGCTCGACGGGTCTCGCCGTTCCTCATCCCGATGATGATGCCCAACGCCGCGGGCGCAGCCATCTCGATGCACTGGGGCCTCCAAGGCCCGAACGAAACCATCACCACCGCGTGTGCTGCTGGTACCCACGCGATTGGCAACGCAGCCCGGCTCATCCAGTCGGGCCGCTGCACGACGGTCGTCACCGGAGGTTGCGAAGCCGCCATGACTCCCGTCGGTGTGGCCGGCTTCCGCAATATGACTGCGTTGTCGTCATCGGGCATTTCACGCCCGTTCGACGCCGAACGCGACGGCTTTGTCATGACCGAGGGAGCAGGCGTTTTGGTCCTCGAAGACTGGGACACCGCAGTCGCCCGCGGCGCCACCATCCTCGCTGAGCTGATGGGATCAGCGTCCAATGCCGACGCTCACCACATCACGGCTCCGTCTCCCGGAGGCGTTGGCGCAATTGCCTGCATGCAACTCGCCCTCGAAGACGCCGGCCTCGAACCGGGCGACATCAAACACATCAACGCCCACGGCACCTCCACACCTCTCAACGACATGGCCGAAGCTCACGCCATGGCCACCCTGTTCGGCGAGAACGGCCCGGCCATCACGTCCATCAAGGGAGTGACCGGTCATGGTCTCGGAGCAGCCGGCGCGATCGAAGCCGTTGCCCTCGTGCTGTCGATCGCCAGGGGTCTGATCCCGCCGACGGCCGGATTCGTCAATCTCGACCCCGAGATGCCAGCCATCGACGTTGTGTCCGGCAGCGCCCGCGAATGGACCCCCGGTCCGAGCCTGTCGAACAACTTCGGTTTCGGCGGCCACAACGGCACCATCGTGATCGGCCCGCCGACCGCGTAAGGCACCGCGATGTCGTCATCGCCGGCGCGTGGCTACGCGTCGGCGATGATGAACAACATGTCGGCCTGACATGCGGTTTCGCCGTTGACATGGGCAGTACCTGACCCGCGACCGGCTCGCGCCCCCATCCGGCTCAGCGTCGACTCAAGGGTCAAGGTGTCACCGGGCACGACCTGGCGACGAAAGCGGGCCTTGTCGATCCCGCCGAACAGCGGGATTTTGCCCGCATATCTCGGATCAGACATCGCGGCCAAGCCCGCGACCTGGGCCAACGCCTCGACCATCAACACGCCCGGAAGCGTCGGTCGGCCCGGGAAGTGGCCGGCAAAGAACCACTCGTCGCCAGTAAGCGTCCAGCGGGCGGTGCAGCTGACCCCTGGATCAAGCGCCACGATCTCCTGGGCGAACAAGAACGGTTCGCGGTGAGGAATCAGATCGGTGGGCAGTGGCAGAACGTTCTCGGGCAGCTCAATCTCAGACATTGCCTGCAGATCGTAGAGCCCGATTACTCCTCAACCGGCCATCCGGCCCTGGTGTAGGCGATGACCGCTTCGACCTGGTCGGCGTCGAGGGTTTGGCTGAACGCTGGCATTGCCCGACGGCCACCGACGATGATGTCGCGCTCCTCGTCGATGGTCAGCCGCTCCCAGACCATCACGATGCTCGGACCCACGCGTCCCGCACCCGTTGCGCCATGGCAAACCGCGCAATGGCGCTGATACACCTCGGCACCGGCGTTGAGTTGCTCAACCGAATAGCTCTCGTCGGGCGGTGGCTGGAACACCACAGGCTCGGAACTTCCGCATCCGGCCATAAGACCGGCACACGCAGCCATTGGCACCACAGCGCTGAACAACCGACGGAGACGCACTCGGGTAAGTCTATGGCCGCAGCGTTGTGGACCTACGGGGGTCTAGAACAACCAGAGATACAGGCCAACAAGTCCAGCGACGTGCAACAACACCACGAAGGGAATCAGCCCGATACTCGGCAACGAATCAGCCAGCGACTGCCGTTTCGGGCTGCTGTAGGTCGACGATGGGCTGGCTTTGGCGTGGGATGCATCGAACGGCGATGGCGGCTTCTTCACCGTCGTCTGGGCCGGAGCTGCCGCTGGGGCTGGGGCTGAGACTGGCGCAGGTGGGGCCAACGGAGCGGGGACTGCGATTGGAGGTGTGTGCCCGTTGCGCCGGTCGCGACCGTCGTCCAAGGGCAAAATGTCAGATCGCCTATTGGCCTTGCCGGCGCGGTCCAGCGGAGCGATCACCGCGGGGTCGGTCGGATGGATTGGCTCGGGACGAGTTGACACCCTCCACCATCGGACGATGTAGGCAACAACGTGAGCTATTCACCGGCCAAGTTCAGCCGAGGTGGTGCGCGGACCACCGACACCGGTGTATCGAGACGGAGGGTCCGTCCAGCGACGCGTCAGCCACTCGCCATCGCGGGCGTGGGCATGGAAATGGGTGGGCATCTGGCGCATCTGGCGATCGATACGGAACCCGGTGCCACCGAAACGCTCCTGAGCGGCGCTCGTGAGCTGCTGCATCATGTGGTCGATCTCGACGGCTGACGGTTCGGTTCCGTGGCGCTTCCACACCACCATGGGAGTCGAACACGCCTCACAATCGGCGACCCAACACAGGTCATCGTCGTGATACCAGTGGGTGAATCGAGCCGCTTGGCACAACTCGCACCCTGGCTCAGACGGCGACGACAACACCGTCGAGGGCAGAGCGATACTCGGCCACCAGCTCGCCGACGCCCTCGGCACCTTCGCCACTGAGCATCTTGCGCACAACCGAGGTCCCCACCACGACACCGTCGGCGACGCGGGACACCTCGGCACCCTGCTCGGGGCTCGAGATACCAACACCGACGAGCGTTGGCATGTCGCTCACATCGAGACAGCGTTGGGCGATGATGACAGCCGATTCGGCCAGGGCCGACCGATTGCCAGTCACGCCCATGAGACCGACCGCGTACACAAACCCCCGCGACGAGGCACACAGTTCGGGCAAGCGATGATCAGGGGTCGTCGGGGCAGCCAGCTGGACGGGTTCGACACCCTCGGCGCTTGCCGCCATTCGCCACGGCCCAGACTCGATGTAGGGCAGGTCGGGCAAGATGCAACCCGAGATGCCTGCCGCAATGAGATTGGCGGCAAAACGTTGGTGACCGGCCCGATAGGCCAGGTTGTAGTAGGTCATCACTGCAAGCGGAACATCGACGTCGAGCTCGCGGGCTTCGTCGAGGATCGACTGTGGGGTGGCGCCCGCTTCGAGAGCCTTCCACGATGCTTCCTGGATGACCGGACCGTCCATCACCGGGTCGCTGAAGGGGACACCGATCTCGATGGCGTCAGCGCCATTGGCGACCGCGGCCCGCACACAGTCGGTCCAGCCCTCGAGGCCACCTGTCACATACGGGATCAGCAGCTTGCGGCCCTGAGCCCGTTTGGCCCGCAGCGCAGCCTCAAGCGATCGGGTCACTGGAGAATGTCCATCATCTGGTTGACGTCCTTATCGCCTCGGCCGGACAAGTTGACAAGCACCGTCTTGCCCTTCAGGCGTGGGTCGCGAGCCACCCACGCTATGGCATGGGCGGTTTCGAGGGCGGGGATGATGCCCTCGGTGCGGCTCAAGAGCTGGAAGGCGGCAACCACCTCGTCGTCGGTGACGGTCTCATAGGTGGCCCGGCCGATCTTGGCCAGATGGGCGTGTTCGGGGCCGATTCCCGGATAGTCGAGACCGGCCGAAATCGATTGGGCTTCGAGCACCTGACCGACCTCGTCCTGCATGAGGTAGCTGACCATGCCATGAACCACACCAGGGATGCCGCGCTTGACGGCAGCACCGCCCGCAGGCTCGACGCCAACCAGTTCGGCGTCGGTATCGGCGAACCCGGCGAAGATGCCCGCCGCGTTCGAACCACCGCCGACACATGCAGTGACAACGTCAGGGACTCCCCCGTCGAGCAGCACCGCGCACTGTTCGCGGGCCTCGTCGCCGATGATGCGATGGAATTCGCGCACCATCCACGGGTACGGGTGCGGACCCATGACCGAACCCAAGCAGTAGTGGGTGTCTTCGACTGTTGCGACCCAGTGACGCATGGCTTCGTTGACCGCGTCCTTGAGGGTCTTGGAACCGCTGTGGACGGCCTCAACTTCGGCACCCAGCAGCTTCATGCGGAACACATTGAGCGCCTGACGTTCGACGTCGACGGCTCCCATATAGACCTTGCACTCCATGCCCATCATCGCCGCCGCGGTAGCGGTGGCGACGCCGTGCTGGCCGGCTCCGGTCTCGGCGACGAGCTTGGTCTTGCCCATCCGGGCGGCGAGCAGGGCTTGGCCCACCACATTGTTGATCTTGTGCGAACCGGTGTGGTTCAGGTCTTCGCGCTTGAGCAACAACCTCAGCCCGAGCTGCTTGCTGAGCTGGGCCGCCTCGGTGATCGGCGATGGGCGGCCGCCAAAGTCGCGCAACACCCGGTGAAACTCGGCAATGAAGGCCGGATCGGCCCACGCATCCCGGAACGCCGCTTCGAGTTCTTCGCACGGCGCAACAAGCGACTCAGGGACAAAACGGCCCCCGAACTCGCCGAAACGACCATCTTTTGATGGTTCGGTCATCACCATGTCAGCGGCTCCTGGGTTCGGTCATTCATCTCGCCAGTCATAGATGGCGTCGGGTTCGGTCTGGTGTAGCCGTTCGGCGTCCGCAACGTCGAGTTGGGCGAACGATTCTCTCGCGTGCTGGATGAACAACCTCACCTTGGTGGGGTCTTTTCGTCCCGGCTCGGCCTCGACGCCTGACTTGGTGTCGACACCCCACGGCCGAACCTGGGCGATGCCGTCGGCCACATTGCCTGGGTGCAGTCCGCCCGCCAAGATCAGCTTGGCCGCACCCGGCGTCGTGTCGAGCAGGCGCCAATCGAACACCTCACCGCTGCCCGGGCTGATGTTGTCGACCAACACTGCGGCCGCCCCGTAGAAACGGATCCGGTCGACGTTGGGGTCGCCGGCACCGAACGCCTTGATGACCATCGGGATTCGCTCGGCGATCCACATCGACTCTTCGGCGCTCTCGTGGCCATGGAGTTGGGCGGCCCTGAGCCCCGCCGCATGCACCATGTCGACCACCCGTTCCGGGGCCTCGTTGCGGAACACGCCAACGGTCAGGATCTCTTTGGGCACCCTTTTGGCAATGTCGCGAGCCCGATTGACCGTGATCTGGCTGGTCGACGGAGCAAAGATGAAGCCCAACGCGTCGGCACCAAGGGCCGAGCACAACAAGGCGTCGTCTTCGGAGGTGATGCCACAGATTTTGACGAACCCCGCTTGGTCGGAATCGGTTTCGTCAGTCGCGCCAAACACGGGCCACAGCGTACTGGGCCGGACTACTAGGTTGGTCGGCGTGCTCATCGCTATCGAAGGCATCGACGGGGCCGGCAAACAGACCCTCACCGATGCACTGGCTCATCAACTCGCTGTAGACATCTCGCCGCCGCACCGCATAGCATTTCCGCGCTATGGCCATTCGCCATTCGCAGTGATGGTCGAGCGGGCGCTGAAGGGCGACGACCCCACCCTGTTGGATTCGGTCACGGCCATGTCCGTTGCATACGCATCGGACCGATGGCAGTACTGGCACGTCGACCGTCACGCCACCGCCGCCGGTGCTGCATCGCGGCGCGACAACCCGATCTTGGTCGATCGCTGGTGCGCATCAAACGCGGCCTACGGGTCGGCCCGACTGGTACCCGACGGCGACATAGTTTCAGGACCAGCGGCCGATTTCCGCGAGTGGGTAGCTGAGCTCGAGTTCGTCCAGATGGACCTGCCCCGGCCCACGCTCACGGTCTTGCTGGCCACCGACGACGCACTCGCCCGCGAGCGTCGAGCCGAGCGGGCCGCTTCTGATGCCTACGAAGCCGACCTGGGCCTACAAGGCCGGGCCCTGGCTGCGTATCGGGCCATGGCAACAGCACGCTGGGGCGGCCCGTGGGTCACCGTCGACCCCCTCGAAACCAATGGCAGCCGGAAGCTCCCGACCACC
The DNA here is from genome assembly GCA_964350975.1 of uncultured Acidimicrobiales bacterium. Classification (GTDB taxonomy): domain Bacteria; phylum Actinomycetota; class Acidimicrobiia; order Acidimicrobiales; family Poriferisodalaceae; genus JAADHX01. Next base: position 8,815 of record CAYGMW010000042.1, on the reverse strand, counting down.
CTGGCCGCTGAGGTGATGGCCGCGTTAGCTGCTCGCTGAGCCCGCAGCCCGCAAGGCCGCGACAGCCGCGGTCGGATCGCCTGACGTAACGAGCGACTCCCCCACCAGCACGGCGTCGTAGCCCGCTCCAGCCAGCGATGCAGCGTCCTGCGGGCCGCGCACCCCGCTCTCGGCCACCCGGACCACATCGGCAGGAATCGATGCCGCGACCCGCAGCGCCCTCGCATGGTCGACCTGGAAGGTGACGAGGTCGCGCTGGTTCACGCCAACAATGGTGGCCCCGACCGCGAGCGCTCGCTCGACTTCGGCTTCGTCGTGGGTTTCGACCAATACGTCAAGACCGACCTCGTGGGCCAACGCGTGGAACCGGGCCAGCTCCGCGTCGTTGAGAGCGGCAACGATCAGCAGCACCGCGTCGGCGCCCATGATCCGAGCATCGAGGACATCGCGCTCGTGCACGGTGAAGTCCTTGCGGATGACCGGCAGACTCACCGCAGAGCGGGCTGCGGCGAGGTCGGCCGCGGAGCCTCCAAAGTTGGCTTCGTCGGTGAGCACCGACAAGCACGCTGCCCCACCGGCTTCGTAGCTGGCGGCGAGTTCGGCAGGATCGAGCCCCGCAAACAAGTCGCCTTTAGACGGCGAACGGCGCTTGACCTCGCTGATGACCGACAACCCGGGTGCCCTCAGCGCCATCCCGAATCCCCGGCATGGCTCCATGGCCAGCGCTGCGGCGTGCAACGCGTCGATATCTCGGGCGTCGGCGTCGGCTGCGGCCCGATGTGCGGAAATGATTCGGTCGAGATAGGTCGCCATCGCTGGGCCAGCCTACCGAGGGCGTCTGGCCGACGAGCTCATGACCAAAAACGGTGCAAGCAGGAACGACACCATCGAGATCAACAGCATCGCGAGCCCAAGGTTCCAGATTCCAGAGACCTGAAGGGCGGCGCCGAGGATCAAAACGACGAGGCCGACGACGAAACTCAGCGGGGCGAGCCGCAGGACAATCCGGGCCACGCCCATGATGGGTCGACCCCCGGCAAGGGCGGCGTCAAGATGATCGATGTCGGCGAAATCGCTGAGCTCGTCGAAACGCTCGCCGTCGAGCGACGATGCTGGTTGAGGTCGGGCTGGCTCGGGTGGGGCGGGCAAGGGCAGGTCGTAGCGGCGCCGTGCGCTGTCGTCGCCAAGAACCTCCCACGCCCGATTGACCATCGTCATCTCGCGCTCGGCTTCGGAGATGTCGGCGAGGTCACCACCGACGACGTCGGGATGAAAACGTCGGGCTTGGCGCAAATAGGCCGCCCTGACCTCGTCAGCCCGGGCGCCGCGATCGACCCCGAGCACTTGATAGTGGGTACGTCGATCGGCCATCGCCGCATCGTACGCGGCCCGCGGGGTGACCAGCGATCGGGACCAGATGTCGCTTGCACATGGTTTGTTCATCTTCATGGTGTTCCATGGGGCGATGGGATCAAGCTCGGGCCCGACTCCAACGGCCACCACCATCGCAGTCATCGAAGACGACCCATCGATTGCCGACCTGCTCGATATGTATCTGCGCCAGGCGGGGTTCAAGGTTGTTCAGGCCCCCGATGCGGCTGCGGGTCTGGCCACCGTCGAACGGCACCAACCCGCGCTCGTGATCCTCGACATCGGGCTGCCTGGCGCAATGGACGGCTTCGGAGTGCTGCGCGAGCTTCGCAGCAAGGGCCAGATTCCGGTGATGATGCTCACGGCCCGCGATGACGAGATCGACCGCCTCATGGGCCTCGAACTTGGCGCGGATGATTATGTGCTGAAGCCGTTCAGCCCACGCGAGGTGGTCGCCCGGGTGAAGGCCATCCTGCGAAGGTCCGCTCCCCCGGCCGAGGCCGGCCCTCAGACGCACCAGGTCGGCCCCGTGCAGCTCAACGAGGCCAGTCGCGCCGTCAGCGTCGATGGCGACCCCGTCCATCTGGCCCAACGGGAGTTCGACCTACTGTTGCACCTCGTCGTCAACGCGGGCCTCGTGCTCACCCGTCAGCAACTCCTCGACGCCGTATGGGGTCCCGAGTGGTATGGCGACGAGCGCACCGTCGACGTCCATGTTCGCCAACTCCGCCGCAAGCTGGGCGATGGCTTCACGCTGGCAACAGTGTGGGGCGTGGGCTACCGGCTCGATCGCTGATGGCTCGGTCGGTCAGCACCCGACGGCGCATTGTCGTGGCCATTGTGGCCACCACCCTTGCGACCCTCGTTGCCACTGCGGTGATGTCGATCGCCATCACCCGGCTGCGCGCTCGCGACGTCGCCACCGCTGAGGTGAGCCAACGGGCGACTGCGGTGGCCAACCAGCTCAGCGATGGTCTGAGGCGCACCGCGGCGACGAGCGACAACAGCGAGTCGCGCCAAAGCGACGTCCGCTTGGTGCTGTCGACCCTGCGCGACACCTTGGGCGGCGCCAGCATCGACACCTTCATTGTCTCGACCTCGGCGGCCGGTGTTGCCCAGCTGGCCACTACCAACGACGCGTCCATGACCGACATCGATGTCACCGACACCGAAATTCTCGCGGTCGCCGCCTCAGACGCCGAGGTCACGACCATCGTCCGTGGTGGCACCGCGTACGGGCTGTCCTCGACATCGTTGGCTGCGAATCGCCAACTGGTGGTCGTCGCGGCCGAAGACATCGGTATCGATTTTGGGCCGCTTGGCCGCTGGTTCGTTGTGGGCTCAGTGGTTGCCTTAGCCGGCGCTGCCATCGCCGCCAACCGGCTCGCAGAGCGCATCAGCGCTCCCCTGGTACCCGTCACCAAGGCAACCGGTGCGATCGCTCGGGGCGGCTTCGACACCCGCATCGACATCGATGCCCAGTGGCCAACTGAGCTCGCTGAACTGGCCGCTGCGGTCAATGACATGGCCGAAGCCCTCCACCGCTCGAAAGGGTTGGAGCAGCAGTTCCTCATGTCGGTCTCCCATGACCTGCGCACCCCGCTGACATCGATTCGGGGATTTGCCGAAGCCCTCGCCGACGGCACTGCGGCTAACGATTCGGTCATGGCGGCACGGTCTGCAGACATCATCGTGGCCCAGTCGCGCCGCTTGGAACGCCTCGTGCAGGACCTGCTCGAGTTGGCCCGGCTCGATGGTCGCCAGTTCTCCCTCGACCTGCGCCCGACCGACATCGGCCACCTCATCACGACCACGTCTGCCGGATTCGCTCCCTCAGCGGTCGAGCATGGGCTGAACCTTGGCGTGTCGATCGAGCCGGGTGAACCAATGACAGCAGTCGTCGACCCTGATCGCGTCGCCCAGATCGTGGCCAACCTGGTCGAGAACGCGACCAAGTTCGCGGCCAGCGCAGTCCACGTGACGGTCCGCCGAACAACAACCTCGAGTGGTACGAGGGCAATCGAGATCGGCGTCCACGACGACGGCCCGGGCATCGCGGGCGACGACCTGCCCCACGTGTTCGAACGGCTCTATGTGGCCAAGCGGCACCCGGTTCGCCAGGAAGTTGGTTCGGGTCTGGGATTGGCCATCGTGTCCGAGCTGGCCTCGTCCATGGGCGGGACCGCTACAGCGCGCCGTAGCGATCTCGGCGGTGCGTGCCTAGCCATCGTCCTGGCCGCGAACTAGTCAAATACAACCGTCCGCTGCTCGACGAGGAAGATTCGGTCCTCGGACTGGGCTTTGACCGCCGAAGCAAGCACTGCCCGTTCGATATCGCGGCCCTTGGCTACTGCATCGTCGACGGTGTCGCGGTGGGTCACCGTGCCCACGGCCTGGGCGATGATCGGACCTTCGTCGAGGTCGCCGGTCACATAGTGGGCTGTGGCACCGATGAGCTTCACACCACGCTCGTGGGCCTGGTGGTACGGCTTGGCACCCTTGAACCCAGGCAGGAACGAGTGGTGGATATTGATGATCCGGCCTGCCAACTGTTGGCACAGATCGTCGGACAAGATCTGCATGTAGCGGGCCAAAACCACGAAGTCGATGTCATGTTTGGCCACGAGTTCGATGAGGCGGTGTTCGGCCTGGGCCTTGGTCGCCGAGGACACCGGGATGTGCTCGAAGGGCACACCATGAGACAAGACGACGTCGCGCAGGTCGGGATGGTTCGATACCACGACCGGAACATCGATGGCCAGCTCGCCAATATTGCGGCGGTACAGCAGGTCGACCAAGCAATGGTCGTACTTGCTGACCATGATGAGGGCCCGACGACGCTGATCCTCGCGTCTCAGGTTGGCCGTGGCGCCAATGTCGTCGATGACGGGTCCGAGCCGATCAAGAATCTGGTCGACTTCCCAGACGTCGGCTTCGAATCGGATCCGCATACAGAACGTGTTGGTCGCCGGGTCGCTGAACTGGGCGTTCTGCAAGATGTTGGCGTCGATGCCAACCAGTGCGGTCGACAACGCGGCCACGATGCCCTTGCGATCGGGACACGAAACCGTGAGAACAAAGGTCGGCATGCGAAGGCTCCAAGGTCAACAACGCGCGACCGCAGAGGCTAACCGGTACGAGCCGGAAGCCTGATGACCGCAGTGACGGCCCCGAGCAGCACCAATCCACCCACGAGCTGGACCCAGGTCACTGGTTCGTCGTGGATCGGCCAGGCCAGGCCGACGGCCACCACATGCATCGACAGTAGGTACAGCGACGAACGGGCCGCCTCGACGTAACCATGTACCCAGCTCATCGCCACATGGCCCGCGACGCCCGTGATGTAGGCGATCCATGCAATCCACAACCAGTCGAGCCCACCAAACTGGCTCAGGTCATCGGCGTTCACCAGAAACATCGATGGCGGGACCGCAGCCAGAAACGCCCAGAGGTTGATTCCCGCCATCCAGTCGATCGGGTCGACCACGAGGCCAGGTTCGGAGGCATGGCCGGATCGAGCCAGCCTCGTCATCACGAAGTACACCGAAAACGTCAGCATCGCCGCGAGCGCGAGCAGCACCCCGAGCCACGAAGCTCGCACGTCGCTCCCAGCGCCCGTGATCACGATCGCGGCACCAGCGATGCCCACCACGCTCCACAGCACGTGTCGCAGCGTGGGCCGCTCGCCAAAGATGGGGCCGGCCGCGACCAGCAGCAGCGCTGGTTGCACCGCTACCACGGTCGACAACACCGCAACGGTGGCTTCTTGCAGGGTGGCAAACACCAGGATCAGGTTGATCCCGAACGCCATTCCGGGAATGGCTGTGTCGCGCAATAGCCGCTTGGTGATCCGTCCGCCTCGGGCGTACACGATGACGAACAGCACCGGTGTGGCGATGCCGAACCTGACCATCGTGGCTACGAGCGGGGGCGCGGTGACGAGTTTGGTGATCGGAGGGCCGATCCCCCAGACCAGCACCACGAACCCGAGCGCCATCAAAGCTCGGGTGCTTTCGCCCGAAGCTCGGGTGGTCTGGTCGGTGGTCACCGCCGAGATTCTGCCACCGAAATCCGGTGGCGGAAACTGGGGTTAGGTGGCGGTGAAGAGGGGGGCGACGCTGACGGGCACCGAGTCGACCGTCAACGCGTCGTCGGGGTCGACGTCGCCGCGGACGAATCCGAGGGCTGATGGTCCGGCTGCAGACGTCACCGAGCCAACCACTCGTTCGCCGGCAACAATCTCCGCACCGGTGGACAACGTCGACCCGTCAAGGGCACTGATGCGGCCCAATGTCTGGCGATTGCCGCCGCGGGAGTGGATGCGTTCGACCAGCTCCTGACCCCGGTAGCACCCCTTGTTGAACGACACCGACAACTCGACCAGCCCCGTCTCGTTCGGGATGGTGCCCGCGTCGAGGTCACGGCCAAGGACCGGCAGGCCGTTCACGACCCGCAACGCCTCGAAGGCGTCGGTACTGATGGGGGCCGCGGTGATGTTGGCTGCCCGTAGTGCATCGCCGGTAGCCCCGAGCACGTCGACGGCTTCGTCGCCGACCCACGCGGCCACCACAATGGCTCGAACATCGGCGCCGTCGGCTGCAACCTTGGCGGCCGCCGCCGCTCCCGGACCGCGGAACGCCAGCATCGACGAGGTCGATATCGCGAATTCGGCCTTGGTGCGCAGCTTGAACCGAGCCAGCGAGTCCAGCAAGGCAGTTCCTTGGCCTGGGTCGGTGTCGAGCAGGAGGTGGTCGTCGCCAACCCGGGTGACTCGAAAGAACCCGTCGAGCTTGCCTTGGGGTTGCAGCACGAACGACCAGCGCGACTCGCCGACCGCCATGTCGTCAACGCGCTGGGACACCTGTGAGTGCACATAACTCACGGCCTCAGGCCCTTGCACGTCGACGAGGTCCCGGTCGACCACGGCAACAACGATGTCGGCGAGCTGGGTCATGATGACTCCTCGGGAGCGGCTGGCGATCGTGCCGGTACAAGCCGCGACACGACGTTTTGGATCATGGTGATGCCGACGTCGTCGTCCATCGACATGATCGATTCGGGGTGGAACTGCACCGCTGCGATCGGCAGCGAGGTGTGCTCGACGGCCATGATGACGCCATCGTCGGTTTCGGCCAACACCCGCAGGGTGTCGGGAAACGTGGTCCGGTCGGCATACAGGGAGTGATATCGGCCAACCCGGAATCGCGCTCCGAGACCTTCGAAAATGGTGCCGCTACCAACGACGTTGACCTCGGAAGGCTTGCCGTGCATGGGAGTGTCGAGCTGGCCGAGTGTGCCGCCGCAGTATTCGACAATGCCCTGAAGACCCAAGCACACCCCAAACACGGGCAGGCCAGCGGCAACGGAAGCCTCGACGGTTGCTGCGACGCCGAAGTCGTCGGGCCGGCCTGGCCCCGGCGACAACACCACGAGGTCGTAGTCGTCGGCCGAGATTTCGGCGAGGTCGAACCCGGCCCGCCGGGTGGTGACCACGGCACCGGTCTGGCGAAAATAGTTGGCCAGGGTGTGCACGAAGGAGTCGAGATGATCCAATAGCAACACCCGAGTTCCCTCGGCGGCAATCCGGCTTGGGGCCACCGCTCGGCCTTTTCGAGGCTGGCGGATGGCGTCAAGAAAGGCCGAGGCCTTGAGCTCGGTCTCAGCTTCTTCGGCCACTGGGTCCGAATCCCACAACAAGGTGGCGCCAACCCGGACTTCGGCGTGGCCATCGATGACCCGAATCGTGCGCAGGGTCAGTCCCGTGTTCAGGCTGCCGTCGAAGCCAACCTTGCCGACGGCTCCGCCGTACCAGGCCCGAGCCGTGCGCTCGTGTTGCTCGAGGAAGATCATGGCCTTGGTCTTGGGGGCACCGGTGACGGTGACAGCCCACGTGTGCGTCAGGAACGCGTCGAGGGCGTCGAACCCGGGACGAAGACGACCCTCCACGTGGTCGACGGTGTGGATCAGCCGCGAGTACAGCTCGATCTGGCGGCGCCCGATGACCTGCACCGAACCGGGAACACAGATGCGGCTCTTATCGTTGCGGTCGACATCAGTGCACATCGTGAGCTCAGATTCGTCCTTTTCGCTGTTCAACAGCGCAAGGATTTGCGACGCGTCGTCGATGGGGTCGCGGCCACGAGCAATCGTGCCTGAGATCGGACAGGTCTCGACCCGGTCGCCTTCGACCCGCACATACATCTCGGGCGAGGCACCCACTAGCCATTCGTCGTGGCCCAGGTTGATCAAGAATCCATACGGCGACGGGTTCTGTAGCTTGAGCCTGCGGAACAACTCGCTCGGCGGCTCGGGGCAGCGCTCGACGAAGGTCTGGGAGGTCACGACCTCGAACAGATCGCCGCGGGCGAAGTACTCGCGGGCCCGTTTGACCCCCTCGGCGTAACCACCCGGTTCGTGATCGCGGGACGCTTCGACGTCGAGGTCGGGTTCGTACGGCTGAGCCGAACCAGTCCGCTCGATACCCACCGTCGACACACCATTGACCTCAAAGTCGAACGTGATGTGTTGAGCAATGCCGTGCTGGTGATCGACGACAAACAACTCGTCAGGCAGGTACAGCACCAGGTCGCGTTGTTTGTCGCCGCGGGGCAGCACCAGATCGATGGGTTCGAATTGGAAGGCGAGGTCGTAACCGAACGCTCCGTACAGGCCCAGGTGGGGCTGATCGGTGCCGAACAGATCGACGATGCTGCGCACGACGGTGAACGACGATGGCTGACGGCTGCGTTCGGATTCATCAAAGTGGCGAACAGCCCGTTCGACGACACATGTCACCGTGGTGCCCGTGCGCACAACCGACCCGACGCCCTCGCTGGCGGCCAGCGCCTGCTCGATCGGTGCGAGCAGTACCTCGCCGCGAGCGTTCAGCGCTTCAACAGTGATCTCGCCGCCGACTGCGGTCACCGCGAGGGGTGGGCGAACAAAACCCATGTCCCAGCGGGTGTAGCGACCCGGGTACTCATAGCTCGACGACAGCAGCACCCCACGTTCGGCGTCGAGGCGGTCGATCAGGGCTTCGAGGTCGGCGGCCACGTCGAGGTCGCGAGTGACCGCGGCGACTCGGACTCCGCCGTTGGTGACAAAGGTGTGCTGATGTGACGTCATAGGTAGAGCCCTGTCGAGCCAGACTCGACTCGTGGCGCGGCGATGGCATGCAGGTCGCGCTCTCGCAAGATGATGTAGTCGACGCCCTGCACCTCGACTTCGTAGCGATCCTCGGGGCTAAACAGGACCTTGTCGCCCACCTTGGCACCCCTCACGCTCGGTCCGGCACCGACCACATCGCCCCACACGAGGCGTTTGCTGAGCTGGGCTGTTGCCGGGATCAAGATGCCGCCACTCGAGCGTCGATCGCCTGCGTCGCCCGGCAGCGACACGAGCAGTCGGTCGCCCAACATCTTGATCGGGACCTTGGCAAGCGATT
>CAYGMW010000041.1:9733-16121 GCA_964350975.1 uncultured Acidimicrobiales bacterium | reverse complement strand
TGCGGCACCTTGTCCTTGTCCATTAGGGCCTTGTCTATTAGGGCCTTGTCTATTTGGGCCTTGTGTATTGGGCGTCAGTGGTCGATCGAGCGTGAGTGTCGCAGGCTGCACGAGGTGGGGTGCCAGTCGGCCGAGCAACGCCCGGTCGCGCCGGGCCGAGCGGGCCGCAGGGCTCAGAACCTGAGACGTGGGCCCAGCGGAGATGACACGTGTGCGAGCCGCAATCGAGTCGCCGGCGACGATGTCGCCCGGGCTGACGAAGGCGGTACGGCACCCCCGAGACGCGCTGTCAAGGGTGAGTAGTGCTGCGCTCAGACCGGTGCCGACTACCACGACGTCGAACGACTCAGCAGAGGCGCGGGCGAGGGCTCGAGATCGAACAGTGGCATCCCTCAGCACGTCGAGACTGTACCCGCGGCCGCTACCTGCCCAGACTGTGGGCAATTGAGTGCCAAATTGTCCAACTCGAAAAATCAAGGGTGGACAGCCGCCCGCAGGCGCGAAACAATCTCTAGCTGTTTGGGCCGCCGTTGCCCCCACTATGGCTCAGCATCCAGGAGAGTGATCGTCGACGTGACTACGACATGGCAGACCTACGCCGCGTGTCAGGGACTCTCAGCTGAGATCTTCTACCCGTCAACCGACAGCGAGACGGCCGAAGCCAAGATGGTGTGCCGTGAGTGCCCAGTGCAGCAGTCGTGCCTTGAGTACGCCTTGATGGTGCGCGAAAAAGACGGTATCTGGGGTGGTGCCACCGAAAAAGAACGCCGGCGCATTATCCGTCAGCGTCGCCGCGCTGCGGCCAAGGCCCGCGAACTCGCCGACGCCTGATCCGGTCGTTCTGCTACAACAACGGCCATGACTCTCGTGGATTCCCACGGCGGATGGCCGTCGATTCTGAGCACCATTGTCGATGGCGACGATCTCACGATGGCGACAGCCCGTGACGTGATGTCGGCGGTGCTCGCCGGCCAAGCCACTGATGCCCAACTCGCGGCGTTGATTGTTGGGTTGCGTCACAAGGGCGAAGCCGTCGACGAAATCAACGGTTTCGTCGACGCGATGTTGGCCAACGCGGCGCCGCTCACCGTGCCCGACGCAGCGATCGACATCGTTGGTACGGGCGGCTCGCCGTCTCGTCGGGACGCAGCGCTCAGCGTTTCGACGATGGCGTGCGTGGTGGCCTCAGCTGCTGGAGCGGTGGTTGCCAAACATGGCAACGTGAAGGCCTCAGCCACCAGCGGAGCTTTCGACACTCTTGACGCTCTCGGAGTGACCACGGGCCTTGATGGTGAAGGGGTGGCCTATTGCGTTGAGCGTGTCGGCCTCGGGTTTGTGTTTGCCAAGGCGTTTCACCCGGCGATGCGTTTCGCCGGGCCAGTGCGCTCACAGCTGGGGATTCCAACGGTGTTCAATGTCCTCGGCCCGTTGTCGCACCCGGGCCGGGTCACCCGACAAGTTATCGGTGTGTCCGACCCGGCGATGCAAGACCGCATCGCCGGGGTACTCGCGGCCCGAGGAGCTCAGCACGCCTGGGTCGTGCACGGGCACGACCGTCTGGACGAGCTATCGCTGCTCGGTCCAGCGAGGGTGGTCGAGGTGCGCGGTGGCGACATGCGCGAGATGACGGTCGACCCCGCTGACTTTGGAATGAGCTGCGACGACCCGAGCCTGCTCGCGGGAGGCGATGCTGCGACCAACGCCGCGATTGCTCGGGCCGTATTCGACGGCTCAGAGACGGGCCCTCGCCGCAACATTGTGGTGTTGAACGCGGCCGCGGGTCTCGTTGTGGCCGGCCTAGCGGACACGTTGGCCGAGGGTGTGGAGCTGGCGAAGGCCGCCATCGGCGATGGGCGTGCAACAGCGAAGCTCGCCGCGGTGATCGACGCGAGCGCGGAGGCTGCAGCCCGAAGCTGAATCGATGAGGTGGGGCTCAGCGAGTGCGGCCTGACCCGGCGAGGCTGCTCGCCACCGGAGCAAAGTCGGGCAGACGGGGCAGCGGGCTGCTGAGCTCGCCGCCGACATGGTGCAGTCGAAGCTGATCGGCGTGCTGGTCGAGCCACGAGGCCACACACCTCAGTTCGTCGTCGGCGGCTCGGGCCTGTTCGGAGGTTTCGGTTGTGGCCAGGTTCGAAAACAGTGGCGCCGACCCGTCGACGGTCCATGACCTGACCAGGCGTCCGTTGCGCAGCTCGGCACCACCGACGCCGGGCAGTTCGACCTCGATGGTCTCGGCCCTGGTGAGGCGCTCAACGGTGCGCTGACGTCGAAGGGCGGTGGCCAACGCCGCGGCCCGGTCGCGGGTGTCGGCGGCCTCTTCGAAGCGTTCTTCGAGAGCGAGTGCGTTCATGCGGTCGCGTAGGCGATCGAACATGCGGTCGGGGCGCTCGCTGAGTTCGACCACCACGGTCGACACGATCTGGTCGTACACATGCGACGGCGTGAACCCGGTGCACGGGCATGCAGATGCGCCAAGCTGGGCAGTGGCGCACGGGCCACAGTCGGCACGGCTCTTGGGGGGAGCGGTGCACCGGCGGATCTTGGTGACCGAGTGGATTGCTTCGACGACGTCCTTGGCGTGGCGGCGGGTGGCGATCGGACCGACATAGTGAGCCCCGTCGTCGCGGCGATTGGCCACAATGGACAGGCGCGGGAACGGCTCGCCCAAGGTGACCTTGACAAAAACCGGCGCAACCCGCGACGTGCCGACGCGGTTGAAGCGTGGCTTGTGCTGACGGATCAACCGGAGTTCGGTGACGTCGGCTTCGAGCGGGCCAGGGCATTCGAGATGTGACAGGTGGTCAACTTCGCGCAGCAGTTGGGCCACCTTGCGGCGCTGATCGCCCGAAAAGTAGCTGCGCACCCTCGACCTGAGGTTGGTGGCCTTGCCGACGTACAGAACGCGTCCGTCGCGGTCATGGAACAGGTAGACCCCGCGGGTGCGGGGCAATCCGTCGGTCAGCTTGATCTTTGACGCCTGCGGGTGGGCGTCCATTTTCGGCAGCGCAATGAGGTCGTCGAGGCCCATCACCCCGTAGGCCGCGGCCCGCTCGAGCAACATGTGCAGCAGGTCGCCGGTCGCCAAGGCGTCGTCGAGGGCGCGGTGGCTTGGACGATGATCGAGACGCAGCCGGTCGGCCAAGGTGCCGAGCTTCAGGTTGGGGACCTCATCGACGATGAGTCGTCGAGCAATAGCCAGGGTGTCGACCACCTGGTTGGTGAGGCGCTGCTGGTACTTGGCTTCGCACGCCCGCTGCAAGAACGCCATATCGAACGACACGTTGTGGCCAACAATGACGGCGTCGCCAACGAATTCAAGAAACGACGGCAGGATCTGGTCGAACTTGGGGGCCCGGATCACCATGGCTTGTGAGATGCCCGTGAGCATGGTGATCTCAGCCGGGATCGCGATGCCGGGGTTGACCATTGTCTGGAACGTGCCAATGCACTCGCCGCCGCGGAGTTTCACGGCACCGATCTCGGTCACCTCGTCGAGCTGACGGTTGCCTCCGGTGGTTTCGACATCGAAGACACAGAAGGTGACCTCGCTGAGCGGAACACCCAGGTCGTCCAGCGAGCGCTGACGGGCGCGAGCGAATGGGCTTGGGCTCGTTGCTGACGCGGTAGCGATGCGGGCGCGGCCGCTCACGAGCTCGGTCGGGCTGCCCATTGGCTGGTTGAAAAGGGTTGCCGGTGTGTCGAGGAAGGTCACGAAGGCGAACGTAGAGAGGGGGTGGGACATCGATGTTGAGCGTGGCTGCTGGCTGGGCCTGCCAGACTGCGTCGGTGGAGTTACCCGACGTGCCAACAGCCCAGTTGCGTCGGGTGCTCGAACTGGCTCATCTGGTTGGTCGGTCCGAGCAGCGCCGATCGTCGGGGCCTCAACCTCCAGCGAGTGCCGAACCGGCATTGCGTTCACAGCGCCTCTTGCCCCAGCACCTCGATCTGTTACGTGCCGCGCTCGATGCCGACGATGCGTATCGCTCCAGGGTCGCCGACCTCGCGGACGAACGCGAAGTGGGTGAGACCGCCTGGCTGTGGGTCGCCCGCCCCTCTGGCTGGTCCGAACGAATCGCCCAGTTGCACCGCACTGCGTCGGCTTCAGAGCTGCAAGCGGTCATCGATCGGCTGAACGCCCAGGTAGCCGACATCACCGAACAGGCGACGATGGCGCAGCGAGAGGTGGCGAGCCTCACGGCCCGCCTCGGCGCCGCCGAGGCGGCTCTGGCCGTCGAGCGTCAGGCCGTGGCCGACATGGCCGAGCTCGTTGACGCGGCCGAGGTCGACGCCGACGCCAGGCGCCAGCGAGCAGTCGAGCTCGAACGTCGAGCGGTCCGAGCCGAAGCCCAGCTGGGGGCCGAGCGAGCGGCACACAAGGCCACTCGGGCCGAACTGGTTCGCCTCACCGACCCGGCCCCGGCACCCACAAGGGCCGAGCCCAACGTGCCTCCAACAGCACGTCGGCGCCGACCCTACCGATCGGCTCGCGGGGTGCTCGATGATTCGCCCGCTGGGCTTGATGAACTGGTCAAGGTCCCTGGAGTCAGGGTGCTCGTCGACGGGTACAACGTGGCCAAGACTCGTTGGCCCGAGGGCACACTCGAGTGGCAGCGGGAGCGGTTGTTGTCGTCGATGGCGACCAAGTTCACCGGTCAAGTGTCGCCCGACGTGGTCTTCGATGGCGACGATTCCTACTCGAGTAGTTTCTCCTCGTCAGCCCCTCGCAGGTCCAAGATCCGCGTGACGTGGTCTCCCTCGGGGGTGACGGCCGACGATGTCTTGTTGGCAATGGTTGATCGCATCGACCCTGGTGTCACCGTGGTGGTCGTGTCGACCGATCGCGAAGTAGCCGAGGGTGCGGCCGATCGAGGAGCCAATATTGTGTCGAGCTGGTCGTTCGCGAACTGGCTGCCGTGATGGCACGGTGCGGTCGACTGGTGTTCAGCGACCGCCGAACCACTTGCCCCGTCGGCGTTTGGTGTCGGCGTCGGGTTCTGCTGGTTCGATTGCGCTGAGCAGTTCGACCACTTCGCGCCCGGTCTGGGGCCGGTCGTCGGGAGATTTCTCCATCAGGTGCAAGATGATGGCCGCCACATCGTCGGACACGCCGTAGGTGTTCGGGTGAGGGGGAGTCAAGCTGACGTGGGCGTCGAGCAGGTCGGCCCGCTCGCCATACCACGGCGCCTTGCCGCAGACGAGGCGATACATGCTGGCGCCGAGCCCATACAGGTCGGCGCGCCCATCGACGTCTTGGCCCAGCGCTTGTTCGGGCGAGATGAACAGGGGCGAGCCGAACACCCGGCCCGGAGCAGGCGGAGGGCCCAGCAGGTCGAGCGACAGGCCGAAGTCGAACAAGACGGCACCGCGATCCGCGGTCAACAAGATGTTCGACGGCTTGACGTCGCGGTGCACGATGTTGTGCTGATGCACGTGGTCGAGCGCATCGGCGATGTCGATCCCGATCGACAAGGTCTCGGCTTCGGTCAGCTTCTTGTCGGGGGTCACGCGATCCCACGCTGTTGGCCCGTTGAGCAGATCCGAGGCCATGTAGTGAGATCCAGCGACTTCACCAGCGGCATACACCCGCAGGATGTGGGGGTGATCGAGGCGCTGCAGCAGCCGGTATTCGTCTTCGAACATGGCCACAACCGATGAGCTGGCCTCGGAGAACGCGTTGAGCACCTTCAGGGCAACCTCCATCGGTGCCGCTGCAGGTGGACGGCGGGCGTCTGTGTCGGGGGCGCTCATCCAGAGGGCGCGATAGACCGCGGCGGTGGTGCCCTTGCCGAGCACTTCTTCTACTTGGTATGACCCGAACCTTCTGCCGAGCCAGACGTCCGTGCTCTCGAACACAGCCAGCAGGGTAGGCGAACCGGCGGTCCCAACAGGTGACGCAACGGCCCAACAACCACTGTCCCACCCCACTCGTACGGTTCGAATCGCCCCATCAGCCACCGTCTGAGCCACACGGAGTCTTCCCTCATGTCATACGACCGATCCTCATTTGACCGATCACCTGGTTCTCGTCGTCCGCTCGGTCTCGTCATCGACTGCGACGTCTGTATTGCCCGAGCGACGTCTGCGTGCAGAAGTTGTGTTGTCACATTCCTGGTTCGAGACGACGATGACGATGCCGTCATCATCGACCTCGCCGAGGCGAGGGCGCTCAAGGCCCTGGGCGACGGTGGGCTCGTGCCGCGGCTGCGGCATGCCACGATGAACCCGTGAACCAGCCGACCCGCCTCGATATCGCCCGTTGGGCCGCCGAGGCCGGTCTGGATGCTCACGGTGTCACCGACGCCAGCCCCTTCGTGGAGGCTCGCCACCAGATCGAGACCCGAAAAGCTGCCGGGCTCCATGCCGGAATGCACTTCACGTATGGTCGTCC
>CAYGMW010000041.1:0-9633 GCA_964350975.1 uncultured Acidimicrobiales bacterium | reverse complement strand
GGCGATCTCGGCAGCTGGTTTGTTCTCGGTTCGGTCGTCACAACGGCCATCATCGACCCCGCTCCGGCGGTTATGGCCGACGGCTGCGCGTCGTGTACCCGGTGCCAAACTGGCTGACCTACGGGTGCGCTCGATGTTGCGGGCCAACTCGATGCCCGCCGCTGCCTGGCGTGGTTGGTTCAGGCCGATGGCATCTTCCCAATCGAGTTTCGGGTGGCACTCGGCGACCGGATCTATGGATGCGACGACTGCCAAACCGTGTGCCCACCGAACACCAAGCGGGTTCGTCTGTCACCGTCGCCGCATCTCGATCCGGCCGCTCGCACTACCGTCGATGTGCTCGAACTGTTGGCACTCGACGACACCGAACTCATGGAACGTTTTGGGGCCTGGTACATCCCGCGCCGGCGGCCCGAGTACCTGCGTCGCAATGCAACGGTGGTGCTCGCCAACGTGGCCCGACCAAGGGGCTCCGGCCCGAGCGACCCGGAGGTGGTGGCGGCGCTGGAGCGTCTGGTGAGCAGTTCGAGTGTGATCGAGGTTGCCCACGGCGTGTGGGCGGCTCGTCGGCTCGGTTACGACGAGGTGTTGGCCCCCCTGATCGACGCTGATCGTCCACTCGCCGCCGAGGTCGTCGCCGAGCTCGATCGGCCGGTCGAACCTCGCAGCTCCAAAAGCGCCGCGGGTCCGCCGAGCGGGCCCACAGGGCGCTAGCGTCGATCGCCGTGGTGCGTCATCTGCTGGTCACCAATGACTTCCCCCCGAAGGTTGGCGGCATCCAGGCCTATCTGTGGGAGCTGTGGCGTCGCCTGCCTGCCGACGAGGTCACGGTCTTGACGACCCCCTACGACGGAGCCGCCGAGTTCGATGCCGATCAGGACTATCGGGTCGTGCGGTCCCGCGAGCGGTGGCTGTTGCCCCGTCCGGGGTTAGCGGCCCGGATCGACGCCCTCGCCGACGAGGTCGGTGCCGAGCTCATTGTCATGGATCCAGCGCTGCCGCTCGGATGGGTCGGGCCCTTTCTGAGGCATCCGTACTCGGTCATCTTGCATGGCGCCGAGGTCACGGTTCCTGGCCGCTTACCCATCAGCAAGCAGGCGCTGAGGCGGGTGTTGCGGGGCAGTCGGGTGATCATCGGCGCCGGGCGGTACGCCACCGACGAAGGCGAACTGGCGGCCAAACAGTCGCTGCCCACGATCCATGTGCCGCCAGGTGTCGACACCGAACGCTTTCGCCCGCTCAGTGTCGACGAACGGGCTGCGGCCCGCCGATCGTTCGATGTCGCCGACGATGCCCAGGTGGTGCTCGCGGTGTCGCGCCTCGTGCCCCGCAAGGGTTTCGACATCGCGATCGAAGCCGCGGCACGTATGAAGAACTCCCATCCGAACCTGATCCTGTTGATTGGTGGTTCGGGACGCGACGACCGTCGTTTGCGCCGGCGGGCGGCCGATCTCGACGCGCCGGTTCGTTTCCTTGGGCGCTTCGACGAAGCCGACAAGGCCCCGCTGTATGGCATGGCCGATGTGTTCACCATGTTGTGCCGCACGCGCTGGGGTGGGCTCGAACAGGAAGGTTTCGGCATCGTGTTTGTTGAAGCTGCTGCTGCAGGCGTGGCCCAGGTCGCGGGCGACAGCGGGGGAGCAGCCGAAGCAGTCGTCGATGGCGAGACCGGAATTGTGGTCGCCGACCCCACCAATGTGTCCGAAGTAGTGGAGGCGTGGACTCGCCTGCTCGACAACAACGACGAGCGGGAGCAAATGGCCGCCGCGGCGCGAGAGCGCGCTGTGGCCGAATTTTCCTACGATCACTTGGCGGCCATTCTTCACGCCGGACTACGAGATGCTGTCCAATGAGCTCACCAGACCAGACGCCACCGGATCGACGCAGGGGTTGGGGTCTGGTGAAGACCAATTGGGCCCTCACCGTGTTGCTCGCCGCAGTGCTCGGCGCCGGGCTGGCTGCGCCTGACGTCTTTGAGGTCGTGGTGGTTGCGTTCTCGGTGATCTGCCTCGTTGCCGGAATCGTTGCTTTTGTGTACTCGTTCTTCGCGGCAGTCGAACGCAGCCGTACCGAAGAGATCTCGACGGTTGGCCTGTACCTGCTTGCCGAGGGAGCCCCGGCTGCGACTCGTTGGAACATGGTTGGTGCGGTCGTTGCCCAAACCGCGATATCTGTCACCGCAGCGTCGTTGCGACCGTTCACTGCGTTGGCGTTCGGCGTGTTGGTACCGATGCTCGGGCTTGGTATTTCAGGCATTTGGTCGGCTCGCTACGGAGTGTTCCGGCCGCGAACCCGCTGAGATGGCCCCGAGATGGCACAATCACTGTTCGATCAAACCTGTTGTGGCGCACCACCTCGGCGCCGCGGTTTCTAGGGAGGAATGGCCATGCTCGACGAAGCGACCGAAGTTCGGGTTATCCATGCGTCACCGGCCCGGTGTTACGAGCTCGTCGCCGACGTGGCGAGTTATCCCGAGTGGACGACCGATCTGAAGGACGCCACGATTGTTGAAACCGATGCCGACGGCCGCGCCACCGTGGTCGAGTTCCGCGCTGCCGCGATGGGCCGGTCTGCCACCTACACCCTCAAGTACGACCACTCTCAGGCTCCCGCGCGGGTTGCGTGGGTGCAGCACGAAGGCGACATCACCAAGCGTCTTGACGGCTGGTATGAGTTTGCCGAGGTTGCTGGCGAGACCGATCAGTGCGAGGTGACCTACCACCTTGAGGTCGAGCTTTTGGTGCCGTTGCCGGGGTTCGTGAAGCGTCGCGCCGAGGGCCGCATTATCCATACCGCCCTTGACGATCTGCAGGCTCGAGCCGAGGGCTGATCTCATGAGCGGCGCCAGCGTGCTGCTCTTCACTGGCAAGGGTGGTGTCGGCAAGTCGACGATTGCGGCGGCAACCGCGGTGAGGGCGAGCGAACTCGGATTGCGAGTTCATCTGGTCTCGACCGACCCGGCCCACAGCTTGGGCGATGTGTTTGGCGTGACGATCGGCGATGCCGGCGCACTACTCGCCGACAACCTCACCGTCAGCGAACCTGACGCCCGGGTACGCTTTGAGGCCAGCTGGTCCGAGATTCGCCAGGGGCTTGCATCGCTCGTTTCGCAAGCGGGCGTCGATTCAATCCAAGCCGGCGAGCTCACGGTAGTTCCCGGAGCCGAAGAACTCATCTCGCTCTCGGCGTTGGTCGATCTGGCCGAGCGGGACGACCTCGATCTGGTGGTGGTCGATTGTGCCCCCACCGCTGAGACGATTCGCCTGCTCTCAGCGCCCCAAGTGGTGACGTGGTGGCTGGACCGGCTGGCTCCAACGGCGTCGCCGTGGATGTCGATGGTGGGCCCAGCGGTCGAGCAAGCGATCGGCATTTCGCTGCCAGGTCCGGCGGTCATGGACGAGCTGAGACGCCTCGTCGAACGGCTGGTTGCGACCCAGGCCCTGCTCACAGATGTGGAGCGGACCGGGGTTCGGCTGGTGTCATCGCCTCATCCGGTGGTGGTGGCTGAGACTCGTCGGGCTCACACGTATCTGTCGTTGTTTGGTCTGCGGGTTGATGCCGCGATCATGAACCGCTTGCTTCCTGACGCGGTCACCGATCCGTTCTTTGATCGTTGGCGTGCGGTCGAATCCGAACAAACCGACGCATTGAGCGCCGATCTGGCTCCTGTTCCGGTGTGGCCGGTGCCATTGGCCGACAGCGAGATTGTCGGTCTTGAGGCGTTGTCGGCACTTGGGCGGTTGATCTACGTGGACGAGGATCCGACGGCCCGGTTCACCACAACCCCTACCCACGAGTGGGCCAAACTCGACGACGTCGTCACCTTGATGTTGCACCTTGGAGTGGCTGACGGCCGCAATGTCGACATCGGCCGGCGTGGCGAGGAGCTCATCGTCACCATTGGCCCCCATCGGCAAGTAGTGGCCCTTCCTGACTCGCTTGCCACGACCCCGGTTCGTTCGGCCCGAGTGGTCGACGGTTCGGTGAGGATCACCTTTGGCTGAAACGTGTGGCCGAACGGGTCTAGCGTTGGCCGAGTCATGAGTACCTCAGATTCAGCGCCCAACGACGGGCCATCCGACGCCGCTGCAGCCGCGAGCGAGCACCTGATCGCGGCGGCCCATGAGCTCATTTCGGCCGGCCGGCTGTTTCTCGACGGGGCCGAACGGGCCTTGACCGCTGGCGCGTTTCCACCAATCGAATCGACCCTGCGCCGATGGGTCGACCTCGGTCATGCCGTGGTTGAAGGCTTTTCCGGCCCATCTACGAACTCCGATGGCGGGCCCACTCGAGCCTCAGCACCCCCAAACGCATCCTCGATGGCTGATATCACAGCCATCCCAATCGACGACGAGTGACGATGACCGGAACCGGATTTACCGCAGGCGTTCATATCGCGGGTGCCAAGTGTGTTGCTGTGGTCATGGACCGCGACGATGCCGTTGTGGCCCAGAGCAGGGTCGACACGCCGCAGGGAACCAATGCCTTGCTCGACGTGGTGGAGGCCGTGTGTCACGAACTCGGTGCGGTCGCCGGTGAACTCGACGGCATCGGTGTTGGTGTCGCGGGCCAGTTCGATTTGTCGGGTCGGATGGCCTTTGCCCCGAACCTCGACCTGGGCGATGTGCCGCTCCTCGGGTTGTTGAGCGAGCGGTTGGATAGCCCAGTTGTGGTCGATAACGATGCCAACCTGGCCGCAATGGCCGAGCTGAAGTGGGGTGTCGCTCGTGGGGTGAGCAATGCGGTCCTGATGACGATTGGCACCGGATTTGGTAACGCCATCATCATCGACGGAGCGGTTCGTCGAGGTGCGTACGGCATGGCGGGGGAGTTGGGTCACACCATGGTCGACCCGTCGGGTCCTGATTGCACGTGCGGTAGCCGCGGGTGCCTCGAGGTTTTCGTGAGCGGCCGGGCGCTCGACTCGATGGCGCTTCAGGCGAGCCGGGCCGGTTTGGCACCAGGGCTGGTGGCACTCGCGGGCGGCGATCCTGAAAATGTCAAGGCCGAACACGTCATGCGGGCGGCCAAGACTGACGATCCCGGCGCTACCCAGGTGCTTGACCAGTTCTCGTTCTGGGTTGCGGTCGGCATGTCGAACGCGGTGGCCCTGCTCGACCCCGAATTGGTGATCCTGAGCGGTCGCTTAGTCGATGACTGGGACCTCTACGGTCCTCGGGTGCGGCATCATCATGACCAGCTGGTGCTCGCGGGCCGCTACCGGCCACCGTTGCGTATCGAGGCTGGTGCCCTTGGCGAGCGAGCGGGAGCACTCGGCGCAGCCCTGCTTGCCAGGACTGCCGTTCACGGGGGCTAAAGAGCATCGCCAGGTCGCTGTCCGCCGGTAGTCTCGCCACCCATGGAGTTCCGCAGGATCACGAACCTTCCGCCCTACGTTTTCACGATCATTGATTCGCTCAAGGTCGAGATGCGCCGTGCGGGCGCCGACGTGATCGACCTCGGCTTCGGCAACCCCGACTTGCCGTCGCCTCAGATCGCTGTCGACAAGCTGGCCGAAGCAGCCCAGAACTCGCGGAATCACCGATACTCCGCCAGCCGCGGCATCCCGAAGCTGCGCCAGGCGGTGTCCGACCTCTACAAGCGCCAGTGGGATGTCGATATCGACCCCAATACCGAGGTCATCAACACCATCGGCGCCAAGGAGGGGTTCTCGCACTTGATGTGGGCCCTCCTCGGGCCGGGCGACGCGGTGCTGGTTCCGGCCCCGTCGTACCCCATTCATATCTTTGGGCCCTTGTTCACTGGTGCCAATGTTCGCGAGGTCCCGCTGACGACGGGCGACGAGTTCTTCGACGCCCTCGTCGAACGGTTCGAGTACTCGTGGCCCCGTCCTCGGGTGATTGTGTTGTCGTTCCCACACAACCCCACGACGGCGTGCGTCGACCTCGACTTCATGCAGCGAATCGTCGACTTTGCCCTCGAAAAAGAGGTGCTGCTCGTCCACGACTTTGCCTATGCCGACTTGGGCTATGACGGCTACCAGCCGCCGTCGATCTTGCAGGCCAAGGGCGCCAAAGAGTGCGCGGTTGAGTTCTACTCGTTGACCAAGTCGTTCTCGATGGCTGGTTGGCGCGTCGCCTTCATGTTGGGCAACCCCGAGGTCGTCGCTGCGCTGGCCAAGCTCAAGAGTTATCTCGACTACGGCACGTTTCAGCCCATCCAGATCGCATCGATCATTGCCATGAACGAAGCCGCCGACTACCCCCAAGAGCTGAACAAGATCTACCTCGGCCGACGCAACGCGTTGTGTGACGGCCTGAACCGCATTGGTTGGAAGATCGAGCCGCCCAAGGGAACCATGTTTGCGTGGGCACCGATCCCGGAGCCGTACCGCGACATGGGGTCGGTTGAGTTCGCCAAGAAGCTGGTGCGAGAGTCGAAGGTTGCCGTGTCACCAGGTGTCGGTTTTGGCCCCGGCGGCGAGGGTCATGTGCGGTTTGCTCTGATCGAAAATGAGCATCGCATCGGTCAAGCCATCGCGTCGCTGCGCAACGCCCTGCCCGAACTGCACTGAATTGGTGCTTGAGTTGGCCGTGCGGTGAGCCGATGACTTCGGGCGATGCCTACGTCAACAAAACGTCTTACCGCCACGGCCCGCAAGGCTGAGGTCCCCGGCACCGATCGTGCCACCCTGGTCGAATCAGTCATCGAGGTACTCGAGTGGCGCCCGTTCGAGGTAGCAGCGGCCGTCGTGTCGGTGGCTTCTGTGGTCGCGTCGCTGCTCGTTGGCCCCGTGTTCTTGATCGGGCTGGTTGCGTTGGTCGGATTGGCCCGCCAGGCCTCGCCGAAGCGATACCTGTTCGTGACCGATGAGGCCATGGTGGTGATTCGCGAAGGGTTCGGATCGTTGGCCGTGATCGGCTCGTGCGATCTTGATCCAGCCGACTTCGGCCATGACGGACCGCTCACCATGAACGTTGGGCCAGCCCGGGTGAAGATCTCCTCTGGTGCGGTGTCGACGATTCGCACCGCGTTCATCGCCTGAGCCCATTCATCGTGTAGCGCACGACGGTTCTGGGCGCAGGCTCGCCTAACATCTCCCGCATGCCTGAGCTTCGTTCGAATACCAGTACTTCCGGTCGCAATATGGCTGGAGCGCGCGCCCTGTGGCGGGCCACCGGCATGACCGACAACGACTTCGGCAAGCCCATTGTGGCCATTGCCAACTCCTTCACCCAGTTCGTACCCGGTCACGTCCACCTGAAGGACATGGGCCAGCTGGTCGCCCGCGAGATCGAAGCTGCTGGAGCCAACGCCAAGGAGTTCAACACCATTGCCCTCGACGACGGCATCGCAATGGGTCACAGCGGCATGCTGTACAGCCTTCCGAGCCGCGAGGTCATTGCCGACGCGGTCGAGTACATGGTCGAGGGCCACAAGGCCGACGCGTTGGTGTGTATCTCGAACTGCGACAAGATCACGCCGGGCATGCTCATCGCAGCAATGCGGCTCAACATCCCGACCGTGTTCGTGTCGGGTGGCCCCATGGAGGCCGGCAAGACCAGGCTTGCGGGCACCGAGGTCAAGGTCGACCTGATCTCGGCCATGATGTCGGCCGGCGACAAGCGGGTCAGCGACGAAGACGTTGCGTCGATCGAACGCTCAGCGTGCCCGACGTGTGGTTCGTGTTCTGGCATGTTCACGGCCAACTCGATGAACTGTCTGACCGAGGCTCTTGGGCTGTCGCTGCCCGGCAATGGCACCACCCTCGCCACCCATTCGGACCGCAAGCGCCTGTTCCTCGAAGCGGGCCGGACCGTGGTCGACCTGTGCAAGCGCTACTACGGCAAGGACGACCATTCGGTCCTGCCTCGAAACATCGCCAACAAGGCGGCATTCGAGACCGCCATGGCTCTTGACATTGCGATGGGGGGCAGCACCAACACGGTGTTGCACATCCTGGCTGCCGCCGAGGAGGGTGGCATCGACTTCAAGATGTCCGACATCGACGCCATCTCACGTCGGATGCCCAACATCTGCAAGGTGGCACCGTCGGTCGAGCAGTACCACGTCGAAGACGTCCACCGTGCTGGTGGCATCATGGCGATTCTTGGCGAACTCGATCGAGGTGGACTCATTGACACCTCGCTGCCGACCGTTCACTCGGAGTCGATGGCGGCGGCGCTCGATCAGTGGGACATCATGCGTCCGACCGCGACCGAGGAGGCCAAGCACTTCTTCTTGGCCGGCCCGGCGGGCATCCCCACCCAGGTCGCCTTCAGCCAGTCGACGCGTTGGCCATCGCTCGACACCGACCGCGAGAGCGGGTGCATCCGCTCGGTCGAGCATGCCTATTCGTCCGAGGGTGGTCTCGCAGTTCTGTACGGCAACCTGGCCGAGGCCGGATGCATCGTCAAGACCGCAGGCGTCGACGAATCGATCTGGAAGTTCACCGGCCCAGCGGTGGTGTTCGAAAGCCAGGAAGACGCGATGGCTGGTGTGCTCGATGAGAGCAAGGTTGTCGCTGGCGATGTGGTGGTCGTGCGCTACGAGGGCCCCAAGGGCGGTCCGGGTATGCAAGAAATGCTGTACCCGACCACGTACATCAAGTCCCGCGGGCTTGGTAAGGAATGTGCGCTGCTGACCGATGGCCGGTTCTCGGGTGGCACCGCTGGTCTGTCGATCGGCCACGTCTCGCCAGAAGCAGCCGAGGGTGGGCTCATTGCCCTGGTCGAAGATGGCGACCAGATCGCGATCGACATCCCCAACCGGTCGATCAATCTGCTGGTCGACGATGGCGAAATCGAACGTCGGCGAGCGGTTCAAGCCGAGCGTGGCGCGGCGGCGTGGACCCCCGTCGATCGCGACCGGAAGGTCTCCCAAGCGTTGCAGGCCTACGCGGCCCTGACCACGTCTGCTGCTCGCGGCGCGGTGCGTGACGTCACCCAGATCCAACGCTGAGCGGCCTGTGAGCGATCTGCCCGTCGTGGCGGCAGGCTGCCTGGTCTTTGACGACGACGGCCGAGTCTTGTTGGTCCGGGACGCAAAACCTGCGACACGCAATCGATGGGGATGGCCCGGCGGCAAGGTCGAAGTCGGCGAAACCCTCGAAGCCGGTGCGCTCCGCGAGCTGGCAGAAGAAACTGGCCTCAGGGGACGCATCGTGCGCCAGGTGGGCGCGTACTACGCGCCCGTCATCAGCGAGGGCGGGGCCGCACTGTCCTGCATCTTCGAAGCCGAGGTCGTCGGTGGGGAGCTGGCCACGAGTGCGGCTCACCCCGAGATTGGATGGTTCAGCCGCGCCGAGATCGACGCGCTGGCCCACTCTGGACTGCTGCGTTTCGCCCACGGCACCCAGGCGGCGCTCAACGACGCGGCCGCGGGCTGTTCGATCTCGATCCCCATCGTGCCGCCGACCGATCCGGTCTAGCCAGCGCTGGCCAAAGCAGCCGCTGTCGCCATATCCGATTGCGGGCTCACGCCCCAGCTAACGCAAAACTGGTCCCTGCGCACTGGCGCACGACAGGACCGCCACCGGTCCCGGGTGCTTACTCGATGCCGTGTTCGAGGGCGTAGCGCATGAGTTCTTGTTTCTTCGACAGGTGCAGCTTGGCCAAGATGTTGCGGGTGTGGTTCTCGACCGTCTTGGGCGAGATGAACAACACTTCGCCA
>CAYGMW010000040.1:0-16143 GCA_964350975.1 uncultured Acidimicrobiales bacterium | reverse complement strand
GCTCGGTGTGCCAACCGCGAGATGGGTCGCCGTCGTTGATGAGCACCAGGCGGGTCGTGCTTTCGAGTCCGTCGCCTTCTGGATCGAAGTCGGTGATGCGATCGACGGCGACTTGGAGGCGTGTCGGCGCGGTGGTGGACGCCGCCCCCGTTGTCGGAACAACAACGGTGGTGGTGGTAACCGAGGTGGCCTCAAGCCCCACAACCCCACGCGCGCTATCGATGATGGTCCGACCGGCCTGGGTGCGGCCGAGAACGCTCCCGACCATCACCAGGACGAGGCCAACGGCGAGTACCACGGCTGCGGGGACGAGCCATCGACGCTCGGCCGAGGCGAACGATTGCGGCATTTCAGAACGGGCACTGGTCGCCGCCAAGGCCGCGACGAAGGCCTCTGCTGTGGGGTAGCGCCCGTGAAGCAGGGCATCGTCGAGTGGTCCAGCAAACGCAGCCGGAACCGATGGATCGACCTCGACGGTGCCGCCGGCGGTGTGAGGAGGTCGGCCCACCACCAGTTCGTGAACCATGGCGGCGAGCCCTGCGATGTCACCGCGGACCGTTTCGTCACCAGTGCCATCAGCAGCACCACCTGTGCCGAGGTCACTGATAACGAGCCGGTCATCGTCAGTGAACGACGCGCTGCTCAATGTCAGAGCCCCGTGGGTCATGCCTGAGCTGTGCAACGCATCGATGCTGACTGCCAAGCGGGTGGCGAGATCGATCGCGAGCGACGAACTCACCACACCTGATGACGCCACTCGACGTCGAAGATCTTCGGGGTCTGTGTGCTCGCAGACAACGCCGACCACGTCGTCGCCGATGACGTCATAGATCCGGGCGACGCCGGGGTGATCGATACGCGACGCTTCTCGTAGTCGAGCCGCGAGCCGCTGAGCAAGCTGCTCGTCGCTGTGAAGTTCTGGTCGCAGGACATGCAGAATGACGGTTCGTTCCAGGCGAGTGTCCCAACCAGACCATGTTTGGGTGAGGCGCCCAACGCGACGCAACTCGCCAATGTTGTAGCGGTCGCCAGGCAGCCGGGGTGGCGTCGTCCCGGCCACCGGATCAGCCTGGAACTTGGAATGTCACGCCGATAGTTCCGGCGCCGGCGTGGGCTCCGATGACCGCTCCGATGTCGCCGACCACGATGTCGCCGTCATAGATCTCAGCGAGACGAGCTACGAAGTCGTCAAGGTCTGAACATGCCGCGTGCATGACAGCGAGCCCCTCGATGGCACCAGCGGTGCTGACGATGTCGACCAAGCTGTTGAGCGCGCGAGCACGGGTTCGTTGCTTGCCGCTCGGTTCGACCACACCGTCGACGACAGCGATCATGGGTTTGATCGACAACAGGCTGCCGAGCAGCGACTGGGCGGCGCCGATACGGCCGCCCTTCTTCAAGTTCTCAAGGGTGTCGAGGGCCGCGTGAACTCGTGTTCGTGACGCAAGCTCCCGCGCCATGGTGGCGATCTCGGTCGCAGACTTGCCGTCACGGGCAGCTTGCGCAGCGGCCAGCACGATGGTTCCTTGACCCATGCTGACGGTCCGGGAGTCGACGATCTCAATCGTTGCATCAGGCATCGACTTTGCTGCAGCATCTGCGGCCTGAATGGTTGCTGAGAGCGCGCCGGACAAGTTGATGCACACCACTTCGTCGTACTGGCCATCAAGAGCTGCTTGGAAGGCGGCTCCGAAGGCACCCGGTGAAGGTGCCGCGGTCTCAGGCAGGATGGCGCTGGATGAACACCGCGTCCAAAACTGTGACGGTGTCAGGTCGACGCGGTCGACGAACTCTTCGTCGCCGAAGCGGACCGTCAACGACACGATCGCAATGTCGAGTTCGTCGACAAGGGACTGTGGAAGGTCGCATGCGCTGTCAGTCACGATTTTGACGGCCATCTGGTGCCTTTCCTGAGATCAGAGAGATGCACGCTAGTAGCTGGTGCTCTCTGTTGCATGACCCTGGCGTAGCAGCCGACGAGCAATATCGACCCGCTGAAACGCGGCCAATGCGACATACACGACGCCCGCAGGGATGACGATCAAGGGGGCCGCGACCACATCAGAGCGCGACGCGGTCAGTGGAGTAATCAGCAACATCACCAATGTGGCGACCAACGTCGGCAAGACCAGCTTTCGCCATCTCCGGCTAGTGACGGTGTCGGATCCAAGGCGGCGAACAAGACGGCGACGCAGCGCCACAACCTCGAACCAAGCTCCGACGGTGGCGCCGAACGCGAGGCCCGCGGCGCCAGCTCTCAAGGGAAGGTCATCGTTGTTGCGAATCGCCGCTTCGAGTGGGCGCAGAGGGGCGAGCAGATTCTCAAAACCCTGAATGGTTGCGTCGTAGATCAACAATCGATCCATCTGCAACATCACGACAACAGCCACCACCGCCGAAATCGCGTACCGAACAACAGCGACCCGCGCCGGTGTTGCGGCGTCGCCGAGCGCATAGAAGGTGTTCTGCATGATTCTCGACGCGCCGAGCGCCAACAGCCCGAGGGAGTAGGTGGCCAGAACCAAACCAGCGAGAACCACTCCGTCTGCGCTCAGCTCGGACCCTGGGACCACGCTGAAGACCGCACCGACAACGCGGCGACCGGCGATGACGTACACCACAGTGGTGAACGCCATGAAGAAGCTCACCTGTTCGAGCGCCCGGCTGAGGCGGGCGCGGACTGCGGACGGGTCGGTTGCGAGACGCGACATCTCGGGCAGTTCGGCGGCGGCAACGCTCATCGCGAAGAGTGAGATCGGCAGCAGGTACAACAAGGTAGCGATGCCGATTGCCGAGAGCGCTCCGGCGGCCAACACCGTCGCGAGGCCCAGGTCGATGAAGGCCGACACTTGGGCTGAGCCTCGTCCGAGCACAACAGGGCCGAGTCGCCGCAGCGTGTCGTGGAACTCGGCGGTGCCAAACGCGAGACCCCGACCCAGATCCGGGTTGGCCCTGCGCAGCGCCGGCAGTTGGATGGCGAACTGCAGAACCGAACCAATCGTCACACCCCATGCGGCAGCAATCGCCAGGTCGCGGCCGATCGTGCCGGTGCCGGCCGCGACCACCACGGCGATCTGGGTGACGTTCCAGATGACTGGCGCGGCATAGGGCAGACCGAACCGCCGATGACTGTTGAGCACGCCCAGGCTCCAGGCCGACAGCACCAACATGCCGATCCCCGGGGTCATGATCTGGACGAGATCAGATGTCAGCTGGAGTCGTTCGCCGCTGAGACCAAAGGCCAGGACCTTGGTGATGGGTTCGGCCGCAACAACGCCAAGGATGACGATCGGTGTGCTGATGGCGATCAGGAGCACCGCAACGCTGTTCGCTAGGCGAGCCGCCCGAGCCCGATCGTCGTCGACCAGCCCGGAGTACACCGGGATGAACGACGCAGAGAGCACCCCTTCGCCCAGCAAGTTCTGCAACAGGTTCGGCACTCGCAGCGCTGCGGTGTAGGCGTCTCCACTTGAGCCAATGTCGAGGCGACCCCGAATGAATGCCTCGCGCACGAGCCCAGAGATGCGGGACAACAAGATCCCGATGGCGATGACGATGCTGCTGGCGGGTCGCTTCATCCTGATTCAGCTTGCCGACGTCGGCGTGACCGCAGGAACTCGCGGCTCCACCACGTGATCAGCACCGCGGCGGCACCAATCGAGATCACGATGCCGGTACCCGACGGAGCTGTCGACCGCATGGTGAGCTCGACCGAACCCAACGACAATCCGCCATCGGGAGACAACATCTCGATGCGCAACGGGAACGACCCGGACGCCAGTGCTTCGACCTGGACTTCGGTTGCGTTCACCGAATTTGCGTCGAGCACCAAGGTCATGCTCTCGCCGTCAGCGAAGTCGACGAAACGAGCCTTGTCCGTGATGAATCTGACCTCAATACGAACGGCGTAGTTCGCATTGTTCTGGAACGCGAATGGGTAGGTCGCCGAGCGCGAGGTGAGGTTCACATTGCTCAGCGGGGGAGGCCTGATGGCCTGGACCTCGATGCTGACCCGGTCGATGACTCGCTTCGCGATTGCTTCGCGATCGGTTCCTGACACACCTGTTCCGAGGCTAAACAGCAAGGCTTCGGCCTGAGGATCGTGCAGCAGCCTGGCGTCGGCATCGCCAATCATCGATCGATAGGCGGCCAGCACGCGCTCAGCTTCGCGGTATTGGGCAATATCGCCCTCGAGACGATCGATGGGCACATTCGTCGGCAAACCCCGCACCTCAGGTCGACCGGCTGAATCAAGCAGTGGTGGCGTCGTGATCGCTGATGAGACAGTTGAAGACGTGAGCAAGGGGCTCGAGTCGGCCAAGCCGTCGAGCAAGGTAGCGATGAACAACGGGTCAGCCGGCTGAGCGGTGCTGAAGGCCAAGACCGTCGCGGTGGGGTGATCTGCGCTCATGGCGATGATCGCCAGTTCGGCCAGCGTTCGGTGAGCCGCCAAGACTGGCTCGCTCGGTGCTGCGTCAACAAACCGAGGCGGTGTGACCACCAGCGTTATGGGGCCTGTCGCAGTCTCGACCTCGACCGGTGCATCGATTTCGTAGATGTCGTCGACGGCGATGACGTCACGAACTCCTCGGTCGCGCCACAGGCCTGCAAGTTCGTCGCTTGGCAACGAGTTCGTGATGAGCGCCGTGTTCACCGGGCCCGTCGCCGAAAAGGCCGTGAGCGATTCGGTGCCAAGCTCGATGAGCTCGTCGACCGCTGGACCCAGCCCTTCAACAACGAGTGAGCGCTCGTTGATGGGTACGTAGGGAGTGGATAAGAACTCGGTTGTGCCTCCAAGGGCGCGGTTTTGAAGTTCACGAATTCTGGGGTCGGATCGTGAGTCGTCAAGCAGGCGCCCGTTCACCTGGACCGTGACGGGCAGGTCCGGCCGGGCCACGATGCCGTCAATCCAACGAGCTGCAGGGTCGCCTGAGTCAATGTCGCCATTGCTGTCAGATGCTGGACGCACATCAACTGTCACCGCGACCGCAACCTGGGAGCTGGTCGGAGCCGCCGGCGCGATGACGAGGTGGGTCAACATCTCGGCCAACGGTTGTCCGTCTGAGGCCGAGACCACGATGCTGACTGGGTACACCCCAGGATCGGAAAGTTCGAGGCCTGGTGCCCCGATCGCGAGGCTGATCTCGAGCTCTCCAGACAACGAAATGTCGAGATCTTGCGCCGCGTCACTACGAATGAAGACCGTTGGCCCGGCGGTGGCCTTTGTGGTGGCTGCTTGGAATGCAGCCCGGTCTTCGACTCTCTCATGTACCGCGACGGTGACGACATCTTCGGGCGACACCAGTCCAGGAAGTCGAACCTGCACGACGAACTCGTCGGTGCTCAACATGGTGCGGTCGAGTAACTCGAGACCCCCAACGCCGGTTGGTTGGGCACCGACGGGCACTGCGGGGCCGACCACGCTCGCCAAAGCCAAAGCCAAGGCCATGGCCATGGCCATGGCCAACACCGGTACCAGCGAGACTCGAGCCAGCCATCGGCGAGCTCGCTGCAGCATGCTGTGCTGTGTCACCGGGCGCCGAACTCGACCTCAAGCACTGCGAGGTCATGAGGTTCGGGACGAAAGCCCACCGCCAAGTACAACTGGAAGGCGCGTTCGTTCGCCATCTGGGTGTTGACGAGGGCGTGGACGGCACCGCGGCGCCGCATCCATCGGAGGCCATCCAGCACCAGGCTGCGGCCAAGTCCGCGGCCCTGCGCGTCGGGGTGCACAGCGAGGCGCTGAAGATAGCCAGCAACGCCTGAACGGCCGTTGACGGCATATCCCACGACGTGATGATCGATCTCAGCTACCCGAACGCGAGCGGTTGGGGTTGCCCGGATCGCCTCGGCAAGTCCGACGTCGTCCAGTTGCCAGAAGCTGTCGAACGCTGCGGCGTCTGCCGCGAGGATCGCACCACGGTCAAGGCGGCGACTTCGGCGCAGAAGGGCGCTGTCTTGCCGGTCGAGGTTTTCCAGATTGTGGCGCAGCAGGTGCAGGCGTTCTCGCTCGGAGAACCCTGCTTGTCGAAAGGCGATCTCTTCAGCGGGCGTCAGCGCCGATGTCACGATTCTGGCCACCCCCCGGTCACGCAGCGCCTCGGCGGTCAACTGCACCGAACGCGCCGACACCGGATGGCGCCCAGGCACCGGCGCGACGTAAGCCGTCGAGGCGTCGCCGCGCCAAGGCCGAACTCGGAGACGTTCGTCGCCCCAGCGTTGGATCTCTGTTCGTGCCACTCGGCGCGCCTCGGATGAGTCGACGGAAACAGCGGCGAGCGTAGACGGCGGACTTGGCCTGCCCGGCTCTGTTGCCGCTAGGACTGGCTGGCCAGCCGTTCGGACACCGCTTCGAGCGCTTGGTCCTCAGTGACGTCCATGGAGATTGACAACTCCGAGATCAGGATCTGGCGAGACTTCTCCAACATGGACTTCTCGCCTGCTGAGAGGCCCTTGGCGACTTCGCGCAACGCGAGGTTGCGGACCACTTCAGCCACTTCGAAGATGTCGCCCGACTTCAGCTTTTCCTGATGGTTCTTGAAGCGACGGGACCAGTTCGCGGGCTCGCGAATGTCCTTCTTGGCAAGCAGCTCGAACAAGTCTTCGACGTCGTCTTCGTCGATCGGTGGTCGCATCCCGACCTCGTCGACCTTGTCGACAGGAACTGACAAGCGCAGGTCGCCGTGGGCAGTCTTGAGATTGAGGTACTCGCGTGATTCGCCAAAAGCGTCACGGGTTTCGCGGCTGAGGATCACCGCAGCACCGTGATGCGGGTAGATGACGTTGTCACCGACCTTGAAGTCCATGGGGATCCGATCGTGTGCGGGCTCGGGTGTCTGCGGGCGCGGAACGCCACAAACGAAACGTGTCAACCAATGAGGTTGTCAGAAGAATGCCATTACTACCAGTGGATGTGGCGCTTTCCACACCCTGACCGATATGGGTCGTAGTCTCGGTGAGATGTGTTCGGCAGTTTCCGCAGGGCAAAACCCCGACCGTGGTTCGGTGGTTCGGGCCGCGACGCCCGTCGCTGACGCCCTTCGAAACGCGGGGTATTCGGCCTATGTAGTTGGAGGGCTGGTTCGCGACATGCACCTTGAGGGTGTTGGTGTTCATGAGTTCAAGGCAACGCCTGACGTTGACATGACCACCGACGCCCCGCCTTCGCAGATCAAGCAGGCTGTCGCTCCAATCTCTGACGACCTGTGGTCTCAAGGCGAACGTTTCGGCACGATTGGGTGTCGTATCGGTGGAGTCGACTTCGAGATCACCACACATCGCGCCGACCGATATGACCCGTCGTCGCGTAAACCGGCCGTCGAGTTTTCGACCGCTATCGAGTCCGATCTTTCTCGGCGCGATTTCACGGTCAACGCCATGGCGATCTCAATACCTGACGGAGCGGTGATCGATCCCTTTGGTGGGCGTGACGATCTCGCCGCTCAGCGCCTGCGCACACCAACTGACCCCGAGGTCTCCTTCGATGACGACCCGCTGCGCATCCTGCGAGCCGCGCGTTTCATTGCTGGGTACCGATTGGAGCCAGCCGCGGAGCTGATTGCTGCGGCCCAGCGGCTGGTCGGACGTCTCGACATTGTTTCAGCCGAGCGAGTGCGAACCGAGCTCGACAAGTTGCTCGCCACGGTCCGGCCTGGGGACGGCCTGAGGTTCTTGGCCGAGATCGGGGCATGGCCATGGGTTGCAGATGAGCTCGATGAGGCGGCAGTGCGGCGGCTGGCTCCGATCATCGACGCCACCAGTCACGCGAATGCTGAGGTGCAACTGCTGGCTCGTCGAGCTGGGTTGTTTGGCGACCTCAACCCTGACGTGCTCACCCGGCGACTTGGGGCCCTCAGATACTCCAATGCTGTGCGTCGTTCGATGGCGGCCGTGCTCGCGTCGCGCGCCCTGCTTGACGACGGCGATCTCGACGCACCAACAGTTCGTCGCTACATCGCCGCAGCGCGAGGCGACCTCGACGCGGCGTTGGCTCTTGAGCGAGCCTCGAACCCACCACGGGCGTTGCAGGTCCAGCAATTCGTCGACGAACTTGGTGCCACCGAGGACTTATCGAGGTTGGGACCTGGCCTCGGTGGCGGTGAGGTGATGGAGCTTCTCGGTGTGAGTAGCGGACCAATCATCGGGCTCGCCCACCGCGAGCTGCAACGGATCCGTTTCGATGAAGGTCAACTCGACACCGACGACCTTCGTGTTCGTTTGCTGAGCTGGGCTGAGGGCGTTCGATAACACCCCGCTACGATTCACGGCGTGAGTTTTCACCCCGGACGCGCAGCTGAAGACGCCGCTGCCGGCTTAGGGGCAGTCGATTTCCGATTGCAACGCCGACGGACGCTGTCTGACTACCGCGCCGGCCGTCTCGCGGCCTCCGATGTGTGTGATGCCCATCCGGAGCTGATGCGGGTCGCTCGCAACTGTGCTGTTGGTTCGGCAAAGAAGTGTCCAGTGTGCGAGTCCAAGGGCACCTTGTCGAGTGTGCACTATGTGTTTGGCCCCCGACTGCCCGCTTCGGGCAAGTTGGCGCTGACCGAAGCCGAGATGGACAGCTATCTCAAGAAGCCCGGCGACTATGCGGCCTACGAGGTCGAGGTCTGTGCAGATTGTGGCTGGAATCACCTGATCCAACGGATTCCGCTGCGCCCGTAGCTGTTGTGAGTGACGCCGGTTGTGTGAGGACTCCTCGTACTCTGAAGCGTCTGTGCTTGGACGTCGACGCAAGAAGTTGAAGCGGGCCGGAGCGCGGACTCGTCCGTTCAGGCGTCTGCTGTACGTGTGGCTGTTGTTCGTGATTGCTGCCGCCGCCGGGTTCGTCAACATCCTGGCGCGACTCGACCTTCCTGACGCGGCAGCCATCGCTGACGAGACCACGATCATCGTCGACCGAAATGGCGAAGAGATCGCCCGGCTACACGGCGAGCAGAACCGGGTGGCGTTGGCATTCGATGAGGTGTCGCCGATCTTGGTCGACGCCGTGATCGCAGCTGAGGATCGGGACTTTTTCACCCATCCGGGCGTTGACCCGGTCGCGATTGCCCGCGCCTTGTGGGCTGACGTGCGAAGCGAGGGAGTGCTCCAAGGTGGGTCCACCATCACCCAGCAGTACGTGAAGAACGCCTTCTTGACGCCTGACCGCACATTGGTTCGCAAGCTCAAAGAAGCATCGCTGTCGATCAAGCTCGAGCGTGAGACGAACAAACAAGACATCCTCGAGGGGTACCTCAACACGATCTACTTCGGGAGAGGCGCCTATGGCGTCGGCGCTGCGGCCCAGGTGTGGTTCGGTGTCAACGCCTCCGAACTCGACATTGCCCAATCGGCGTATCTGGCGGGCCTGATCCGGGCCCCTGAAATCGCGGACATCAGCCGCGAGCAGCAGGTCACCGAGGCGTATCGCCGACGCACCTCTGTGCTGGTCGCCATGCTCGATGAGGGCTACATCTCTCAGGCCGAATTCGACGCCGCTGAAGCCCGACGTATCGAGGACTACACCCTGGAGCGGGTAGCCAACGCGTCGGTCCAACTTTCGGCCAAAGCCGAAGCCGCCGAGGCCG
This sequence comes from uncultured Acidimicrobiales bacterium, assembly GCA_964350975.1. Lineage (GTDB taxonomy): Bacteria > Actinomycetota > Acidimicrobiia > Acidimicrobiales > Poriferisodalaceae > JAADHX01. The sequence continues at coordinate 6,574 of CAYGMW010000040.1, read as the reverse complement.
GGTACGCCGTTGAGATGATGCGCCAGCAACTCACCGACGCCTACGGGAGCCGGGCTGTCTTTCAAGGCGGACTCCGAGTGACATCAACGATCGACCTCGGAGTTCAACTGGACGCGTTCAACGCCGCAACGGCGGTGCTCGACGACGAATCTGACCCAACTGCGGCCATCGTCGTGCTCGACCAGGTTGGTGGCATTCGCGCCCTGGTCGGAGGACGAGATTTCGAAACGTCGCAGGTCAATCTGGCTACCGGTGTCGACGGAGGCGGATCCGGACGACAACCAGGTTCGTCGTTCAAGCCCGTTGTGCTGGCTGAGGCGTTGCGGCAAGGAATCTCGGTGATGTCCCAGTTCGCCGCTCCAGCGACCATGGACTTTCCGGGTTTGGACGATGGCGACACGTGGACCGTGCACAACTACGCAGACGCCGACCTTGGCATCGTCGACCTGTTTGGAGCGACGCGATGGTCCTCGAACACTGCGTACGCCCAATTGATCGTGCGAACCGGTCCAAGCCCGGTTGCTGATCTGGCCCGCGAGCTTGGCGTCCACGCGGCGTTGGACCCTGTGCACTCGCTGGTGCTGGGGACACAAGAGGTGTCGGTGCTCGACATGGCGACGTCGTACGCGACCTTCGCGGCCCACGGCGAGCGCTACGACCCCCAACTGGTACTCGAAGTTGTTGACCGAGACGGCGAAGTGATCGATCAGTTCGCGTCGTCCGCACAACGCGTCTTGAGCAGCCAGCAGGCCGACATCGTCACCGCGGTGCTGTCTGACGTTGTTGCCAATGGCACTGGTCGCAACGCCATGGTCGAGGGAGTCCCAGTTGCCGGCAAGACAGGCACGACCCAGGACTACCGCGACGCCTGGTTTGTCGGGTATTCGCCTCGTTTCACCACCGCGGTGTGGGTTGGTTTCCCCGACTCCAACCGCCCCATGGAGAACGTCGCTGGACTTGACGTCGTGACCGGCGGGTCGCTTCCAGCGGTGATCTGGCGCGACGTCATGACTGCCGCCCATCGCGGGGTCGAGCCCGGTTCTTTTGCCGAGCCAACGGAGTTCACCGGCGAGGTGCTCGGCAAGAATCTCGGCGTTACGACGACTGGGCCTGAGACGACTGGGCCTGAGACGACTGGGCCTGAGACGACTGGGCCGGCTGACACCGACACCACGCTTGATTCAGCGCCAACTCCATGAGGGGCTTGTGATGTGCAACAACGCGTTCAACATCGTCCGAGCCATCTGTCTGATTGTCGTCGGTGCGCTGTGCGGTGTCTTGCTCGGCGCTTGCGGCGATAGCGACACCGACGCGAGCCAAGCCTCCAGTCCGCTAACAACCCAACCGGCCCAGCCCACAACTGGTGTCGATGCTGCGTCAGCGACTGGCCTCGTGCCATTCGAAGGTTTTGGTAGCGGGGTTGCGGTGTTCGACGGCCGCGAACTCAATGTTTTGCTCGCGACCTCTGGGGAGCAACGCTCGCAGGGGTTGATGCTCGTTGAGGACCTCAACGGCTGGGACGGTATGTGGTTCCAGTTCGACGGTCCGGTGTCTGGCGGGTTCTGGATGAAGAACACCCTGTTGCCGTTGTCGATCGCGTGGATCGACGCTGAGGGTCGTGTGGTCGCCATTGCAGACATGGAGCCCTGCGTGGTCGACGACTGTCCCAGCTACCTGCCCGGGAGCGAGTACGTGAGCGCACTCGAAGTCGAGCAGGGCCGTTTTGAGACCCTCGGGATAGGTGTTGGATCGGTGATCCAGCTCAGGTGACCCAGCTCACGACACACTCGATGTCCCACCCCTCGTGCACAGTGCTGTTATGACTCAACCGCACGTGACCTTTTCCCACGTTCGCCATGCAACAGTTGGCGCCAGCCTCGCGGTGGCCTACCCTTGCGGGTTCACATCAACCCCTGCCCCAACCTATGGGGCCCCGGCACCGTCGGGTCCGAAGGAGGTGCACTAGTCAGTGCGCGCATATGAATTAATGGTCATCCACGATGGCACCCTCGATGACGTCAAGGTGCAGGAGCAGATCAAAGAGCTCCGCACCCGCATCGAAGAGGCCGGAACCCTCCACAAGTTCGACTTCTGGGGCCGGCGCAAGTTTGCCTATGAGATCAATCACAAGAACGAGGGTTACTACTCGGTTTTCGAGATCGTCGCTGAAGGCGGCGCCCTCGATGAGGCCGAACGCACCCTTCGCCTCGCGGACGCAGTAGTCCGCCACAAGCTTTTCCGTCTTCCAGATGACGAGGCCAAGCGCCGCGGCATGTTGGGCGGCGTTGCAGCGGCTCCGGCCGTCTGATTTCACAGGAGGCACGACATGTCAGGTGACAACAGCGTCACAGTTGTCGGCAATCTCACCCGCGACCCAGAACTGCGGTTCACCCAATCAGGACAGGCCCGAGCCACGCTCGGCATTGCTGTCAACCGGCGCTGGCAAAACCGTGCGTCTGGTGAATGGGAAGAACAGGTCAGTTTCTTCAATGTGGTCTGCTGGCGCGAGATGGCCGAGAACGTCAGCGAGACATTGACTCGCGGCACACGAGTGATGGTCACCGGCCGTCTTGAGCAGCGATCTTGGGACACTCCGGAGGGCGAGAAGCGCTCCGTGGTCGAGATCGTTGCAGATGAGATTGGTCCCAGCCTCCGCTGGGCATCGGCGGAGATCCGTCGAAACGAACGAGAAGGCGGCGACGCATTCCAAGGTGGCGGTCAGGCAGCGCCTCGATCCGCACCGCGTCGTCCCGCAACACCATCCGCAGCTCCGGCTGCGGCCGAGTACTACCCCGAAGAGGAGCCGTTCTAATGGCTGCGAAGAAGCCCGTCCGCAAGGGCAAAGATCTAAAGAAGTCCAAGCCACGCAAGAAGAAGGTGTCCCCACTCGTCAAAGAGGGGATCGAGTACGTCGACTACAAAGACGTGACCCTGCTTCGTGCCTTCATGTCGGACCGCGCCAAGATGCGTGGCCGCCGGGTGACCGGCAACGACGTGCAGCAGCAGCGCGACATTTCCATTGCGATCAAAAACGCTCGCGAGATGGCTCTGTTGCCATATGCCAGCCGTGTGGTCACTCAGCGCAAGGGCGACAAGCGCGGTCGCGGCCGTGATCGTGATGACGAGCGCGGCGACCGCGGCGATCGTGGCGACCGCGACGACGCAGTTGTTGAAGATGCCGACGTCGACATGGTCGACGCTGGCGCAATCGACGGAGGCGAGGCATGAAGGTTGTACTTCGAAGCGACGTCAACGGCGTCGGCAAGACTGGTGACATTGTCGACGTAGCCGATGGTTTCGCCCGGAACTTCTTGGTTCCCCAGGGCAAGGCCATGCTCGCAACCGAGGGTGTTGTCGGCCAAGCGGCTGCAATGCGCAAGGCACGCGACGTCCGCGATGGACGCGATCGTGCGGCGAGCGAAGATCTCGCCCGCCAGCTGGTTGGCTCCACCATCACTGTGTCGTCCAAGGCCGGAAGCGGTGGACAGCTGTATGGCTCCGTCACTACCTCTGACGTAGCGGATGCAGTGAAGGCCCAACTGGGAATCGATATCGACCGGCGAGACCTGACGATCACCGAGTCAATTCGCTCCATTGGCGAGCACGAGGTCCACGCCCGCCCCCACGCTGACGTTCAGTTTGTGATTACCGTCGAGGTCGTCGCCAGCTAACTCCAGCTGTGTGTCTTGGCTCAGGCCATGCAGATGTATGAACACGCCGACGCTCGCTCCGAGCGTCGGCGTGTTGTGTTCCTGGGCTCAGTCGAACGCACTTACACACAGGTTGCCCACAACACTTATCCACTGAATCCCCAGGTTGTACCGAGGTATAGGTGACTTGCACCACTAGCTACCCACAGCCATTCAGCGCGAGGCTGTGAGGAGATGTTCGATTCCGATGCTCCGTCTAGCGCCCTTGGTCAAGTCATGCGCAAGGCCCCCCACAATCTTGAGGCTGAGGCTTCGCTGTTGGGCGCCATGCTGCTGAGTCGCGATGCAATTGGCCCTGCAGTAGAAGCGGTCGACGCCCACGACTTCTACCTACCGGCACACCAGAACATCTTCGACGCCATCAGTGCCCTGTATTCGGCTGGTCATCCCGCGGACCCAGTTACCGTTGCTGAAGAACTCGAGCGGGCGGGCTTGCTTGAGATGGTGGGCGGGCTTCAATTTCTGATCGATCTTCAGAATTCGACGCCGGCGACGTCGAATGCAGCTCGCTATGCCTCGATCATCGAAGACCGCGCCCTGCTTCGACGTTTGATCGGTGCTGCGGGCGAGATCGTCGAGCTTGGTTATTCGCTCCCAGACGACGTCACCAAGGCCGTTGACACCGCTGAAGCCAAGATCTACCAGATCGCTCAGCGCCGGGTCACTGACTCGACCAAGCCGCTGCGCGAGTTGTTGAGCGACAATCTCGACCGGCTCGAGGAGTTGTACGAGCGAGGAGAAGCCATCACCGGCATCCCTTCGGGCTATCACGACCTCGACGAGGTCCTCGCGGGGCTGCAACCCAGCGCCCTGCTTGTCGTGGGAGCTCGACCGGCGATGGGCAAAACCGCCTTCGCTCTTGGGATGGCAACCCATGCTGGAATGGTTGCCCAACGACCAGTGCTGTTCTTCTCCCTCGAGATGGGGCATCTCGAGCTCACACAGCGAATCCTGTGTTCGACCGCGAGTGTTGACTCGACGCGGATGCGCAATGGCAACCTGAGCGACGACGACTGGCCCAAGATCAGCCGGGCTGTTGGTCAGCTCGCTGAGGCACCCATCTGGATTGACGACAATCCGAACCTCACCATCATGGAGATCCGGGCCAAGGCGCGCCGTCTCAAGAGCAGGCTGGGCGACCTCGGACTGATTGTTGTCGACTACTTGCAACTTATGCAGGGATCCAGTCGATCAGAGAGCCGACAGGTTGAGATCTCTGAGATCTCTCGTGGCCTAAAGATCCTGGCCCGCGAGCTGGAATGTCCCGTGATAGCGCTCTCTCAGCTGAGTCGAACCCTCGAGCAGCGCTCGGACAAGCGGCCGATGTTGTCCGATCTTCGCGAATCAGGGGCTATCGAGCAGGACGCAGACGTCGTGATGTTCTTGTACCGCGACGAGATCTACAACCAGGAGTCAGCTGACATCGGGACAGCCGAGGTCATTATTGCCAAACACCGAAGCGGTCCAACAGCAACGGTCCGACTCGCGTTCCTTGGCCACTTCACCCGGTTCGCGAACATGGCGAAGAACTAGGTCGGCTCCTACATCAAGTCGCCGCCGGCCGCGACCAGAGCGATCAGCAGCAGTACGAGCGCCGCTGCGCCGCCGATGATGCCAAACCAAGCCATCAGTCGTCCGGTCACGAGAGCCACGCCGAACACCAACGACATGCCAGCGATCGAGCTGTTCACCTGGCGGCCCTCTTGGTTCTTGACTCGCAAGAACACCGCGACCAAGAACGCGGCCGACGCCAGGAATAAGACGAAGATCACCGAGGTGAATCGTCCCAAGATGAGACCTACTGCTGCAGTTGAGGCGAGACGAACAACACGTTGCACCTGTTCAGCCTGCCACGCGGAGTCGATAGCGTTGGTCAGGTTCACTCCGTTGGTCAGGACTGGGTATGTTCCTCGGTGACAATTTGCTCCCACTGCTGGTGCTCGCTCTTGGCGGAGCGATGTTCTTTGGCAACCTGATGGCGGTTGTTCGACCGCCGAGTGAGCCGCGACGCGATGGCGACCTCGACAAGGCGCCGATTGGCCGCAGCGCAGTGATGGGCGTCGTTGGCCTGCTTGCTGGGCTGTGGGCCATAGCGACGCTGGTCAGTTGATCAGGGTCACTCCCGGATCAAAGAGCAGCTACCGAGGCCCCGGGCGACGGCTTCACCACATACAGCCGGGTGGGATGACTGGCAGGCTGGGCGTGAGGCGACACAAACCGATCAAGTACCTCGGCGACGAAGTTGTCGACCTCGCTGTCGAGAACGAGGGCCACCGTGCAGCCGGCAAAGCCGCCGCCGGTCATGCGAGCGCCCAAGCAACCAGGTAGCTCCTGAGCAAGGGCCACGATGGCGTCAAGAGCGGGGCTGGAAACCTCAAAGTCGCGGCTCAAACTGACATGGCTTGCGGACATGAGCTGCCCAAGCCATTCGGCGTCGTTGTTGCCCATGGCCTCAGCAGCATCGAGCGTGCGCTGGTTTTCGCCAACGACGTGGCGGACGCGCCGAACCATCTTGGGATCGTCGGCCAGCAGCTCAACAGCGGTCATGTCGGCGTCGCGTAGAGCGCGGACGCCGAGGCGATCGGACGCAGCGCGGCACGTGGCTTGCCGGTCGGCGTACTCAGACTCGACCAACTGGCGACGGGTTCCGGTGTCCATGACAATGATCGAGGCGTCCAAAGGCATCGGAACCGCGGTGATGGTGAGGTCCCGGCAGTCGATCAGCGATGCGTGGCCGTCGATGGCCGCCGCCGACGCGAGCTGATCCATGATTCCGGTCGGAAGGTCGAAGATTTCGTTTTCGACGCGCTGGCCCAGCAGTGCCAGTTCGGAGCGGTCGATCTGTGCGCCAGACAGCTCCGTCA
>CAYGMW010000039.1:7726-16273 GCA_964350975.1 uncultured Acidimicrobiales bacterium | reverse complement strand
GGCTCTGGCTCTGGCTCTGGCTCTGGGCTTGCTTTGGCTACATCGACGACCTCGGCCGCTTCTGCGACCTGGGTTGCCAGTGCGGTGTTGGCATCTTGGGCTGCGGCCAGTGACGCTCGGGCATCGGCCAGGTCGGCCGCGAGGTCGGCGCGTGCTGCGCCACATGCGTCAAGATCGGCCGAAGCAGCCGACAGCTGGGCCCCTAGTGCAGCAATTTCGGCTGCGAGGCGCGCAACGGTGGCCCGTTCGGTGTCGAGTTCGGCGGCCGCTGCGGCCCGAGCCGAGCGCTCGTCAGCCGCGGCCCTGGTCGCGGCATCGATTTCCGACGCGACGCGGTCGCGTTCGATCGTCACGGTGGTCAATTGGGCCGACAGGGTCGAAGCCCGCTCGCGTTCGGTGTCGACATCGGCGGCCAGCCCAGCCGTGCGCCGCTGCAGTGTTTCGAGTTCGGCGGTGAGCGAGTCAATCTGTTCGGAGGCGTCTTTGAGATCAGCTGACTTCGACTGCACCGAAGCACCCAAGGTGGCTACTTGCATGTTGAGCCCCTCGACGCGTCCCTCACAGTCGGCGGCTCGCTGCGAGGCGGCTTGGAGTTGGGCAGCCAGATCGTCGCGGGTCGACTCAGCGGCCGCGAGTTCGAGGCGCAACCCGTCGACTGCCGCAGTCCGGGTGTCGAGGTCGCTGGCCAACGTGAGGGCTCGCTGCCGTTCGGAGTCGAGTTCGGTTGATCGGACGTGCACCTCGTTGCGCAGCTGGGCGGCTTCGTCGCTGTTGGCCTTCCAGCGTCGATACCACAACAAGTAGCCGACGAGCAGACCCAATAGAGCTGCGATGAGGAGGTAGATGATGATCTCACCAATTGCGTATGCCATGACTCAGTTGCTCCTCGTGCTGACGATGAATTCGATGCGCCGGTTGGCAGCGCGGCCTTCTGGGGTGGTGTTGTCTGCGATGGGCTGGGTTTCGCCGAAACCAACTGGAGTCAGCCGTTCGGATTCGACGCCGGCGCCGATGAGATAGTCGACAACTGCAGTGGCTCTGGCCTCGCTGAGCGCTTGGTTGCCGCTGTCGCTGCCCTGATCGTCGGTATGACCCTCAACCTGTACGGCGACGTCAGGGTTGGCGATCAACACTGCTGCGACCTCGTCAAGGACCAGCTGGCTCTCGGCGGTGATGTTCGAACCGCCGCTGGCAAAGCCGATGCCGTCGAGGGCCACCAGTTCAGCGATCTCGGTTTCGACTGCCGCGGCCGGGGGAGGGTCTGTTGTGGTCGGCGCTGTTGTAGTCGGCGCTGTTGTAGCCGGCGCTGTTGTAGCCGGCGCTGTCGTAGTCGGCGCGGCTGTGGTAGCGGGAGCCCCAGTGGTAGCGGGAGCCGCAGTGGTCGTGCTAGCCGACGAGTCGAGGTTGTCGAGGGTGCTGGCCTTGACGTCAATCCGGAACACGTCGTTGAAGAATGACTCGCCAACCTGGTCCTCAATGCGATCAGCAATGTCGGTTCTTGTTGCCTGGTCGGTTCCGGCTGCGACCGTCACGGTGCCGATCCGGCCCGAAAAGTCGACAGCTTCATAGTCGATACCCAGCGACTCGAGATCGCTGATGGTTCGCTGTTCGAGTTCGGCTTCGATGTCGGGAATCTTGTGCACCAACCCCACTACTGACGTGACGAGGAAGGCCACCAGTGCCCCGACGATGATCTTGCGGTCGCTCATGTGCCCCTCTTGCGATCAATTGCGCTGCGAATCTATGCCAACGTGATGAAGTGACGCACGAGAACCCGGCAAGGTCGCGCAAAACCACTTCTTCGACCGCGGTCCCGTGGCGGCTGGCTGACCGAATCTGCCTCGACGCGTGGCGCGGGTCCGAGACGGTGGTTGTCGGCCCGGCCCGGTTCGGATTCGCTCGCGGCTTCACCCAGCGGGCCAATTCGGCTGCCCTGCTCAGCGAGGTCGCGGCGGACGACATCGCACCTCTGATCGACGAGGCCGAACACTGGTACCGGCAACGATCCCGACCAGCTCTGTGGCAGGTGTCCGATGGTGACCTCGATTCGTTGGGTGTCGCGTTGGCCGCTCGGGGTTACCTCGAGTCAGACCTCACCCAGGTCATGGTCAAGCCACCATCTGACAGCCACGGGGCCAGCGACGGCAGCGGTGGAGATATCGAAGTCAGCACGCGGTCGGCGCTGACGACGGGCTGGTTCGACGTGTGGAGCCAGGTCTCCGGGCATGGTCTGAACGACCAGGCTGGGCCGTTCTTGGCCGAGGTGATCGCTGGTGCGTGGGTCGAAGTGTCGCCGCGCGGTGCAGATGCGCCAGGCGCCGTTGGTTTGGGCATCGATGTCGACGCTGGGCGCTACATCTGCTGCATGGCGACCCGGCCCGAGCACCGCCGTCTCGGCCTGGCCCGGGCGGTGCTCGCTGAGCTGGAACTGCAGCGCTACCAGCCAGCCCAGCGTCTGAGCGTGCTTCAAGTTGGAGCGGACAATCCCGCGATTGGCTTGTATCTGTCGGCCGGTTTCGTTGTATCGCACGGCTATCGGTACTTCACCGCGAAGGTTTTGCCATGAGCGGCCGACAGCTCCGGTATGCCTCGCAACCGCAATCTGACGCTGCCCGCCGCAGCACCGGCACCGGTGCTCGAGCCACAGCCCGGCGGCCTCACGGCCCGGGCCTGTAGTCGGTGCGAGGTGACTTGGTATGGGGTCGACTCCGACGATTGCTGGTGTTGTGGTGAGTCCGGTGCTGACGGTCCGTTGAGGTTGTGCACCGCCCAACGACGTTGAGCCACCGCCGCCCTACTCGAGAAGGTCGAAGCGTCCTTTTTCGATGTTGGCGACATCCTTTCGGGCGGTCATGAAGTAGAAGATCGCGATCGGCGGGCCGGCAATGACTGTGATTGCCCCGGCCATGAGCGCCGACATCCAGACGATTCGTCGCCGCCCGGCCAACGCCCACGCCCACTCGGGGCGGCGCGCCGCGTCAAGAAAGGCGCCGCCGGTGATGATGACTGGTGTCGCGATCGCGCCCCAGTACGCAATCGCCATCACCACATCGATGGCCGTGCTCATGAGCATGGGGTTGTCCTTCGGTACCGTCTGGGGTGTGTCTTTGTGTCGAGCGGCGAACTACCAGCACAGGCGGCTGAGCCCGTGGCGCGGCTGGCTCGCGATGGTGACGTTCATGATGATCACCACCGTCGCGGCCGGCTCAGCTTCGCAGGCCACCGCCCAGGTCGTCGAACCTGAGCCCGACACGGCCAGCATCGAGGACTCCGCACCGGCTGGTTCGCTGGCTGGTCTCGTTGCTCAGCAACACCTCCTTGGCGGAGGCCCTGTCGATGTTCAGCGCCAATGCATGGCCCTGTTTGATGATTCGACGCTGATCGGCCAGACGCTCATGCCCGGTGTGGCTTGGGACAACACGGCGTCCATCCTGGATGAGTTGGCTGCTGGCACCATCGGCGGCTGGGTGGTCATGGGCACCCCAGACGCGTCGCTGGCAACCCGTCTCGGGGAGGCCCGTGCGGTTGCGGCGATCAAGCCACTCGTCGCCGTAGACGAAGAAGGTGGCCGGGTGCAGAGGCTGCGAAACGTGCTGAACCGCTTGCCGTCGGCTGCCGCTCAAGCCGACGAGAACACTCCTGAAGAGTTGAGAGCCGTGATCCAGGCCCACTCCCGCGACATGGTGGCCCTGGGCTTCGACGTCGACTTTGCGCCAGTGGTCGATGTTGGCGGCGGTCCCGGCATCGGCGATCGGGCCTTCAGCGACGACGTCGATGAGGTGATTGTGTACGCCGAAGCGGTCAGATTGGGCTTGGCCGACGGTGGCCTCCTTGGGGTCGTGAAGCACTTTCCTGGTCATGGCCGGGCATCTGCTGACTCCCACCTTGAGCTGCCGACGTCGCCCCCGATCGAAGAGCTTCAGGCCATCGATCTGGAGCCGTTCCGGGTCGCGATCGCCGCCGGCGCCGAAGCGATCATGGTGGCTCATCTCGACGTTCCGGGTCTGACCGCTGGAATGCCGGCGTCCTTGTCGCCTGATGCCGTCACCGGGTTGTTGCGCGATGAGCTGGGCTTCGACGGCCTCGTGCTCACTGACGCACTCGACATGGGTGCAGTGGTGCAGCAGTGGTCGACGCCGCAGGCCGTCGAGTTGGCCCTCATTGCCGGTAATGACATTGCGCTGCTCGGCAACGCCGATGAGATCGACGACATCCACGCTCGTGTTGCTGATGCGCTGATGCAGGGCCGTCTCGATCGAGCCCGCCTCATTGATGCTGCGTCACGGGTTTTCGACGCCAAGGGGCTGTTCGGTTGTCGAGTTGTTCTCGACCAGAAGCTGTTGCCACTGCAGGACGAGCTCGCCGATGAGCTCGTCGTCAACGGCGGGTGACACCGCAGCTGCGTCGACCTCGGTACCGAACTGTTCGACGAGTTCGGGGATGATCAGGTCAGCGCGCGCTGGACGCGAACCACGATCGTCGCCCAAATAGAACTGGAACTCCGGCGAGATGATGGTGTCGATCAGGCGGCCAGCGTCGCGGCGGGCGTCGATGCCTTGGACGATCCCGGCGTAGTTGACCACTCGGAGGCAGCCGTCGTCGATGACCTCGGTTTCGAGCTGTTCTGGCAGCTCGAACCTGAGCCGGGCCGTGACCTCGGGCATTCCGGCTGATGCGACGGTGACTCGTCGTGTGCCTTCGGCGTTGCCCTGGGTGAACTCACCGAAATAGGCATCGGTCCAGCTGGGTGCGACGAGCGCCCCATTGGCCAGCAGGTTGCGAGCCACGGTCTGCCAGTTCTGTTCAGCTGAGGTGTCGCTGCCGAACTTGTGCCACAGCGCCACGAGGAAGTACTGGCCCATGCGGTCGGTGACGGGATCAGGGATCACCAATTCGTCGGCGTGGTCGGGACGGGTCAGGTCGAGGATGGTCGACGGCTGCTGGGGTCCGGTGTCGGCGACTGGTTCGGGCACTGCAAGCTCGGCGCCTTCAGGAAGCGCGGCCTCGCGCAGAGCTTGTTCGGCCAGTTCTTCTTCGCTCGGAGGTTCGGGGCGATAGAAGTCGGCGTCGACGTTCAGGCATACGTCGATGGTGCTCACCGGAGTGACCCGGTTGTCGTCGACCATCAGGGTCGGGTCGAGCCGGTCGGCTTCGATGGCCCGGTACGGAGTGACGAGTCCTTCGGCCACGACCCGCGGCAGCGACAATGAATCGATGCCCAAAACAACGTCGGCGACTGGCTGCTCACGGGTTCGCGACAACAACTCGACCACCGCGGCCGGGCTCGGTTCACGAAGGATCGCCACCCTCACCCCGGTGCTCGCGGTATAGGCGTCGATGCTCTCCTGCGGAAGCACGAGCCCTTCGTGGGTGAGGAGCCTGATCGTCGGCGTCGGCGCCTCGCTCGAGCCGCATGCTGAGGCCATCGACGCGGCGACAACTAGAGCTGCGGTGAGGCGCAGCAATCGACCGCGGCGGGGCACGCTGCGGGCCGGGGACGTCGAAGGGTCAGTCACGAATCGGGGCAAGTTCTTCAATCGGCAGGCGTGATGATGGCAACCAGGCGACCCGTCGCACACGTGATGGTGGGTCGTGGAGCGGTGCACACGTTACTGAGTCCCCAGCTTGAGTCCGGGGTCAGGGTGGCATTGGCTAGGGGCCACTGCAGCCCCGTCGTGGTCACTCCAGTGGCGGCACCCCCGATGGCGAGCAGGGTAACAACGGCTCCGACCTCGGCCAGAATTGCTGTGCCATCAACGCTCGGGGTGACCACGGTGATGGTTGCGGCCTCGTCGTCAATGGTGACGAGGTCGCCGCGTGGGGCCCAGCCTGCGATGACGGCCAGGTTCACCAGCTCGTGATCGATCCGGCCGCCGCGCATGGCCACGCAGCGAACCCGCCGAGGAGCCGAAGTGTTCGTAGCCACCCACCGCAGGGCCAGTTCGAGGTCCGACTCGTCCTTGTCGGCTGGGTGTTGTTCGATCAGGGCACCGCCAAGCCGGGCCGTTTCGACCGATGCTGGACTGGCCGAGTCAAGATCGCCGATCACCACATCGGGCATGATGTCGAGCTCCAGCGCGTGGTCGAGGCCATGGTCGACGGCCACGACCACGGCGGGAGCCGTCATGGCGCCAGCGAGCACCGCACTCGATGGCTGGTCGCCGCCACCGATCACGATCACGCTGGTTGTGGTCGCCTCAGTACTGATGATCACCGGCCCATCATGGACCCTGACGCAGCAGTTGCCATGAGTCGCAGTAACTTGGTCGCTTCGTGGGTGCCTTTGTCAAATCCCTCAGTTGGCGCCTCAGCCGTGTGCTGGGTCTCGTCGTTGCCATCGCCCTCGCCAGTGGGGTGTTCTATGTCGCCGCGTACGCGATTGCGCCTCACAGCGGATCAGCACTGACCCCGATCACCAAGACCCGTCTTGAGGTCGAGTTCAACCTCGAACCTGGCGCCCAGCGCACCGAGGTCTACGACAGCAAGAACGCCCAGATGGGTGTGCTCAACACTGCGGTCGATCGCGAGATTGTGCCCTATGAGCAGATTCCCGAAACGGTCATCGACGCAGTCACCGCAGTGGAGGACCAGAACTTCTTCGAACACATCGGCTGGGACTTCAGGGGCACCATGCGGGCCGTGTTGTCGAATGTGTCGTCGAGCGGAAGTGGCCCGGGCGGCTCCACCATCACCCAGCAAATCGTCAAGCTCAGGGTCGTTGGCAGTGAGCGCACGCTGAACCGAAAGATTCGCGAGGCGGTGTTGGCTCAGCGCATTGAAGAAGAACTCACCAAAGAAGAGCTGCTCGAGTTCTATCTGAACGAGATCTATTTCGGTAACGGTGCCTATGGCATCCAAGCGGCCGCGGAGACCTATTACGGCAAGGATGCCCAAGATCTCAACTATGGCGAGGCTGCATTGCTGGCTGGCCTGATCCGCCAGCCCGCCATCTTCGACGGTTTCGACGACATCGAGGTTGCCCAGCGGCGTCGCGAGGTCGGCCTCTTGCGCTTGCTCGACGTTGGCCACATCACCCGTGACGAGTTCGACGAGTTCCAGAAGGCGCCTCTGCCAACTCGCAACCTGAGCCCCCGGTTCACCGATGCCAGCCTGCAGCGCGACTATTTCCTCGACGAGGTGGTGAGCGCGGCGCTCAATCTCGAGGTGCTCGGAGAAACAGCCGAGGATCGGTTCAACACCGTCTATTCCGGTGGTCTTCGGATCTACTCGACCTATGACCCCCAGATGGAACAAGACATGCGTGACTCCATCGACGCATTCTTCGAAGCCAATGGACCCAAGGGCCAATTCGAGGTGTCGATGGCCACCGTCGAGCCGTCGACTGGAGCCATTCGAGCCTTCATCGGTGGCCCCGACTTCGGCGACTTCGAGTTCAACCTGGCGACCCAGGGCAAACGTCAGCCCGGCTCGTCGTTCAAGACCTATGTGCTCACTACCGCCATCGAGCGCGCCGGCTACTTGCCCTACGACACGATCAGCGGGCTGGGCCCGTGCTCGTTCGACGACGGCCCTCAGGGCCTCTACACCGTCAACAACTTCGGCGGCGGCAGCGGCTTTATTGGCCCACTGCGCAATATGACGACGTCGTCGTCGAACTGTGGGTACGTCCGGTTGGGCATCTTGTCGAACCTCGACGAGGTCGCCGATATCGCCAGCCGCATGATTGGCCGCGTGGGCGACGAGCGTTTCTTGCCGTTCAAGTCAATGTCGCTGGGCGCCCAAGAGGTCACGCCCCTGGAGCAGGCCATTGGGTATTCGGTGCTCGCCAACGGCGGCGTGCGCATGGAGCCCTACTACGTCGAACGGATCGAAAATCGCGACGGCGACGTGTTGTACCAGCACGTGCCCCGAGGCGAGCGCATCGTGTCGGCTGACACGGCGGCCTGGGTCACTGACACCCTCGAAGCCAACGTCCGAGCCGGCACCGCAACCCGGGCCCAACTCGACAACGGCCAGCCCGCGGCTGGCAAGACCGGTACTGCCCAAGACTTCGGCGATGCCTGGTTCGTGGGCTACACGCCGTACTACTCCACAGCGGTCTGGATCGGCGATCCGCTCGAGATCGTCTCCATGCGCAATCTGTGGGGCCAGGGCGGTGTGACTGGCGGACGCACGGGAGCTCCGATGTTCGGTGACTTCATGAGCAAGATCCACGCCAACTTGGCCGTTGTTGAGTTCGCTGACACCCCGCCGGCGCCGCGGTCGGGACAGTTCTTGTTCTTGCCGGACGAAAAGTGCAACGTTGAAGTCGAACTCGATGACGGCACCAAGATCGAGTTCGAACTCGAGTGCGCTGATGTGCGCGTCGACCTGCAGCCCAAAGACGGCAAGTTCGTGCCCCGTGACAATGCGTTGTGCGAGATCACCATTGTTGACCCCGATGGCCTGAGCCGTCAGGAAAAGGTGAGGTGCAACGAGGTGGTCGAGCGTCTCAACACGACCACGACCACCGAAGAGGCGACCACGACGACCACCGACCCCAATGCGCCGACAACAGTGGCGCCGGGCGATACCACCACCACCACG
>CAYGMW010000039.1:0-7626 GCA_964350975.1 uncultured Acidimicrobiales bacterium | reverse complement strand
CCGACGACGGCTCCGCCCACCACGGCTGCGACCACAACCACGACGGCCGCGGCCACGACGACTACTGCTGGGGGCTGAACCTACTGGTGGGTGGCTGCACAGTGATAGAACGACGTGACGCCATGTCCGCGTCGCCAGTTGGAGGATGATTTCGTGAGTCGACTTGATGCGTTGCTTGCTGTGCAAGACCTCGACACCCGCCTCGATCAGATCGAGTACCGGACGCATCACCTTCCCGAAGACGCACAGATCGCCGAAGTTGATAGCCAGCTGGCGGCGATTGCCAGCCAGCGATCAGGCATCGCGGCGCAGCACCACGACCTGGTCCGGCAACAAAAAGGCCTCGAAGACGAGATCGCCGGGCTGTCGAGCCGGGTCGCATTGGACAACGCCCGTCTCTATGACGGGACCATCACTTCGCCGAAGGAAGCCTCCGCGCTTCAAGACGAGATCGCCAGTCTTGGTCGCCGGCAGTCTTCGCTCGAAGATGAGGTGTTGGTGTTGATGGAACAGGTCGAGCCGCTGTCAAACGAGCTGGCCCAGTTCGATAGCGCAAGCGCCGGGCTCGATGAGCAACGGGGTCGACTTGAGGCTGCTCGCACCGTGGCGCTGGCTGAGCTTGAGGCTGAACGAACCGCGGTCGCAGCCGAGCGGGTTCCGTTGGCGGCCAGCGTGGACGAGTCCCTGATGGCTCGATACGACAAGGCTCGGGCAAGGGCAAGGGGCAGCATCGTGATTGGCCGCATCGAAGCTG
Organism: uncultured Acidimicrobiales bacterium; assembly: GCA_964350975.1. Lineage (GTDB taxonomy): Bacteria > Actinomycetota > Acidimicrobiia > Acidimicrobiales > Poriferisodalaceae > JAADHX01. Next base: position 6,872 of record CAYGMW010000039.1, on the reverse strand, counting down.
GCCGGTGCACCGCGTGCAGCCTCGGGGTGTCGGCTGTCTTTCTCGACCGGGCCAAGGCTGCGGGCCCTGACGAGATTCATCAGTGCGAGGAATGTGGCGTGATGTTGGTCTGGGCGGGCACCACCGCGTGACCCCGGCCCCTTGGTCTCGATCATGATCATGTGGTTTGCGGGCATGTCGCTCGTGCTGATGTGGGTGGTGTTTCGCGACCCAGCCATCGACCACCGTTTGGTCGTGGCTGGAGCCTTGCTGCCGGACGTGGTCGACGGCGTTACCGGCTCGTTGTGGGTTGGGCACACACTGCTGTTTTCGGTGGGGCTGCTGTTTGCGATCATGGTCGGAACCATTGGCCGTCGCCTGCTTCGACGTCGTCTCCTGGCGATACCGATTGGCTGGTTCTTCCACCTGATCCTCGACCCGGTCTGGTCCCACACCTCGGTGTTTTGGTGGCCTGCCCAAGGGTTGTCGTTTGGCGATATTGCCCTTCCGGCCTACTCGCGTCCGCTCGGGCTGACACTGCTGTTGGAGGTCGCCGGGGTAGTGGCGATGGTGTGGGCCTATCGCCGATTCGGGCTCGCCGATCCGGCCCGCCGGGCGGTCTTTGTGCGCACCGGGCGGATCGATCGCAGCCTCGTCGAAGGTGAGCCACCCGGATGTTGACCCTCGTTCGACATGGGCGGACGGTCGCCAACGCTGGTGGGCTCTTGCAGGGCCGAGTCGACCATCCATTGGACGATCTCGGTCGTCGCCAAGCTGCAGCCGTGGCCGCGTCGCTGGTCGATGTCGACGTGGTGGTGTCGTCGCCGTTGGCGCGAGCTCGGGCCACCGCCGAAGCAATCGCCTCAACGCACGGCATCGATGTCCACGTCGACGAACGCTTCATCGAGCTCGACTATGGCGACTACGACCAGCGGCCGCTCAGCTCGATTCCCGCAAGCACGTGGGCCGAGTGGCAGGCCGATCCCGAGTTCGCACCGCCAGGCGGTGAGCGACTGCTCGACCTTCGACAGCGGGTGTGGCCGGCCCTCGAATCATGGGCTCCGACGGCGCAGGACCAACATCTCGTCGTCGTGAGTCATGTGTCGCCCATGAAGGCCGCAGTGCAGTGGGCTCTCGGCGTCGACACCGAGATCTCGTGGCGAATGCAGCTTGCCACCGCGTCGATCTGTCGGATTGAGTTCCGGGGGACGAGGCCGTCATTGACCTTGTTCAACGACATCCATCACCTGGATGGGCTCGTCTGAGCCGACGCCGATGGGTGCCGCTAGGGCTCTGGGGTGACGTCCACCACCGTTGTGGTGGCCTCGATAGCAGCGGTCGTCGTGGTGGTCTCGGCCGCCGTTGTGGTGGTGGTCGACGCGTTTCGGCGCTCGTCGGCGATCCGGCGAGCCTCGTCGGCGCTCGTGGTGAACGTTCCGGTGCACAAGCCCGATCTCAGGCTGAGCACATTGCCGCCTTCGACAATGCAAAACCCCACGACGTCCGGGCTGGTCGTGCTCACCGTGGGCTCCGACGCAATCGTCGTCGGAGCACTGTCGATCGTGGTCGGAGCGTTGTCGGTGCCGAGGGTGCTCTGGGGCGTGGTTGGGGTAGTGCTAGCAGCAGTCGTCGGCGTGACCCGCGGCTGTGTGGTCGACGTGCTCTCGAGGGGCACCACCACCGCGCCAACGTCGTTGGCCTGTGTGGTCGGTGGGGTGACGGCGGTGGTTTCGTCGGTGGTGGCACCAGGTCCGCTGGTCGATGTGGCGCCGTCGGTCGTGGCTGTTGATGCTTGGGTCACGGTGGCGTCAGCGGCTTGGGTGGTCGACTGGGGCTGACCACCGCGGGCTGCAACGATGATCAGCAAGGGCGACAACGACAGGGCCACGAGCGCAGTGAGAGCAATGCGTCTGAGGGTCACGAAGGGGTCAATCGGGGAGGTAGAAAAAACACGCAGGCCTGATCGTAGGGGAGCGAACCCTCCGAGAGGTGCCGGGGGTGTTTCCAATACAAAACGCCTGGAATCTCTCGGCGTGACAAAGTGGTCGACATGGTGAATCGTCCCAACATGTTGTTGTTCATGCCGGATCAGCTGCGATTCGATTCGGTGGGGTTCACCGGGTCGGAATCGGCATCGACTCCGCACCTCGATGCGATGGCCAGCAGCGCAACGGTCTTCGACCGCGCTTATGCCCAGCACAGCGTCTGCTCTCAGAGCCGGATCTCGATGTTCACCGGCTGGTATCCCCACGTGGCGGGCCACCGGACGCTCACCCACCTGCTCCAGCCCCATGAGCCGAATGTGTTTCGGGCGTTGAAGGACAACGGCTATCACGTCGCGTTAGCGGGTGCTCGGGGCGACATGATGGGCGTCGGTGTCACCGAGGCCAGCAGCAGTCGGTTCGGTTTCACGTCGCCGCCCTCGCCGGCTGCGCTCGCGGCATTCTTCGGCGCCGGTGTCGACAAGTCCGATCCGCGGTACTTCTCGATGTGGGGACCAGCGGTACCGGATCTTGGCCCCGATATGGACGCCGCTACCGTCCAGACTGCGGTGGACTGGCTCGCAGATGGGCTACCCGAACCGTGGTGCTTGTTCGTCCCGTTGATCTACCCCCATCCGCCATTCACTGCTCCGGAGCCGTGGTACTCGATGCATGACCGCTCGGTCGATGCCGTGCCGCTGCCGGCACGAACCGGTGGACCGAGGTTTCATTCGCTCATTCATGATCGCTATGGGCTCTCCGCTATGGATGGGCGCGATTGGGCCGAGCTGCGAGCCACGTATCGGGGCATGGTGAGCCGGGTCGATCACCAGTTTGGTGAGCTGGTCGAGGCCGTTGATCGGGCTGGGTGCGCGGAGCGCACCGTAACGTTCTTCTTCACCGACCACGGCGAATACCTCGGCGACTTCGGACTGGTCGAAAAGTGGCCCGCCGGTGTGGACGATTGTCTGGTCCGGAATCCGTTGATGATTCACGACCCCGCAGCAGGTGGGGGACAGGTCGCCCACGGGCTCACGGAGATGGTCGACCTGACGGCAACGATGCTCGACTATGCCGAGGTGGAGCCAGCCTGGACCCACTTCGGCCAGTCGTTGCGACCGGTGCTCCACAATGGCGACACAGTTCTGCGAGATGCCGCGTTCTCTGAGGGCGGGTTCGCGGTGGCCGAGGAGCCCCTGCTCGAGTCCGGATCGCGCGGCCACTACTTCCACAAGCAGGCGTTGCAGCACGACGACCCCGAAAGCGTGGGTCGGGTGATGGCAGTACGAACTCATGGCTGGTGTTACGTCGAGCGCCGCTATGAGGGCCCAGAGCTCTATGACCTGTCAGCGGACCCGAACGAGCTGGTAAACGTGGCCGGACGACCCGAACACCGCGACATCGAGGCCCAGTTGAAGGACCGGGTGTTCGACTGGTTGTTCGACACCAGCGATGTGATCCCGTGGCGACAAGACCCGCGGATGGACCCCGCGCTGCAAGCCCAGTTCCGCCCCCGCGAGGAATGAGCGACACCTATTCAGTGCTTGCTATTCAGTGCGTATGAGCGACACCGAAGGTGTTGCGAACTAGCAGATTATTCAGTGCTGCCGAAGGTGATGGTGATCTCGATCGGTTCGCCGTTGCGGGTGACATCGAGGGTGCTCGTCGAGCCAGGTGCCCTGACAAGCACTGCGGCGCGCAGGTCGCTGCTGCTCTTCACGATTTCGCCATCGATCCCGATGACGATGTCGCCCGCGGCCAGCCCGCCGAGGTCTGCTGCGCTGTCGGGTGAGACCTCCTGGATGAATGCTCCTGGGGTGCCGTCGTCGGTCGACGTCGTGCTCACTCCGAGCAGGGCCAGCCTCACATCTTCACCGGCGACCAACTGATCGGCGACCAGGCGGGCCAGATCGATGGTCACTGCGAAACCAACGCCGGCGTTGTTGCCTGATTCGGTGAAGATCTGGGAGTTGATGCCAATGACCTGTCCGGCCAGGTTGACCAGCGGCCCGCCCGAATTGCCGGGGTTGATGGCTGCGTCGGTCTGGACCATGGGCACATTGTTGGGACCGCTCGGGAGGATTCGGTCGGTGGCGCTGACGATTCCGGCGGTGACGGTCTGGTCGAGGCCAAAGGGGCTACCAACAGCAACGGCCACCTGGCCAACGGCAATATCGGCACCGTTCGCCAGCGAGGCGGTAGGCAAGGCAATATCGGTGTCGATCTTGACCACGCCGATGTCGGACAGTTCGTGGCTGCCGAGCACGGTGCCGATCAGGGTGTTCCCATCAGCCAGGCGGATGGTGACCTCGCTCGACCCTTCGATCACGTGGGCGGCGGTGAGGATCAGCCCCGATGCGTCGTAGAGCACGCCGGATCCGACGCCGCTGGTCGTTCCGATCTGGACGACTGCTGGGGCCACGATTGCCGCCGCTCTGGCATAGGGCTCGTCGGAGAAGTCGATGCCGAGGTCGGCGACCCCGGCCGTGACGGGGACGACAGAGGCGGTAACGGTCTGTCCGGTGGTGCTCGTCTGGTTGTTTTGCCGATCGGCAACCGCATAGGCAACAGCGGCGGCGCTTGCGAGCGTTGCGGCGAAGAACACGACTGCGAGGCCCGCCATCAGGGCGCGTCGTTTCTTGGGAGGAGGGGGAGTGCTGGCTGCCGGGTTCGGGGTCGTCGCGATGATGGGCGAGACCTCGCCGAAGGGCCAGGTTGCGTGGAGTTGTGACGGTGGCGTTGGGTCGTTACCGGACATCTCGGGCTCCGATGATCGGGGGTGTAGGTATCAACGCCCTGAGTCTGCGTTGTGTTCCTGAATTTCCCCTGAAGGGTGGACGCAATGTGGGTGCGGTGAGCCGACCACCGTAGGCGGGGTTCTGTCCAGCAGCGTCGAAACGCTGCCTGGGTGGCCATCCATCTGTGCGGTCTACCCGGGATCATGAGGCGGGCCGCCCGATCCCTGCTCGACCTTGCTCCGGGTGGGGTTTACCTAGCCGACCGGTCGCCCGGTTCGCTGGTGCGCTCTTACCGCACCGTTTCACCCTTACCTGTGGCCCGTTGTCTGGTTTCCCAAACGCCGAGCCCATCGGCGGTCTGTTCTCTGCTGCACTTTCCGTCGCCTTACGACGCCTGGCCTCACGCCAGCACCCTGCCCTATGGAGCCCCGACCTTCCTCGACGCCGTTGATCCGAAAACCTCGACGCCGCGGCCACCTGGGTCGGCTCACCGCTGGGGGTGAACACTACCAGCGGGTCGCGGCGTCGGGCTGTTCCAGTTGCAGGTCCGGCCTAGGCGCAGTTGATGGTGACGTTGGCTCCGTTGGAGCGGTAGCGCACCGCGTAGGTGTTGCCATCGGCGCCGGCACCGGTATCGGTCCACGACGTGGTTGCCCCATCAACGGTGGCGGCCCATGAGCCGTTGCGTCGAACCTGATAGTCGTCGGCATCGACACTGTTCCAGGCCACCTGGACGTCGCCACCCGCGATGTTCGCAGTACAGGTCAGGACCTTGGCCGCAATGGTGACGGTGCCGCAGTCGGCATCGATGTTTTGGCCGTTGATGGTTGCCCGGACGGTGTAGGCGTGGGTGCCTGCGCCCGGGGTTGAGGTCCAGGTGAGCGAACCGTCATCGACGAGGGCTTCGAAGCTCCCGTTACGCCCGATCGACACCCGGCTCCATCCGCCGTCAGTCCACGCCACGGTCACTGAGTCGCCAGCGGTTGCCGCCGAGCAGGTGAGCCCAGCGGGAGCCACCGTCGCGGTGCCACAGTTGGCCTCGACGTCGAGGCCGTTGATCACGGCCTTGACGCTGTAGGCGTAGGTCCCCGGCAGCAGGTTCTCGCTCCAGACGAGTGAGCCATCGTCGACCAACGCCTGGAAGACTCCGTCTCTGGAGATCGACACCCGGCTCCATCCGCCGTCGCTCCAGTTGACCGACACCGCGTCGTCCACAACACCGGCAGTACACGTCAGCGTGGGCAGCCCAATGGTGACGATGCCACATCCGGTTTCGGCGTCTTGGCCATTGACCGTTGCCTTGACGGTGTACTTGTACGTGCCAGCGGTGATGTCTTCGCTCCACGTGAGGTCGGCGCCGTCGACGTTGTCGACGAAGACGTCGTCGCGCCAGATCGCAGCGCGACTCCAGCTGCCGTCATTCCAGGTGACCGTGACGGTGTTGCCGACCGCGTTGGCGGTGCACGTGAGCGTTGTGAGGCCAATGGTCAGACCACAGGTTGCGGTCTGGGTGGTGGCCCCACCCTCGACTGCTTCGACGGTGTAGCTGTATGTCCCTGGCACGAGGGCCGCATCGGTCCATGTGGTGCCGTCGAGGGTTGCCTTCCAGGCGCCATCGAGCCTGACCGTGTAGCGGCCAGCCCCAACATCGTTCCAGTTGACGGTCGGAACACCGTCGACCTGGGTGACCGAACAATCGAGGACTTCTGCCCTCTGGCCCAACACCTCGACTTCGGCAAGTTGGAGATAGTTGACCGGAATCTGGATGCGGATGTAGCGACCGCGAAGGTCCTGGGTGATACTGATCAGACGCCCCTGAACGCCGGTGCGCTGGATCTCGGTGATGCCGTCACGGCCTCGAATCTCGTCGATGGTTCCGTTCGCGATCGGTTCGTTTGAGATGAAGATCGACACGTCGGCCAGCCGGTCCGAACAGCAGTCGGTGCGGTTCCAGATCGCGATGCCGTCGATGCTTGATTGGCGGGTCAAGTCGACCTGCCACCACTGCTGGCTCTGTGCGCTGGTGTGGGACATCGAGCCATTGGCGGAGATCCCGTCGGCGTTACCGTCGATCGCTAGCGTTGCCGCTTTGCCTTGGAATGTCGAGCTCTGCGTGGCGGTGCCCTGCCGGGCCAGGTTGATCGTGTCGTTGGCTTCGACGAACACGGTGCCG
>CAYGMW010000038.1:0-16303 GCA_964350975.1 uncultured Acidimicrobiales bacterium | reverse complement strand
GTGAAGCCCGCGACCGGGTCCGGGCAGCCTTGCTGTCGAGCGGCTACAAATGGCCAGACCAACGCATCACGGTCAATTTGGCGCCGTCAGATGTCCGGAAAACCGGTGCCGCTCTCGATCTTGCCATCGCGGTAGGGCTGGCAGAAGCTTCTCGCCAGATCCCGGCGCGTTCAAGCCAGTCGATGTCGTTTGTGGGCGAGTTGGGTCTCGACGGTGCTGTTCGGCCTGTGCCTGGCCTGCTTCCACTGGTCGCAAGTGTCCCGCATCCGTCAGTTGTTGTCCCGGAGCGAGGGGCGGCAACGGCCCTTGCCGTACCCGGATGTGAGCCGGTGGGGGTTGGGAGCCTGGCTGATGTGCTCGCGATGCTCAAGGGCGACCAGCCGTGGCCCGACCCTCCCGAATCTGCGCCTGCCACCGCCCATCTCGACGGTCCTGACCTGGCCGAAGTGCTGGGCCAGCCGCTGGGTCGGCTCGCCGTCGAGGTGTCAGCCGCTGGGGGCCATCATCTGTTGTTCCTCGGGCCGCCAGGTGCAGGCAAGACCATGTTGGCTCGTCGTCTTGCCGGCCTGCTGCCTCCGCTCAGCGACGTCGCCGCCCTCGAAGTCTCGATGATCCATTCAGCTGCTGGTGTGGCGATGCCACCAAACGGGCTCGTGACCATCCCCCCACTGAAGGCGCCGCATCATTCGATTTCTGCGGTGGGGTTGGTCGGTGGGGGATCGGCGCGAATCCGGCCCGGCATGATCAGCCTGGCTCATCGCGGTGTGCTCTTCTTGGACGAACTGGGCGAGTTCTCGCCTCACTGCCTCGAAACCATGCGCCAGCCTCTCGAAGAGGGAATCGTGACCGTGGTTCGGTCGGCAGCCACCGAAACCTTTCCTGCCCGTTTCTTGTTGGTCGCCGCGATGAACCCGTGCCCATGCGGTGAGGCCGGCAAGCCGGGCGCGTGTCGATGCTCAGGGGCTGAGCGGGCCCGCTACGGTCGGCGTTTGTCGGGGCCACTGCTCGATCGCTTCGATCTGAGGGTCATGGTCGATCGTCCGCCGGCCGACGTTGTACTCAGCGACGAACGCTCTGAATCGTCGGCGACGGTGCGGGTCCGAGTGAATACGGCGCGCCTTCGGGCTGCAGAGCGAGGGGTGTCGACCAATGCCGAACTCAGCGCCGACCAGCTCGACGAGTTCGGCCCCCTCGACCGCGGCGCCACTGACATGTTGCACAAGGCGCTCGATCGCGGGTCACTGTCGCCGCGTGGTGCACACCGGCTTCGTCGGGTCGCGATCACCATCAGCGATCTGCGAGATGCCCAAGGTCCGATCAGCGGACCCATCACGGCCGAAGCAATGGCCACGGCGATGGCGTTGCGCACCGAACCTGAACGCCTGCTTGCCGAGGTGGGTCAATGACGCCCGACCACGTACCAGTTGCTCCCCCGGGCATCGGATCGCCGTCTCGCGACGAGGTTCTGTTCCAAGCGGCGCTCGTGGCACTGCCCGACCTCGGGCCGCGACGGCTGCGGGCGCTGCAACAGGGCCGCTCGGCCGCCGACACCTGGGCCGACATCATTGCGTCGCGGCTGGAACCTCAGCCCGGGCTCATTAACGCTGAATTGGCCAAGCGCTGGACCGAGCACGCCAGACGCTTCGATGTTGCAGCCTTTGCCGCGAGCCTCCAACGGCACCAGATCGGCATTGTCGTCCCGGGAGATCCACTGTGGCCTGAGCAACTCAACAACGATCCCGAGCCGCCAGCTCTGCTCTTCACCCAAGGCACGTTGAGCCCCGTGACGCCGTGCGTCGCCATTGTCGGCACCCGACGGTGCACGCCGTATGGCCGGCGGGTTGCTCGTCAGCTGGGTGCGGGGCTCGCAGCGCGGGGGATCGGTGTCGTGTCGGGGTTGGCGTTGGGAATCGATGCCGAAGCCCAGCGGGCGGCGTTTGCCGAGGGAGGCGCGGTGATCGGCGTTGTTGGCTCTGGGCTCGACATTGTGTACCCGCGTGCAAACGAGCGGCTGTGGTCAGACATTGCAGTCGCGGGTCGGCTGTGGAGCGAGTTTGCCCCCGGTACGCGGCCGGCGAAATGGCGCTTCCCCGCGCGCAATCGGCTCGTTGTGGCCTTGGCTGACGTTGTGGTGGTGGTCGAATCTGGCGAACGAGGCGGGTCCTTGCACACCGTTGAGTCGGCCATCGACCGCGGCGTCGACGTACTTGCGGTGCCCGGCCCGATTGATAGCGAGGCCTCCGTTGGAACCAATCGACTGTTGGTCCAAGGCTGTATCCCATGCACCGGTATTGACGATGTGCTCGTGTCGTTGGGACTTTCGTGCGCGTCGCTTGGGCCACCCGCCGCGGCGCAACCACAGCTCTGCGAGCAAGCGCAGCAACTGATCCAGCTCATTGGGTCCGAGCCAACCACGACGGGTTCACTCGCGATCGTCAGCGGCCTGGGCATCGGAGCCATCGTGTCGGCCCTCGACGAGCTCATCGGTGCCGGATTGGTACGCGACATCGGCGGCTGGATCGAACGCACGTGATGACTGTGAGCCGCAACGTCGGTACCTTCGCCAACATGACTGCCGACCCATGGGAGCTCGATGCGTTCCTCGCGAGCCTGACGGCAACCTCGCCCGCCACGACTCGCGCCTACCGAAGCGACCTCACGGTCTTCATCGAGTGGGCATCACGGGCATCGGTTGTGCAGCCCCAGGACATCACTCGGCGCGACGTCCGGCGCTTCGTGGCCTGGTCGTCGACGATGGGTCTGGCCTCGTCATCGATTGCTCGACGGGCATCGTCGCTGCGGCGTTACTTTAAGTGGCAGGTGCGCACCGACCGGTTGAGGATCGACCCAACCGTTGGACTACACACCCCGAATGGGCCCTCGCGCTTGCCACGAGTGTTGCGCGACGACGAGCTCGACCACCTTTTCGTCCCAACAACCAGCCCGTTGGAACCAACCGGCAGAAGCACCGCCGGCGCTACAGGGCCCACATCGGAACTCGAAGGGATCATCGAGGTGCGAGACCTCGCAATTCTCGAGCTGTTGTACGGATCGGGCCTGCGTGTTGGCGAGCTGTGTGGCTTGTCCTGCGGCGATATCGACGTGGCCCGGGGCACCGTTGATGTGCTGGGCAAGGGAGGAAAGTACCGGCGAGTACCAGTGTCTGAGCCTGCTGTCGACGCGGTGCGGCAGTGGATCGATGGGGCTCGGCTTCGCTTGCTCGAGCTGCTGCCTCAGAGCGAAACGACGAGCGCGATGTTCGTGAATCGGCGGGCCCGAGCGCTCACTCCCCGCGATGTTCGACGCGTTCTCGACCGCCGAGCAGCAGCCCCAACGTCGCCTCACGCACTGCGTCATACCTACGCAACCCACCTGCTCGACGGGGGCGCAGATCTGCGAAGCGTTCAAGAACTGCTCGGACATTCCGATCTGGGAACTACGCAGATATACACCCACGTCAGTCGCGAGCGTCTGAGGGAGGTGTATACGGACAGCCACCCACGGGCCTGACACGAGGCATTCATGAGCGACTACCACGACATCACCGAGATCTGGGATCGATATCGCGAACATGGCGACGCCGATGCCCGAGACCGGCTGATTGTGCACTACGCACCGTTGGTCAAGTTCGTGGCGAGCCGTGTTGCTGCTGGTCTGCCAGGCAGCGTTGAACAACCTGAGTTGGTGTCGAACGGCGTCTTTGGGCTCATCGATGCCATCTCCAAGTTCGAGCCTGAGCGGGGGTTCAAGTTCGAGACCTATGCCATGTCGCGTATTCGCGGTGCGATCCTCGACGAATTGCGCAGCTATGACTGGGTGCCTCGATCGGTCCGAACCAAGGCGCGCCAGATCGAGCGGGCGAATCAGCGTTTCGTTGTCCGCCACCACCGCCCGCCATCGGAAGAAGAACTTGCCCTTGAGCTCGGCACGGACTTGGCGACCACGCAGCGCATGCTGCAACAAGTGGCAGCAGCTGGGGTGCTTGCGCTCGAAGACCCGCTCAACTCTGAACAAGGCGATGGCGCAACACTTGGCGACGCCCTTTCTGATGGGTCAGACGTTCCGGAGGAGACCTACGCCGTCGACGAGCAGCGATTCGCGATGGCCCGCGAGATCAACGCCCTGCCCGAACGCGAAAAGCTCGTCCTGGCGCTCTACTACTACGAGGGCATGACCCTGGCCGACATTGGTCAGGTCCTGAATGTCACCGAGAGCCGGATCTGTCAGATTCATACCAAAGCCGTTGTGCACATGCGGACTCGTATGGCCGCAGCCGATCGCGACATGAGTGCTGTCAGGCGCGCCTGATCCAAACCCAACGGCGCTAGCGTCTCATCACTTTCCCCAACAACTGAAGTAGTTCGTTGCTTGGGGTTGCCGCTCGTGGGTCGCCGGATTCTGAACAGTGCAGGAACGTGGGTGGCCTGCTGCGTTATGAGCATTGCGTTGGTGTCGGCGACGGCTGTGGGTGCAGTGGGCGACACCTGGCCTTATGTCTGGCCGGTGCGGGGTTCTGTCACCGATGTGTTTCGAGCCCCTGCGAACCCATACGCCGCGGGCAATCGCGGCATTGAGCTCTCGACGGCGCTGGGATCGTCGGTTGTGGCAGCCCGCTCCGGCACGGTCACGTTTGCGGGCCAGGTCGCCGGCCGCGCCTTTGTAACCATCCAGCATCAAGACGGCGTCCGCACGACGGTTGGTCCTGTTGCCTCCATTGGAGTGCAGCGCGGTCAAGCAGTCTCGACGGGCGACACCATCGCCACCACCGGCTCATGGGTGCACATCAGCGCTCGAATTGGCGAGTCCTACATCGATCCGGCGGTCTTGTTCGGTGGTGCCGGGTCGAGTTCGACCCATCTCATCGAGGTCGGTTGACGCTCAAGCGGACAGGTGCCGAGGCTGCCACCCGCTTTGGGGGTCGACATCTCGAACCCAAGCGCTACACTCTTGCGCTGGCACCGCTTGCGGTGCCTTCGCTGCGTCTGCGCTGTCGCACATCTGTGTGATGTCGACCGCGACAGGTCATCTCACTACCACCTTCCATCGGGGCCTTCCGACGGTCGCTTCTGCGCCCGGCCCCGATGTCAGTCCAAACCGTCGGAGAGGAGCAAGATATGTCAGCAGTTGTATCGATGCGCCAGTTGCTCGAAGCCGGTGTCCACTTCGGGCACCAGACTCGCCGCTGGAACCCAAAGATGCGCCGCTTCCTGTGGGGCGAGCGCAACGGCATCTACATCATCGACCTTCAGCAGACGATGACTCGTACTGCCTCGGCATATGAGTTCGTTCGCGACCTGTCCGCCAAGGGCGGCACCGTGATGTTCATCGGCACGAAGAAGCAGGCTCAGGACCCCATCCGGACCTACGCCGGCATCTCTGGAATGCCCTACGTCAACGAGCGCTGGCTCGGTGGCATGCTCACCAACTTCCGCACCATCTCCAAGCGCGTCGAAAAGATGCGTGAGTACGAACGCATGATGGCTGCTGGCGACTTTGAGAACATGCCCAAGAAGGAAGCGCTCATGTTGAGCCGCGAGCTCGAAAAGCTCCAGCGCAACCTCGGTGGCATCCGCCACATGGAGAAGCTTCCCGACGCGATCTTCGTCCTCGACACCGTCAAGGAACACATTGCCGTCAACGAGGCCAACCGGCTCAAGATTCCAGTGATCGCTGTTGTTGACTCAAACTGCGACCCAGACGTCATTGACTTCCCGATCCCGGGCAACGACGACGCCATCCGCTCCACCGATCTTTTGTGCCGCATCATCTCCGATGCCGTGCGCGAGGGTCGTTTCATTGCGTCCAAGCGTGGCGTGGTCATCCCGACCCAAGGGCGTACCCCTGAGCAGGAGGCCGCCGTGGCTCTCCAGCAGGCCGAGGCATCGAACGCCGCTGCCGCCGCGGCCGCCGAGCGCGAAGCCCGTATCGCTGCCGAACTGGCCAGCGCCGCAACCGCTGACGCTGCTGACGCTGCTGACGCTTGAGATTTCAACACGTGAGCTTCGGCTCACTCATCGAACCCACATGACGCCTCGGTCCAGCGCGGACCGACTCAACACGAGGAAAGATATCCATGGCTGATTTCAGCGCCAAGGACGTACAGCGGCTCCGCCAGCACAGCGGCGCCGGAATGATGGATGCCAAGAAGGCATTGGTCGAAAACGACGGCGACTTCGAAGCCGCCTCCAAGTGGCTGCGCGAGCGTGGCCTGGTCAAGATGGAGAGCCGTGCCGACCGTGACAACACCGAAGGTGTCGTTGCAGTGTTGGTCGACAACGGCGTGGCTGCAGCGGTTGAACTCAAGTGCGAAACCGACTTTGTTGCCAAGTCCGACCAGTTCATCGACATGTCGAATGCCCTCGTCGCCCTCGTGGCCGCAGGCGGTCCCGAAGCCGTGTCGGCCAAGCAGGCCGAGCTCGACGACATGAAGATCACGCTCAAAGAAAACATCGAGATCGGTCGTATCGCTCGCTTCGCCGCGGGCGAGGGCGATGTTCTTGAGGCCTACGTGCACTTGCAGAACGGCCGTGGCGTCAACGCAGTGCTCGTGCACCTTGCGGGCGGCGACAGCGACATCGCACGCGACGTTGCAATGCATGCCGCGTTCACCCGGCCGAAGTATGTCAGCCGCGATCAGGTTCCCGCCGAAGCCGTCGAGGCCGAGCGCGAGACCCTCATGACCCTGTCTCGCAACGAAGGCAAGCCCGAAGCGGCGCTCGAAAAGATCGTCGAAGGCCGCATGAGCGGCTGGTTCAAGGAACACACGCTCCTCGAGCAAAAGTGGGTCAAGGACGACAAGTTCACGATCGAGGGTTTGTTGGCTGGCGCGTCGATCGTCAACTTCGCCCAGATCGAAATCGGAAACTGATACTCATGGCTGAAGCGGATCGATCGGGTTGGAAACGAATCCTGCTGAAGCTCTCGGGTGAAGCCCTGGGAGCCAAGGAGGACAGCATCGACAATGAGATTGTCGAGCGTTTGGCCCGCGAGATTGCTTCAGTCAAAGACGAGTTCGAGCTCGATGTTGCCCTCGTTATCGGCGGGGGCAACATTTGGCGCGGCCTCGCTGGCGCCAGTGACGGCATGGACCGGGCCCAGTCCGATCACATGGGAATGCTGGCGACGGTCATCAACGCGCTCGCGTTCCAAGACGCCTTGGAGCGCATGGGTCAGCCGACCCGGGTGATGACGGCGATTCACATGGCACAAATCGCCGAGCCCTACATTCGTCGACGGGCGACCCGCCACCTCGAAAAGGGCCGGATTGTGATCTTTGCCGCTGGCACGGGCAATCCGTTCTTCACGACCGATACCGCAGCGGCGTTGCGCGCCGTCGAGATCGACGCCGATGTCGTCATGAAGGGCACCCACTCCGGTATTGACGGTGTGTATAGCGCCGACCCACGAGTGGACCCCACTGCCACGCTGTACAAGAACGTCTCGTTCCTCGACGTGTTGTCGAACGAGTTGGCCGTAATGGACAGTGCTGCCATTGCGGTGTGCAAGGACAACGACACGCCGATCGTCGTGTTCGATGTGATGACTCCCGGAAACTTCCGATCCGTCGTCGCTGGCGAACAAATCGGTACGCTAGTCAGGTGAGCGAATTCGCCGACGAGATAGTGACCGACGCTGCCGAGCGCATGCACGCTGCGGTGGAGCATGCCCAAGGCCAGTTCGGCACGATCCGCACGGGGCGGGCTACTCCCGCTCTGGTTGAGAAGATCCGCGTCGATTACTACGGCACCGACGTTCCGTTGCAGCAACTTGCTGGGTTCAGTGTTCCCGAGGCGCGGGTGCTGGTGATCCAGCCCTACGACAAGGGCGCCGTTGCTGCAATCGACAAGGCGCTTCAGATGTCGGATCTCGGCATCAACCCCGGAAACGACGGCGACAAGCTGAGGCTCGTGTTTCCGCCCTTGACCGCCGAGCGTCGACGGGACCTCGTGAAGGTGGTCAAGAACATGGCTGAGGACGGTCGAATCGCCGTTCGCAACCTTCGCCGCAGCGCGCGGCATGATCTTGAAGCCCTCCAAAAAGATGGCGAGATCTCCGAAGATGAGCTCAGCCGCTACGAAAAAGCGCTCGACGCCTCGACAGCGACCTTCGTCGAGGAAATCGATCGGGCCTTGAAGTCCAAAGAAGCCGAGTTGCTCGAGGTCTGATTCCTCGTTGGTTCGTAGCGAGACGTCTGGTTGCCGCGTCCTGCGATCAGGAGCGTGGCACACTCGTTGAACCACCAGTTCCGGTCGTCAAGGGAGGACCAGTGGACGATCACGACATCGACCGTCTGGACGATGATGACGACGAGCCCGTTCGCCGGCCGTTGCTGTCATTCGATCACGGATCATCACTGCCTCATTGGTCCGATCCGCCGACGGGTGAGTTGCCGATCATTGGATCGATGGAACAAGGTCCAGCGCCCGTCGCCGGGTCACGTTTGTTCCCCCAGCTGCCCGACGACCCGAACCTCACCATCTCGGGTGACGACTCGCCGCGCCTCACCACCGGGATCGATCTCGGCGGGTCGCTCGCAGACGGCATCGACGATCTGGCTCCCACTGGACCGATCGAATCGATCGTGCCTCAGATCCCGGTCGACGAGCTCCCAGCGCCTCGTTGGGGTGCCGCGGAGACCAACTCTGCTGAATCTGGTCATGCCGAGGCCGCCTCGATCTCAGAAGCGGCTGACGTCGAACCGTCGTTCGACGGCGCCTTGGGTATTCCCGCGCTCGACGCCCTGCCATCTGTCGACGACATCGATTCCGACGGTCGCGATCTTGTTGTCTCCGACGGTCCGGCTCATACGACGGGTCCGATCTCCACTGATGCATTTGCCATCACCACTCAGGGGCCACGCCCGATGAACGAATTTGACGACGATCTGGACGCACTGCTGGACCGATCCGACGACGTCGATGTCGATGAAGGGTTCGCTGCGTTCGGGACACTTGACGACGTCGACAACGGTGACGACGCCGTCGACATTGGTTCGATCGGTCAACGGATCCCTGACGGCATCGTGCACCCCTCGTCTGGCCCAGCACCGGCTGACCGTCCCGATGTGGCACTGGTCCGACCGATCTCGTCGGCTCCTTCGGCTGAGTCAACAGCCGCGACATCGGCGCTCGGGGCTGCCGCGAGCGGTCGCGATGATGACGATCTCAGGGTGTGGAACACCCTTGACGAGCAAGCTCCGCTGTGGCGCGAAGGTGCCCAAGACTGGGACGACACACGCGACCGCGGTCATGGCGCCGAGCGGACCGTGCTCCACTTCGACGACGTTGGTCCGCCCAATGATGGCCAGACACCGCCTCCACCGCCGAGTGGGGGACGCAATGTTCCGATGGCGGTGGCTACCGCTATTGGCCTCATTGCCGCCTTCTTGGTGCTGGCCAGCCGCGGGCCAGGTTGGGCCATGTTGCTGGTGGTTCCGTTGTTGGTGGTGGCGGCGAGCGAGTTCTTCGTATCGGTCCGCAAGGTCGGGTATCGCCCGGCCACGCTGTTGGGCCTGACATCAACAGCGATGTTGTCGATCGGTGCGTACTACCGCGGCGACGGAGCCTTGCCGCTGATATTGGTCATGACCGTGATGGTTGGGCTGCTCTGGTACCTCTTCGGGGTCGAATCTGACCGGCCCACAGCCAACCTGTCCGTCACGATTTTCGGCGTCATGTGGGTGGGCCTGCTGGGCGCGTATGCGACCTTGATTTTGGTGTTGCCAAGCGGGTCGGGGATCTTGTTCGGCGCAATCATCGGCACAGCGACCTATGACACGGCTGGCCTCTTCATCGGTCGATGGACCGGTCAGAGCCGGTTGGCGCCGTCGATCAGCCCGAACAAGACCTGGGAAGGTCTCATCGGCGGCATGATCTTTGCGGTGTTGGTGGTGACCTTCTTGCTGGGCGTGCGCCCGGGGCTTCACCCATGGTCGGCTAGCGAAGTCGACGCACTCTTACTCGGGGTCGTCGTGGCGTTCATTGCCCCCCTTGGCGATCTCGTGCAGTCACTGATCAAGCGCGACCTCGGCGTCAAGGACATGGGAACCGTGTTGCCAGGCCATGGCGGGGTCTTTGACCGATTCGACGCCATGTTGTTCGTGTTGCCGGCCGTGTACTACCTGGCCCTGGCCCGAGACCTTCATCTCGCTGTTTGAGCGAGTCCTGATTGGGCTCGTCAGTTCAGTCGGTACCGTCTGACCATGACGTCCCCACAGCCACACCCAACGAGCGGGTCCACAACCGTTGCGCTGCTGGGTAGTACCGGCTCTATTGGAACCCAGACACTCGATGTAGTCCGCGCTGAACCCGACCGCTATCGGATCACGGCGCTTGCCGCGTGGCGCTCGGTTGACACCCTGGTTGCCCAAGCTCACGAGTTTCGGCCCGAGGTTGTTGCGATCATCGACGCGTCGCGCCGAGCTGAGTTGGTTGAGCGCCTAGGTCCTGGGTTTGAGGTAGTGAGTGGCGAGGCAGCGCTGGCTGAGCTTGCGCCTCTGGCCGACGTCACGGTGAACGCGGTGGTCGGTTTTGCCGGACTTCCGGTCACGATTGCGACCCTGCGAGCCGGAAAACGTTTGGCCTTGGCGAACAAGGAATCGCTGATTGCGGGCGGGCCGGTCGTGCAACCACTCAGGGCCACGCCAGGCGCCGAACTCGTCCCAGTCGACAGCGAGCACTGCGCGATCCATCAATGCTTGAGGTCGGGCCAGGTCGGACCTGATGGTCTCGTCGAGCGCGTCGGGAGGCTGGTGCTCACCGCCTCAGGCGGCCCATTTCGGGGTCGAAGCGCAGCCGACCTGGCCGCGGTGACCGTCGACGAGGCGCTGAATCATCCAACCTGGTCGATGGGCCCCAAGATCACCATCGATTCCTCGACGCTGATGAACAAGGGGCTCGAAGTGATTGAGGCCCACGAACTGTTCGGGGTTGGCTACGACGACATCGACGTGGTGGTGCACCCACAATCGGTCGTGCACTCGATGGTCGAGTTCACCGATGGCAGCACGATTGCCCAGCTGTCGATGCCGGACATGAAGCTGCCCATTGGCTACGCGCTGGCGTACCCCGACCGCATCGCGACACCGTTTGGCCGGATCGACTGGTCGACGTTGCGCCGTTTGGATTTTGAGCCGCCTGATGTCGGCACCTTCGGCTGCTTGAGCCTTGCCTATGAGGCTGGTCGTATCGGCGGATCGGCGCCCGCGTGGCTCAACGCAGCCAACGAGGTAGCCGTCCAGGCGTTCCTTGATCGACGCTTGACATGGTCGGGTATTGCCGAAGTCCTTGAGGAAAGCCTCGAACTGCACGATGGAACACCAGCGACGTCTGTTGACGTTGTGATCGATGTTGATCGACGGGCCCGCCGAGTCGCGGAAGATTTGATCGGTTCTCGTGGTTAACTTCGACCAGCAATCCGGCGTTCCAACGACCCCGATGACCCAGGAGAGCGATGACTGTCAGCCAGCTTGAAGACGCACCCGTCGACAGCGGTGAGTCGTCGCGTCAGGACCTGATCGGCCTGGTGTTGGTGATCGCGGTCTTGGTTGGGCTTGGTCTGTGGTCGTTCACGTTGTTGCTGGTGGTCTTGTCGATCATCTTCTTTGTGTTCATGCACG
Source organism: uncultured Acidimicrobiales bacterium (assembly GCA_964350975.1). Classification (GTDB taxonomy): domain Bacteria; phylum Actinomycetota; class Acidimicrobiia; order Acidimicrobiales; family Poriferisodalaceae; genus JAADHX01. Next base: position 4,686 of record CAYGMW010000038.1, on the reverse strand, counting down.
AACTTGGTCACTTCGCCACCGCGCGGTGGACGGGCATGAAGGCAACGGAGTTCTTCATCGGGTTTGGACCACGGATCTTTTCGTTCCGCCGCGGCGAGACCGAATTTGGGCTCAAGCCGATCCTGGCTGGTGCCTATGTGCGAATCATTGGAATGAACAACCTCGACGAGGTCGATCCCGCCGATGAGGATCGTACGTACCGCAAGGCCACCTATCCGCGGCGCGTGCTCGTCATTACCGCGGGCTCGATGATGCACTTCGTCATGGCTGTCATCTTGTTCTTCGGCTACTACGCATTCGTTGGTGAACAGCGCATCACTGAGTGGTCGATCGACACACCGAGTCCTGACAGCGCGGCTGAAGCTGCTGGCCTCGTTGCCGGCGACCAGCTGATTTCCATCGACGGTGACCCCATTGTCGATTTCGACGACCTCATCGCTGCAGTCGAACCTCGCGCTGGCGAAGAGGTGACGATCCTCATCGACCGCGACGGTCAGACCCTTGCTCTCGAGGCAACCCTTGGCGAGCGCGAACGCGCCGGCGTGGTCACTGGGTTCTTGGGCGTTGGAATGTCCGACGACTTTGTGGTGGTGCGCGACACCGAGTCTGTTGGAGCGGCGGCTACTCGGGCCGTCACTGAGTTCCCTGATCGCATTTGGGAGTCCCTGTCGGGCATTGGCACGTTTGCGACCAATATCGGTGGGTATGTCGACAACGTCTTCACCGCTCCGGGTAATCAGCAAGACATCGACCTTGAGACCCGCCCCGTGTCGGTGGTCGGTGTGGCCGACATCAGCTCACAGATCGGCCGCGACGCGATCTACCTGCTCGCAATGTTCAACGTCTTTGTGGGCGTGTTCAACCTGATGCCGCTGCTGCCACTCGACGGCGGTCACCTCGCGGTTGCGACCTATGAGCGCATTCGGTCCCGACCGGGTCGACGGCACGTAGCCGACGTCAACAAGTTGTTGCCGCTGACCTATGCGGTGTTCATGGTGATGGTGTTGTTTGGAATGGGTGCCTTGTGGCTCGACATTGCCAACCCCATCCAGCTCTAGGCTGACGAGATGTTCGAACGTCGCGTCACCCGCAAGGTCATGGTCGGAAATGTGGGTGTCGGTGGCGACGCCCCGGTGTCGGTCCAATCGATGACGACCACCAAGACTGCCGACGTTGATGGCACCTTGGCCCAGATCTATGCCTTGGCCGGTGCCGGGGCCGACATCGTGCGCTGCACCTGCAACGACGTTGCCGCAGCCGAAGGGTTGGCCCAGATCGTGCCCCGCTCGCCGGTGCCGATCGTGGCTGACATTCATTTCCAGTACAAGCTGGCGTTGGCGGCTCTCGATGCTGGCGTCGACTGCCTGAGGCTGAACCCGGGCAATATTCGCAAGCCTGAGAACATCAAGATCGTGGCTTCTGAAGCCAAGGATCGGGGTGTGCCGATCCGAATCGGCGTCAATGGCGGCAGTCTCGACCCCGACATCGAACACAAGTACGGGCTCACACCGCAGGCGCTCGTGGAGTCAGCCAAACGCGAGCTCGACTACTTCGAACAAGTTGGCTTCGACAACGTCAAGATCTCCGTCAAGGCCAGCAATGTTCGTCTCATGGTCGAGTCGTATCGGCTGTTGGCTGACACGGTCGACTTCCCGTTGCACCTTGGCGTCACCGAAGCTGGTCCGCCGCCGGCAGGCATTTTGAAAGCAACTGCCGGTATCGCAACCCTGCTGAACGAGGGCATCGGCGACACCATCCGCTACAGCCTCACTGCCGACCCGGTTGAAGAAGCTCGCGCCGGTCGTCAACTGCTCGAAGCGTTGGGTTTGCGTGAGCGCAAGGGTCTCGATCTGATTGCGTGCCCATCGTGTGGACGCGCCGAAGTCGACGTCATCAAGGTCGCCGCTGACGCCCAAGCAGCACTCTTGGATCTCAATGTTCCGATACAGGTCGCTGTCATGGGTTGTGTGGTGAACGGGCCGGGGGAGGCCAAGGGCGCCGACCTTGGTATTGCCGCCGGACGCAAGCGGGGTCACCTGTTCGTCAGGGGCGAGGTCGTCAAGGTCGTACCCGAAGACGAGATGGTCGACGCCCTCGTTGAGTGGGCCAAAAAGATCGCCGCCGACGGTGTCGACGCCGCGTTGGCAAGCAGGGACGAATCAGCCGCAGCGATGGCCGAAGCCGATCGCTTGGCCCAGATCGACGACCAGGGTCACGACGCCAACAACGCAGCCCAGATCGTTCAGCTGATCCGTAAGCGCACATCGTCGGACTGACACCCAGCGCACGGCCCAAGATCGCTGGTATCGTCTTGGGTTCGGAACCGAGTCGTCACGTGCGTCCGGTGCCGAAACTGGCATATGGGTAGTCCGGCATGTAGCCGGATCGATATCCCACCGGTTTGCGAGGCTGCGGCCCCGACGAGCCGGTGGTATAAGCGCGAACGGAGGCAGCGATCAGCATGGATACATCACACGTAGCTCACCTTGCTCAACCGCTTGCCGCCGCGATGCGTCTTGAGGTGTACGACGTTGAGCAACATGGCAATGTGCTCAGGGTCAGCCTGGTCGGTAACGGTGAGGGTGCCGTCGATGTCGACGCCCTCGAATCGGTTTCCCGATCGCTGTCGGTTGCCCTTGACGAGGCCAACTTCAGTGGCGGCGCCTACATGCTTGAGGTGTCGAGCCCTGGTGTCGAGCGTCGGCTCCGAACGCCGCGCCATTTCGAGACTGCGGTTGGCGAGGTCGTAACGATCACCACAACCGCTGGAGCGCACGGACGGCTGCGTTTTCGCGGCCAACTCCTGAGCGCTGGGCCGGATTCGGTCACGGTGCTCGATCACGAACGCGGCTCCACTGAGGTACCCCTCAACGAGATTGACAAGGCCCGCACGATTTTCGAGTGGGGCCCGACGCCCAAACCCGGTGGGGCGAAGAAGCCAGCGGGTAGCCAGGCATCTCAGACTTTGACGACATCTACGACTGTGAATAACGACAACGAGGCAGGATCATGAGCTCACCAGAGATGATGGAAGCGCTCCAGGCGCTCGCCGCTGACCGCGGTATCAGCACCGATGTTTTGCTTGAGGCCGTGGCCAATGGCCTCGAATCGGCGTACAAGCGCACGCCGGACGCGGCCGACGACGCCTACGTCGTGATTGATGAGACGTTCGATATCCGGGTGATCGCCCAGGAGATCGACGAAGACGGCAATATTGTTCGCGAGTGGGACGACACTCCTGAGAACTTTGGTCGTATCGCTGCCCAAACCGCCCGCCAGGTGCTCACCCAGCGAATTCGCGAAGTCGAACGCGACATGAAGTACGAGGAGTACGCGGGTCGCGAGGGCGACATTGTCACTGGCATCATCCAGCAGTCGGACTCTCGCTACACCCTGCTCGATCTTGGCCGCGTCGAAGCCCTGCTGCCTCAGTCCGAGCAGGTCTCCTACGAACGCCCCGAGCCCAACACTCGTCTCAAGGCCTACATCGTCGAGGTTCGCAAGACTGCCAAGGGCCCTCAGATCGTGGTGTCACGCACCCATCCGGGGCTCATCCGCGAGCTGTTCAAGCTCGAGGTGCCCGAGATTGCCGACGGCACTGTCGAGATCAAGGCTTGTGCTCGTGAACCAGGGCACCGCACCAAGATCGCCGTGTGGTCGCACGACCCCAACGTCGATCCAGTCGGCGCCTGTGTTGGTGCTCGCGGCGCCCGCGTCCGGCAGGTCGTCAACGAACTGCGCGGCGAAAAGATCGACATCATCCCGTTCTCCGATGTTCCCTACGACCTGGTTGCCAAGGCCCTGTCACCGGCCAAGGTCAAAGAAGTTCGTTTCCATGAAGAAGAGGGAACAGCTGAAGTCATCGTCCCCGATCACCAGCTGTCGTTGGCGATCGGTCGCGAGGGCCAAAACGCCCGCCTTGCTGCGCGGCTCACGGGCTGGCGCATCGATATCAAGAGCGAAACCCAGCTTGCGGACGAAGAAGCCGGCTACGGCGGCGAAGAATGGGCCGAAGGCGAATGGGTCACCGACCCTGACTCCGGCGAGCTGGTGTGGAAGCCAGCCGATGGTGGCGACGTCATGCTCGCTTCGGATTATGAATCCGAAACCGACGCTGTCGAAGACCCAGCCACAGCCGAAGCAGCACCAGCTGAGGCCGAAGCTGAAGAGATCACAACACCAGAATCACCCGATGCTGACTGACCCGTTGACCGACTTCGGGAAAGTTCGCCGCTCACGAGGGTGAGAAGCGGTTAGGGTGGTGTCCGGCATTGTCGGGGCCGCCGACAGCCGCGCGCCGTGCAGTTTCTGCATCGGTACGAGACAGCACAAGGAATTGCGTGCCAAAGAACATCCGCGTATTTGCACTGGCCAGAGAGCTTGGGTTAACCAACAAAGAGACCCTCGATCTCTGCGACGCGCTCGGCATTGGGGCGAAGAGCCACTCATCGAGCATCGTCGAGGCCCAAGCTGACCGCGTCCGGCGCAAGGCCGAACGTGAGGGTCTGGTTCGCGACGTCCAGCCCGAAGAAGAAGAACCCGCTCCGGTCAAAAAGAAGAAGAAGGCCGCAGCGTCTGCTGCGGCCTCAGCGCCAGCTGAGCAGGGCGACCCTGGTGCCGCACCCGCGCCGAAGATTGCCGCCGAGCCCAAGCCAGCTGCGCCTCCCGTAGCGCCACAGCCAGCTC